>NZ_CACSJM010000016.1 GCF_902706185.1 Roseomonas sp. 18066 | reverse complement strand
CCGATACAGCCCCCCGAACCGACACCCCCGACAAGGCAGAGTGATGACCGAACTGGCCTTCCACAACAGCGCCACGCGCCAGCGGGAAAGCTTCATCCCGCTCGACCCGCAGCATGTGCGCCTCTATGTGTGCGGCCCGACGGTCTACGATCTGGCGCATCTGGGCAATGCCCGGCCGGTGGTGGTCTTCGACGTGCTGGCGCGCCTGCTGCGCCGCCGCTTCGACCGCGTCACCTATGTCCGCAACATCACCGACGTGGACGACAAGATCAACGCGCGCAGCCAGGCGAGCGGCGAGCCGATCGGCGCCATCACCGCGCGCACCACCGCCGATTTCCACCGCGACATGGCGGCGCTGGGCTGCGAGGCCCCCGACGAGGAGCCGCGGGCGACCGACAACATCGCCCAGATGATCGAGCTGATCGAGCGGCTGGTGGCCAATGGCCATGCCTATGCCGCCGACGGCCATGTGCTGTTCTCGGTGGCCAGCTTCCCCGGCTATGGCGCGCTGTCCGGCCGCTCGCCGGAAGAGATGCTGGCCGGCGCCCGGGTCGAGGTCGCGCCCTACAAGCGCGAGGCCGGCGACTTCGTGCTGTGGAAGCCCTCGGCCGAGGACCTGCCGGGCTGGGACAGCCCCTGGGGCCGCGGCCGGCCGGGCTGGCATATCGAATGCTCGGCCATGTCCTGGCGCTATCTGGGCCCGGATTTCGACCTGCATGGCGGCGGGCACGACCTGCTCTTCCCGCATCACGAGAACGAGCAGGCGCAGTCGGTCTGCGCCTTCCCCGGCTCGCGCTTCGCCCGCACCTGGCTGCACAACGGCATGCTGCTGGTCGGCGGCGAGAAGATGTCGAAGTCGCTCGGCAACTTCCTGACCGTGCGGGACATCCTGGCCCGCGGCGCCTGGGCCGGCGAGGCTTTTCGTCTGTTGCTGCTGAAGACGCATTACCGGGCGGCGCTGGATTATACCGTCGAACGGCTGGACGAGGCCAAGGGCGAGCTCGACGATTTCTACGCGCTGCTGGCGCGGGACCTGCCGGCGCCTGCCGAGGATGATGCGCTGGTGGCCGAGATGGCCGAATGGGCGCTGGAGCCGCTGGCCGACGACCTGAACACTCCGTTGGCGCTGGCCCGGCTGCGCGACCTGCGCACGCTGGAGAATGTGGCGACGGTGGGCGGCTCGGCCACCACGGTGCTGCACCGGGTGGGCCGCGACTGGACGCCGGTCTCGGGCCAGGCGGCGGCCGCGTTGCGCCAGGCGGCCGCGGTGCTGGGCCTGCTGGGCAGCGATGCCCGGGTCTGGCGCCAAGCCGGCACCGACGACAGCGCCGCCATCGAGGCCGCCATCGAGGCGCGCCTGGCCGCGCGTCGTGCCAAGGACTGGGCCGAGGCCGACCGCATCAGGAACGAGCTGGCGGCGCAGGGTGTGGTGCTGGAGGATGGTGCCGGCGGCACCACCTGGCGCAAGGCCTGAGTTTTCAGCGCTGGCCCCGAAAGGGCCGGTGACATGGGGGCGCGGGGGAATTCATTCCCCCGCTCTTGCTTTCTTTTTCTTCTGCCCTTGCCCGCGCACCAACCGAAGCGCCAGCATCCCCGCCGCCGCGATCCCCACCCAAAGCGCCGGCCGCAATCCGAAATCCACATCGAGATTGGCTTCCAGCACCGGCAGCGGCGGCACCCCGGTGGCGACCCCGTACCAGGCGGCCTCGATCAGGGCGGTGCCCAGCGCCGCGCCCACCCCCAGCAGCACCAGCCGCCCGATGCCCGGCGCCCCGCCTTTCGGCGCCAGCGCGCGGTAGCCCAGCAGCCAGAGCAGCAGGCCGGCCATCAGCACCGCCTCGGTGACGTCGATCTTGGATTGCAGGGCGAAATGCAGCACCGCCAGCCCGGCCAGCCCATAGACCACCTTATGCAGCAGCGCCCAGCGCCGCCCGCCCAGGCGCTTGACCCAGCCATCAGTCGAGGTCACCCCCAGCACCACCAGCCCGAGCAGCGCCACGAAGCCGATGGTCAGGTAGATGCGCAGGGCGATCTCGGTGACCAGCCGGGCCAGGTCCCATTTCAGCTCCAGCGCGTAGAGCACCAGGTGCAGCAGGGCATAGGCCATGGCCCCCAGCCCCACCATGCGCCGCACCAGCATCAGCCGCGGCCAGCGCAGCAGCTGCCGCGCCGGGGTGACCAGCAGCGACAGCCAGAGGATGCGCACCGCCCAGAGGCCGGTGGTGTGGATGGCCTCCATGATCGGCCGGCCGCCGAGCTGCCCCTGGGCCGCCAGCGCCGCCAGCCACAGCCCTGGCAGGAACAGCCCGACCAGCACCGCCAGCTTGAAGGGGGAAAAACTGCCCTGGCGGTCGCGCCAGGGAACAGCCAGGGGCGGCAGGGAAAGCGGCAGCGACATGCGGTGTCCGGGGCAAGGGGCTCGGCATCATGTGGCGCCGCCCCGCCCCCGCGCCAGCGCGGCGTTACACTTTGCGCGGGGCCGTGACCGGGCGCGGCCCTTGCCTTCCCCCCATGGCAAGGCGGCACTGTCCGGCGGCACCCCGCTCAGGAGCCCTGCCGCATGCCGCATTTCCGCTGTCGCCCCGTCGCCCTCGCCCTGCTGGCGGGGTTTCTGGCCACCCCCGCCCTCGCCCAGCATGCCGGCCACGGCGCCGCTGCATCTGCCCCGGGCCCGGCCGCCAGCGCCTCCACCGCCGAGCTGCAGGCCGCCAATGCAGCGATGCATCGCGGCATGGCCGCCGTCCGCTTCACCGGCGATGCCGATCGCGACTTCGCCGCCAGCATGATCCCGCACCACGAGGGCGCCATCGCCATGGCCCGCATCCAGCTGCGCCATGGCCGCGACCCCGCCATGCGCCAGATGGCCGAGGAGATCATCGCCGCGCAGGAGAAGGAGATCGCCAGCCTGCGCGCCTTCCTGGCCCGGCCGGGCTGAGCGCCGATCGGCCCTTTCGCCGGCGGCGCCGGGCGGCTATCGGGGGGCGCTGATTCAAAGCCCCCCGAAGGATGACCCTGCCCATGACCGGCCGCGATGGTGGCGCCGACCTGAAGCCGCTCCCCGGCGAAAGCCCGATCGTGGTGCTGGTGCGCCCGCAGCTGGCCGAGAATATCGGCACCACGGCGCGGGCCATGGCCAATGGCGGGCTGTTCCACCTGCGGCTGGTGGCGCCGCGCGACGGCTGGCCGCTGGAGCGCGCCTGGTTCGTCTCGTCCGGCGCCGACCGCATCCTGGACGCGGCGACGGTGCATGAAACGGTGGCCGACGCGGTCGCCGACTGCCACCGCGTCTTCGCCACCTGCCCCCGCCCGCGCCACGTGGTCGTCCCGCTGCGCACCGCCCGCGCCGCCGCCGAGGACCTGGTGGAGATCTGCCGTGGCCAGGAAAAGCGCGCCGCCATCCTCTTCGGCCCCGAGCGCGCCGGACTGGAGAACGACGACCTGGCCCATGCCGACACCCTGGTCCGCTATCCGCTGAACCCGGACCACATGTCGCTGAACCTGGCCCAGGCGGTGATGATCCTGGCCTACGAATGGTGGAACGCGGCGGAGGACAAGACGCCGCCCCGCCTGCTGATGACCAACGAGACCCGGGTGGCGACCAAGGGGGAGCTGGAAGGCTTCCTTGGCCGCCTGACCGGGGAGCTCGACGCCTGCGGCTTCCTGGACAACCTGCCCAAGCGCCCGGGCATGGTGCGCAACCTGCGCCACTGGTTCCAGCGCGGCGAAGTGACGGAACAGGAACTGCGCACCCTGCACGGGGTGGTGACCGAACTGTCCCGCGGCCGCATGAAACGCGGGCGTCCGGAAGAACTGGATCCGCCGATGCCAGAGATTCAGGAAGACTGAGAAGGCTGGGGGAATGAATTCCCCCAGACCCCCATCTTTTTTCTGATCACCGGCCTTGGCGTGACCTGCACTTCAACTGCGCCGTCGCCCGGGCATCACGGCGGGGCGCTGTTTTAATACATCAGCGCTCGATCAAAGGTCGCGCTGATGCTGGGCCGGGCCACGTCCTGTCGTCACGTGGACACGGCAATCTGACAGGAAAAAGAAGGGGTCCAGGGGAATTCATTCCCCTGGCCTACCCAACTCTTCTCTCATCAGCCTTCGCTTTTACGCGCCTCGATCGCGTCCCAGATCGCCTTCTCCAGGTGGATCCCGTCGAAGCGGGCCAGTTCCTGCAGACCCGTAGGCGAGGTGACGTTGATCTCGGTCAGGTAGTCGCCGATCACGTCGATGCCGACGAAGGTCAGGCCGCGCTTCTTCAGCTCCGGGCCGATGCGCTCGCAGATCTCGCGGTCGCGCGGGGTCAGGGCCACGGCTTCCGGGCGGCCGCCGACATGCATGTTGCTGCGGCTTTCGCCTTCCGCCGGCACGCGGTTGATGGCGCCCATCGGCACGCCGTCGACCAGGATGATGCGCTTGTCGCCCAGGCGCACGGCGGGGACGTATTGCTGGATCATCAGCGGCTCGCGCGACTTCTCCGCGTACATCTCGAGCAGCGAGTTCAGGTTGCTGTCCTCGGGCCGCAGGTGGAAGACGCCGGCGCCGCCATTGCCGAACAGCGGCTTGACGATGATGTCGCCGTGCTTCTGGCGGAACTTGCGCACCTGTTCCGGGTCGTGGGTGATGATGGTGTCCGGCATCAGCTCCGGGAACTGCATCACGAACAGCTTCTCGGGCGCGTTGCGCACGCTGGCCGGGTCGTTCACCACCAGGGTCTTCGGGTGGACATGCTCGAGGATATGGGTCGCCGTGATGTACGCCATGTCGAAGGGCGGGTCCTGGCGCATCAGCACCACGTCCATCTCCGACAGGTCGTATTCGGCCAGCTCGCCCAGGGTGTAGTGGGCGCCCTTCTCCCGCTGCACCGTCACCGGCTGCATGCGGGCCAGCACGCGGCCGGCGGCCAGGGTCAGGTCGCGGACGTGGTAGTGCCACAGCTGGTGGCCGCGCGCCTGCGCCTCCAGCATCAGGACGAAGGTGCTGTCGCCGTCGATATTGATCCCCTGGATCGGGTCCATCTGGACCGCGACCTTCAAAGCACGCGTCATGCCGGGCTCCTGTCTCATAGGCTCTGTTGCCGCAGTGGTGGCATTGCGCGGCGCGGATTGCCAGGGGGGCTTGCGCGGGCAGCCGCGCAAAGGGGCATTGACCGGCGCCGCGGCTCCGTCGATTCATGGCCGCATGACGATCATCTCCGGCAAGGCCAGGCTGGCGGGCGTGCTCGGCTGGCCGGCCTCGCATTCGCGCTCCCCGCTGCTGCATGGCCATTGGCTGCGCCGCCATGGCATCGACGGCACCTATATCCCGCTGCAGGTCGCGCCCGGCGACTTCGCGGCGGCCGTGCGGGCGCTGGTGACCCTGGGTTTTCGGGGCGCCAATGTGACCATCCCGCACAAGGAGGCCGCCTTCGCGCTCTGCGACAGCGTGGACGCCACGGCGCAGCGGGCGGGGGCGGTGAACACGCTGGTCTTCCGCGACGGGCGGATTTTCGGCTCCAACACCGATGGCTTCGGCTTCCTGGAAAGCGTGCGGGAGCAGGCGCCGTCCTGGCAGGCCGCGTCCGGCCCCGCGGTGCTGCTGGGCGCGGGCGGGGCGGCGCGGGCCATCGCCGCGGCGCTGCTCGATGCCGGCTGCCCCCGGCTCACCATCGTCAACCGCAGCGCCGAGCGGGCCGAGGCCCTGGCCGCCGAGCTCGGCGGGCCGGTCTTCGTCGCCGATTCCCCGCCGCTGGAGGATGCGGCGCTGCTGGTCAATTCGACCAGCCTCGGCATGGCCGGCCAGCCGCCGCTGGAGATCGACCTGTCCCCCCTGCCCGCCCAGGCGGTGGTGGTGGATGCGGTCTATGTGCCGCTGGAGACGCCGCTGCTGGCCGCCGCGCGTGCCCGCGGCCTGGTCGGCGTCGATGGGCTGGGCATGCTGCTGCACCAGGCGCGGCCGGGCTTCGAGGCCTGGTTCGGCGTGGCGCCTTCGGTGGATGCCGATCTGCGCGACACCGTCGCCGCCGACATCCCGCGCCGCTGACGCGATGAAGATCCTCGGCCTCACCGGTGGGATCGGGATGGGCAAGTCGACGGCGGCGGCCACCTTCCGCCGCCACGGCCTGCCGGTCTTCGACGCCGATGCGGCCGTGCATGCGCTGCAGGCCCGCGGTGGCCGCGCGGTGGCGCCGATCGGGGACGCCTTTCCCGGTTCCATCCGCGACGGCGCCGTGGACCGCGAGGCGCTGCGCCGCGCCGTCCTCGGCAACCCGCCGGCGCTGAAGGTCCTGGAAAAGATCGTCCACCCGCTGGTGCGCGCGGAGGAGCGGCGCTTCCTCGGCCGCGCCCGGCGGCAGGGGCGGCGGCTGGTGGTGCTCGACATCCCGCTGCTCTTCGAGACCGGCGGGGCCGCGCGCTGCGACGCCGTGGTGGTGGTCTCGGCGCCGGCCGCGGTGCAGAAGGCCCGGGTGCTGCGGCGCGGCGGCATGAGTGAAGAAAGACTCGCCGCCATCCTGGCCCGGCAGACGCCGGATGCCGAGAAGCGGCGCCGCGCCGATTACGTGATCCGCACCGGATTGTCCCGCGCCCATGCGCGCCGCGGCATCCGGCGCCTGCTGGAGAAGCTTCGATGAGCCGCACTTTGGTGCTCGACACCGAGACCACCGGCTTCGACCCGGCGACCGGCGACCGCGTGCTCGAGGTCGCGGCGGTCGAGCTGGTCAACCTGGTCCCCACCGGCCGCTTCTACCACCAGCTGATCGACCCCGAGCGCGAGGTGCCGGAGGAAGCCGTGAAGGTGCACGGCTTCACCTGGGACATGCTGCGCGGCAAGCCGAAATTCCCGGCCATCGCCCAGGACATGCTGGACTTCCTGGGCGACGACCCGATCGTCGCGCACAACGCGCCCTTCGACTTCGGCTTCCTGGATGCCGAGCTGAAGCTCGCGGGCCGCGGCCCGCTGGACCGGGTGCGGATGGTCGATTCGCTGCAGCTGGCCAAGAAGCGCTTCCCCGGCCTGCCGAACAGCCTGGACGCGCTGTGCCGGCGCTACGGCATCGACAACTCGATGCGCACCGCCCACAACGCGCTGCTCGACGTGCAGCTGCTGGCCCAGGTCTATCTGGAGCTGATGGGCGGCAAGCAGCCAGGCCTGGCGCTGGCCACCCGCTCCAATGTCGCCGCCCCCGTGGTGATCACGGTCGACTCCGACGTCACCGCCCGCGTTCCGCGCCCGATCCTGCCGACGGAAGACGAGCTCGCCGCCCACCGCGCCTTCCTGGGCAAGCTCAAGGAGCCGCTGTGGACGGCGCTGGAGGCGGCGCCTCCGCCGGGCTGATCGCGGAGATCCCGGCGCGCAGCCGCGGGATGGCGTAATCCAGGAAGAAGCGCAGCTTCAGCGGCAGGGTGGCGCGCGGCGCGTGCAGCAGGCTGACCGGGCGCGGCGCCGGCTCGAAGGCTTCCAGAACGCGGACCAGGCTGCCGCGGGCCAGGGCCCCGGCGCATTGGTAGCGCAGCAGCCGGGTGACGCCGAGGCCGCGCTCGGCCGCCGCCACCGCCGCCTCGGCGGTCGAGACCGACAGCCGCGGGCGCAGCGCCACCGCCACCCGCTCGCCGAAGCGCCAGAGCGGCGCCGGCAGGCCGCCTTCGGTGACGAAGTCGAAGGTGACGCAGGGCAGGCCCGCCAGCGCCGCCGGCCGGTCCGGCAGGCCATGGGCGTCCCAGAAGCCCGGGCTGGCGCAGACCACCTGGCCGATGGCGCCCAGCCGCGTCGCCACCAGGCTGCTGTCCGGCAGCGGGCCGATGCGCAGCGCCAGGTCCACATGGTCGTCGACCAGATGCAGGTTGCGGTCGGACAGCGCCAGGCGGATGGCGATCTCCGGATAGGCCTCGAGGAAATCGGCCACCACCGGCAGCACATGCAGCCGGCCGAACAGCACCGGCGCGGTCAGCACCAGGGCGCCGCGCGGGGCGCCGAACGCGCCGGCGGCCTGGCGCTCGGCGGCCTCGACCTCCTCCAGGATGCGGCGGGCGCTGGACAGATAGGCCTCGCCGGCCTCGGTCAGCGCCAGGCGGCGGGTGGTGCGCAGCAGCAGCCGGGCGCCCAGATGCGCCTCCAGCTCGGCGAGCTTGCGGCTGACGGTGGGCAGCGGCATGTGCAGGCTGCGCGCGGCGGCGGTCAGGCTGCCCCGCTCCACCACCCGCAGCAGCAGCCCCATCGCCTCCAGCCGGTCCATTTTTCTTTCAGATTCCGAGAGAATGGCTTTCGAGAATACGGGATTATTCGCGGGCGGCGGAAGCGCCATTCTGCCGGGGAACAGACAGGAGATGGTTCGCCATGGCCTATAGCTTCCTCGACACCTATGCGACGCCCTCGGTGCAGGCCGCCCAGGCCGCGATGGGCGCCGACCACCTGTGGCGCGCTGGCGGACGCGACCGCGTCTTCGACCGGATCGACGAGGATGTCGCCGCCTTCATCGCCGAGCGCGACAGCTTCTACATGGCCAGCACCGCCGAGAATGGCTGGCCCTATGTCCAGCATCGCGGCGGCCCGGCCGGCTTCCTGAAGGTGATCGACCCGGTGACGCTGGCCTTCGCCGACTATCGCGGCAACCGGCAGTATATCTCGACCGGCAACCTGGGTGCCGATGACCGGGTGGCGCTGATCCTGGTCGATTATCCGCGCCGCGCCCGGCTGAAGCTGCTGGCCCATGCCGAGGTGGTGCCGCTGGGCAGCGACCCGGCGCTGGAGGACGCCGTGCGCGACCCGGCCTATCGCGGCCAGCCGGAAAGAATCTTCCGGCTGAAGCTGCAGGCCTATGACTGGAACTGCCCGCAGCACATCACGCCGCGCTTCACCGCCGACCAGGTCAATGCCGGCGTCGCCCCGCTGCGCGCGCGCCTGGCCGAGCTGGAGGCGGAGAATGCCGCCCTCAGGGCTTCGCTCCAGGGGTCCAGCCCGGCAGGCGCGCAGCCTGGCTGATCCAGCGCGCCAGCTGCGCCTCGTCCAGCGCCGCGCCCTGCGCGATGTGGACATACCGCACCGCCGGATCCCTGGCGCCGACCGGCGGCACCGGGTCGAGCGACGCGCCCCGGAAGAAGGCCAGCTTCAGGCAGCGCGTCAGGGCATGCAGGCCGAGGAACCAGCCCTGGCCTTCGACGCCATAGAGCGGCGAGTTCCACTTCACCGCCTTGCGCACCCCGGGCAGCGTCGCCGCCACCAGCGCGTCCAGCGCCCGGGCCTGGTCCTGCTTCCAGCCCTCGAGCCCGGCGATCCAGGCCTGCACGGGGGCGTCGCCTTCGCCCTTCGGGATCTGCGGATTGCCGCCGGCGAGCCGCTTCACGTCCATGCCGTGCCTGCCTCAGCCCAGCCGGCCCAGCAGGCGGGCCAGGCCGCGCAGGCTGTCCGCCCCGGTCTTGTCGAGCGCCCGGCGCAGCAGGGTGCGGATGGTGCTGATCTGCACGCCGCGGGCGAAGGCGATGGCATCCGGGGTGGCGCCGCGCGCCAGGGCCGCGGCGGTGGAGGCCTCGGCGACGGTCAGGCTGAACAGCCCGCGCAGCAGCTGCTCCAGCCGCGCCGCATCCTCGGCGGCGTCGAGGGTGCGCAGGGTCAGCAGGGCGAAGCCGCCACCGGCGGCGCGTGCGCCCGCGTGGCGCAGGGCCCGCGGCAGCGGGGCGACCAGGGCGGCCAGGCGCTCGCCGGTCGCCGGATGCTGCAGGGTCAGGGCGCCGCCGGAATCGCCGGTCGCCGCCCGGCCGATGGCGGCCAGCAGCCATTGCGTGTCGCGCGGGATGGCGGCGGCCAGGCGCCCGTTCTGGCGGCCGAAGCGCAGCGGGCCGCCGGTGCGTTCCATCGCCTCGGCGGCGGCATTGGCCATGACCAGCTGGCCCTCGGCGTTCAGCACCAGGGCCGGCATGCGCAGCGCGTCCAGCGCGCCAAAGCCGAGCTCGGCCTTCAGCTCGGCGGCCTGCAGCCGCTCGGCCAGTTGCATCGCCCGCTGCAGGTGCGGCCGCAGCACGGCCAGGGTGTCGAGCGCCGCCGCGTCGAAGGCGCCGAATTGCTGCGGCCGGTGCACCGCGACGACGCCGAAGCGCGACAGGGCATCCGGCGGCGCGCGGGCGGCGACCAGGTGGAAGGCGTCGATATGGCGGGCGAAGTCGTTGTAGTAGGGGGTGGCCGCGAAATCGGCATCGGCGATCGCATCCTGGCCGCGCAGCACGGTCAGATGCGGGTTGTCGATGGCGAAGCGGGCCCAGGGATCCTCGCGGTGCCAGTGCCGCTCATAGAGCGCCAGCGCCTCCGGATCGATCTGGCTGGCCTGGATGGCGCCGACCGGGGCGCCGCTGCGGCCATCGACGGCGAAGACGCCGACGCTGCCGGCGCCGAGCGTCAGGCGCAGCTGCTCGGCGAAACGCGACAGGGCGTCAGGCTGCAGGGCGGCGTCGTAGAGGGTGCCGAGCAGCGTTTCCCAATCCGGCAACGGCAGGCAGGACGGGTTCCACATCCTTCTGCGTTACCGCAACGAAGTGCGACACGGCAAGCGCCGCATCGCACTTGTATCCTAGATCATGCGTTCCAATCGGGGGCGAAGTCGGGGTTCACCCGGCGCCAGTCCTTCGGCAGGGCGTCGATGGCGGCGATATCGGCCGCATCCAGCCTGTCGATCAGCGCCAGGGCGTCGAGGTTGCCTTGCTGCGTCTCGCGCCGGCCGGCCTTGGGGATGGCAACCACCATCTCCTGCTTCAGCAGCCAGGCCAGCGCGACCTGCAGGCCAGAGAAGCCGTGCTTCCTGCCGATCTCCGCCAGCACCGGCTGGTCGGCCAGGGCGCCCTGGCCGAGCGGCGAATAGGCGGTCAGCGCGATGCCGCGCGGCTGGCAGAAATCCAGCAGCTTTTTCTGGGACAACAGCGCGTGGTACTCGACCTGCAGGGCCGCCGGCTGGCCGCCAAGGGCTTCCACCTCCTGCATCAGACCCAGAGGAAAATTGGAGACGCCCCAGCGGCGGACCAGCCCGCTGTCCTGCGCCTTCTGCATGGTCTTGACCACGGCGGGCAGGTCCATGTCGGGGCGCGGCCAATGGACCAGGAACAGGTCCAGGTAGTCGGTGCCGAGCTTCTTCAGCGAGCCGGCGAGCGAGCGCTCGATGGCCTCGGGCGCCAGGTTTTCCCACCAGACCTTGCTGGTCAGGAAGATGTCGCCGCGGGCCAGGCCGGAGGCGGCCATGCCGGCGCCGACCTCGGTCTCGTTGGCGTAGCGGTCGGCGGTGTCGAGGGCGCGGTAGCCGAGGGCGAGCGCGCTTTCGACCGAGGCCTGGCCTTCCGCGCCGGAGAGCTTCCAGGTCCCCAGGCCGAGCTTCGGGATATCGATGCGCGCCGAGGTGGCGTTCGGAATGCTGGCCATGGTCTGCGGTGTCCCTGCTTTCTGACAGAAATAGAGGGGGTGCGGGGGGATACCTCCCCCCGCCCTTGCTTGCTTCTCTTTAACGGAACCTTTCGCCGTCGCCGCGGTTACGCGGCGCGCAACTCATGGCCGTGGCGGGCGTTGCCCCGGTCATGCCGGCCCTTCGCCTTGCTCCGGACCGTGCCGATTCACTCCGCCTTGGCATCCTTGGCGAGGGCGCGGCGCGCCGTCTCGGCCAGGAAGCCGCTGGCCACCGGCAGGACCGCGTCGTTGAAATCATAATGCGGGTTGTGCAGCTCCCGCCCGCCCTCGGCCGGCCCGTTGCCGATCCAGACGAAGGCGCCCGGCACCTTGTGCAGGAAATGGGAGAAGTCTTCCCCCGTCATCGCCGGCCCGACATCGCGGCGCAGCGTGGTGACGGCGGCGGCCGCCTCGGCGGCCAGCTCGCGCGGCTCGGCATGGTTGGCGGTGACCGGCACGCCACCGCCGATGATGGCCTCGGCCTCCACCCCGAAGGTGGCGGAGACGCCGGCGGCGACGCGGCGCAGCCCGTCGCGGATCTGCTCGCCGACCTCGTCGGTCAGGTAGCGCAGGCTGCCCTTGATGACGACGCGGGCGGCGATCTGGTTCTGCGCCTCGCCGCCATTGACCACGGTCAGGCTGACCACGCCGGTGGCCATCGGGTCCAGGCTGCGCGCCACGATCGACTGGCAGGCGACGATGGCATGGCCGGCGGCGACGATCGGGTCGCGGGTCAGATGCGGCAGGGCGGCGTGGCCGGCATGGCCGTCGATGACGATCTCGAAGCGGTTGCCGGCCGCCATCACGGCATTGTCATGCACCGCGATGGTGCCTGCGGGCAGGCCCGGCCAGTTGTGCCAGCCGAAGATGCGGTCCATCGGAAAGCGCTGGAACAGCCCCTCCTTCACCATCGCCGCGGCGCCGCCGCCGCCTTCCTCGGCCGGCTGGAACACCAGGCGGACGGTGCCCTTCCAGCTGTCGTCCTGCAGCAGCAGCGCGGCGGCGCCGAGCAGCGCCGTGGTGTGGCCGTCATGGCCGCAGGCATGCATCACGCCCGGATTGGTGCTGCGCCAGGCCAGGTCCTGGGCGGCTTCCTCGATCGGCAGCGCGTCCATGTCGGCGCGCAGGCCGACGCTGCGGTTGCTGCCCGGCCGGTGCAGGCTGGCCACCACGCCATGGCCGCCGATGCCGGTCACGATGTCGGTGACACCGAGCTCCTTCAGCTTCTCGACCACGAAGGCCGCGGTCGGGCCCTCATGCAAGGTGAGGCTCGGATTGGCGTGGAGATGCCTGCGCCAACGCGTCAGTGTTTCGGCAAGGGTCGGATCCATGTGCTAGGGCATACCGCTTAAGCCGATGCGTCTCAAATCCTCCCTCCCCCTCGCCCTGTTCTCCGCCGGCCTCGGCCTGGCGATCCCTCTGGCGGCCGTGCTGCATGCACGGGCGCAGGACGCGCCGGCGAATGCGCCGGCCGCCGCCGAAGGTGATGCCGAAACAAGGGAGAATGACGCGCCCGAGGTCGCCGCCGAGCGCACGGTGACCTATGCGGTCACCCTGCCCGAGACCGGCGACGAGGCGCTGGACGGCGCAATTTCCCGCGCCTCGGCGCTGGAGCAGCTGCGCGAGCGCGCGCCTGTCGATAGCTATGGCCTGGTCAGCCGCGCCATCGCCGAGTCGGGGACGATGCGCGACGCGCTGCGCTCCGAGGGCTACTACGCCGGCACGGCGCGGGTGCTGCTGGACGGGTCGACGCCGGACACGCCGGGCCTGGCCGACCGGCTGGCGGCGCGCAGCGGCGACACGCCGATCCCCATCGTCATCACCGTCGAGAAGGGCGCGCAGTACAAGATGGCGGCGGTGCGGCTGCAGGCCGAGCCGACCGGCGCCTCGATCGAGGATGCCGGGACCGCCGGGATCGACGAGGGCAGCCCCGCCCGCGCCCAGCCGATCCTGGATGCGGAAGGCCGCATGGTCACCGCGCTGCGCGATGCCGGGCATCCTTTCGCCAGCCTGCGCCGCCGCGTCACCGTCGACCACGACACGCAGCGGATGGAAGTGTCCTTCCTGGTGACCCCCGGGCCGCGGGCGAATTTCGCCCGGCCGTCGGTCACCGGCGAGCAGCGCACGCACAGCTCCCTGCTGGCCGACATGGTGGCGCCGATGGAGGGCCAGCAGTTCAGCCAGGAGAAGATCGACCAGACCCGGCGCGACCTGCTGAGCCTCGGCGTCTTCAACACCGTGCGCGCGCGGGCCGCCGACCGGCTGGACGAGGCCGGCCACCTGCCGGTGACCTACACGGTGATCGAGCGGCCGCTGCATGCCATCGGCTTCGGCGCCGCCTACGAGACCCGCTACGGCCCAACCTTCAGCGCCTATTGGGAGCATCGCAACCTGCTGGGCGGCGCCGAGCGGCTGCGCATCGAGGGCGAGGTCAACCGGCTGGGCGCCACCGGCGATACCAGCGACACCGGCGGCAAGGTCGGCGCCAGCCTGAAGACGCCCTGGTTCGCCGGGCGCAACCAGACGCTGACCTTCGATATCGCCGCCCTGCGCGAGCGTCCCGACGCTTACGATCGCGACGCCTTCACCCTGGGCGCCCTGCTGGAGCGAAACGTGTCGCCCCGCCTGTCCTGGGGCGCCGGGCCGCAGGTCGAGTTCAGCCGGGTGACGCAGGATGGCGAGACCACCAGCTACCAGCTGCTCGGCATGCTGGGCACGCTGCGCTGGAACGACACCGACAGCCTGCTGAACCCCAGCCGCGGCACCCGCGCCACCGTGCTGGTCAACCCGATCTACAGCCTGGGCGAGAGCAACGTCTTCACCCGGCTGCGGGTCCAGGGCAGCACCTATTTCGACATCAGCGGCGACAAGGGCAGCATCCTGGCGCTGCGCGGCGTGGTCGGCAGCATCGTCGGCGCCAGCTTCGGCGGCGTGCCGCCGGACAAGCGCTTCTATTCCGGCGGCGGCGGCTCGGTGCGCGGCTACAGCTACCAGTCGGTCGGGCCGCGCACGGCCTCCGACGAGCCGGCCGGCGGGCTGTCGCAGATCGAGGGCAGCATCGAGCTGCGCCAGCGCGTCTCCGGCAATCTCGGCATGGCGGCCTTCGTCGATGCCGGCGCGGTCACCCGCGATCCCACCCCCACCTTCAGCAACCTGAAGGTCGGCGCCGGCCTCGGCGTGCGCTACCTGACCGCCATCGGGCCGCTGCGCGCCGATGTCGGCATTCCGCTGAACAAGGAACCGGGCGACAGCGCCTTCGGCCTCTATATCGGCATCGGGCAGGCTTTCTGATGCGCCGGCTGCTGCGCTGGGCCGGGGTCACCCTGGCCCTGATCATCATCGTGCCGATTCTGCTGCTGGGCGGCGTGCTGCTCGGCGCCAACACCGCGCCCGGCCAGCGCATGATCGCTGACCTGGCGCAGCGCTTCGTGCCGGGGCTCACCATCGAGGGGCTGCACGGCCCGCTGCCCGGCGCCCCCGGCTTTGCCCGCCTCACCATGGCCGACGCGAAAGGCCCCTGGCTGGAGGTGGAGAATGCCCGCATCGACCTCGACCTGCGCGCGCTGCTCAGCCGCGAGCTGCGGGTGGAAGAGATTTCTGCCAGCCGCATCGCCTTGCTGCGGTTGCCGGAGGCCGATCCCAACGCGCCGCCGCCCGAGCCGGCCCCGGCCGATGCGCCGCTGATCCCGTCTTTGCCCGAGCTGCCGGTCGCCATCCGCCTGGAAAAGCTGGCCATCGCCCGCATCGAGATCCCGCGCGAGCTGGTGGCCGCGACCGTCGAGGAGCATGGCCCCGCCCCCGGCTTCGCGCTGTCGCTGAACGGCGACGCCTCCTTCATCGCCGCCGCCCTGCAGGCGAAGCTCGCGGTGCAGCGGCTGGAGGCGGCGGGCTCGCTGAACCTGGCGCTCGGCCTCGACCCCAAGGGCCGGCTGCTGGCCGATCTGCGGGTGCAGGAGCCGGCCGGCGGCGTGCTGGCCACCGGCCTCGGCATTCCCGATGCGCCGGCCGATCTCAGCCTGAAGCTGGATGGCCCGGCGAGCGGGGCCGCGCTGACGGCGCGCGCCGATTTCGGCGGCCAGGCCGGCTTCCGCGCCGAGGGCCAGGTGTCCCTCCAGCCCGGCGGCGCCGGCGGCCTGACCCTGGCCGGCCACCTGGATTCCCCGGCCATCCTGGCGCCGCCCCCGGTACGGGCGCTGGATTTTTCCCTCGATGCGGTGATCCCCGCCAGCGGCCAGCCGGAGCTGCGATCGCTGCGCCTGACCACCGAGGCGGGTGAAATCCGCGCCAGCGGCAGCATGGCGCTGCTGAAGGCCGAGGCGCGGGTCGCCGCCTCCAGCGTGCTCGGCCCGCTGGTGCCCGAGATCGTCGGCTGGGACAGCATTCTGCTCCATGCCGAGATCCGTGACGGGCAGAACATCACCGCCCAGCTGCGCCCCCAGGGCCTGCGCGGGCCCGACCCGCTGTCGACCGTGCTGGGCCCGGCGCCGCAGGTGGATTTCGCCGGCACCCCCTTCCGCATCGACAGCCTGGAGCTGCGCGGCAATGGCGCCAAGCTGAACGTCCAGGGCACCGGCTGGGACCTGCTGGACATCGCGGCGCAGCTGGAGGTGCCGAACCTGAAGGCCATCCGGCCGGAGCTGGAAGGCCCCGCCCGGCTGGAGGCCCGCGTCACCGGCCCCGTCGCCGACCCCGCCATCCGCCTGCATCTGACCAGCCCAGGCCTGGTCGCGGCGGGGCGCAGGATCGAGAACCCGGACCTCACCGCGGAAATCCCGGCGGTCAGCGCCTATGGCGGCACGCTGCGCCTAACCGGCCGCGCCGAGGGCCAGCCGGTGCAGGTGGCGATCCGCGCCGCCCGCGACGGCGAATCCGTGCGGCTGGAACAAGCAGAAATCACATTCGGTCCGGTGCGCGCCACCGCCGAGGGCCGCTACGACATGGCGGCCGCCCGCTTCGACGGCCAGATGACGGCCGGCGCCGAGAACATCGCCCCGCTTTCCGGCCTGATCGGCCAGCCCGTCGCCGGCGGCTTTCGCCTGACCGCGAAGCTGGCGCCCACCGCCGAGGGCCGCCAGTCGATCGATGCGCGGCTGACGGCGCAGCAGGTGCAGCTGGCCGGCCAGGCCTATGGCGCCGAAATGACGCTGAAGGGCACCGACGCCGCCCTCGACTGGGATGTGAAGGGCCGCCTGCCCCAGGCCAATGTCGCCGGCCGCGGCCGCTTCAGCCGCAACGAGGCCGGCATGCGCCTCGACATCGCCGCCTTCGATGCCAGCCAGGGCGAGATGGGCATCCGCCTCGCCGCCCCCGGCAGCATTCTTCTTCCTACCTCCGGCGCCATCGAGATCCCTGGGCTTCGCCTGGCCGCCCGCCCCGCCGGCAACTTCACCGTCAGCGGCCGCTGGGGGCCCGAGCGCGCCGATATCCGGGTGGCCTTGGCCGCCCTGCCCGCTTCGCTGGTCAATATGTTCGCGCCCGAGCCGCGGCTGCAGGGCAGCGTCGTCGGCGAGGCCCGCATCACCGGCCCGGTCTCCGCCCCCGAGGTCACCGCGACGATCAACGGCACCGGCCTGCGCGCCGAGGCCCCCTGGTCGCAGGGCTGGCCCGCCGCCACCCTGAAGCTCGACCTGCAGCGCAGCGGCGCCGGCGCCATCCAGGCCACCGCCGCGCTGCGCATGGGCACGCTGATCACCCTCGACGCCTCGGCCGGCCTGCCGCGCGGCCCGGGCGCCGACGCGCCGCTGACCGCCTCGGTCAAGGGCAACCTAAACATCCAGCCGCTGGTCGCCCCCTCGCTGGGCGGCGGCGCCATGCGCGTCACCGGCCGCATCGCCATCGATGCCGGCGCCACCGGCACCATGGGCGCGCCGGTGCTGACCGGCGCCGCGACGCTGTCGGGGGCCGAGGTGCGCAACCCGCTCTTCGGCCTGCGCCTGACCAATATCGGCGGCCGCATCCGGCTGCAGGGCGACCAGGTGCTGGTCGAGAACATCACCGCCCGCGCCGGCACCGGCCGCATCACCGTCAACGGCAATGCCCAGCCGATGGCCCCGGGCATCCCGCTCGACATCGCCATCACCGCCCGCGACGCGACGCCGGTGCAGAGCGAGCTGGTCACCGCGCTGATGGATGCCGACCTGCGCTTCACCGGCCCGCTGCAGGTCAGCCCCGCCCTCGGCGGCACCGTGCGCCTCAAGCGCGTCGCGCTGAACATCCCCTCGGCCCTGCCCGGCGGCGGCGTCGCGACCTTGGGCGAGGTGCGCGAGCGCGGCGCCAACGCGCCCCCGCCGCCGCCGCCCGCGACGCCCGCGCCGCCCATCGCGCTGAACGTCACCGTCGAGGCGCCGCAATCCATCCTGGTGCGCGGCCGCGGGCTGGATGCCGAGCTCGGCGGCACGCTGAAGGTCGGCGGCACCGCGGCCGACCCGCAGCCGGCCGGCGGCTTCAACCTGCGCCGCGGCACCTTCCAGCTGCTCGACCGCCGCCTGACCTTCAGCAAGGGCGACCTGAACTTCGACGGCAGCCTGATGCCCAGCCTGGATTTCGCCGCCACCACCACGACCCAGGGCGTCACCATCACGCTGACCATCACCGGCGAGCCGGCCAAGCCGACCATCGCCTTCAGCTCCGAGCCCGAGCTGCCGCAGGACGAGGTGCTGGCCCGGCTGCTGTTCAACCGCTCGGTCGACAAGCTGTCGCCGCTGGAAATCGCCCAGCTGGCCGGCGGCGTCGCCAACCTGGCCGGCGTCGCGCCGGGGGGGTCGCGCGGCTTCCTCGGGCGCATCGCTGATCGGCTGGGGCTCGATCGCCTCGGCGTCGGCAACAGCAATGGGGGGTTGGAAAATCCCTCGGTGCAGGCCGGCGGCTATGTCGGGCAGGGCGTCTATGTCGGCGTCGAGCAAGGCGCCGATGGCGGGCCACGCGCCAGCGTCCAGGTGGAAATCACCCCGCGGCTGAAGCTGGAAAGCTCCACCGGCGGGGAATCGGGGGAAAGGGTCGGACTTTCCTATGAGCTTGAGTACTGATCATCAGAAAGCGCCGGGGGAATGAATTCCCCCGGACCCCCTTCTCTTTCTCTCCGCGCTGCCGCCCAGGGTTGAACGGCGCGGCACCAAGATTTTTTTGCGGGCGCGAACTTCGCGAGGCGCCACGAAAACACAAGAGAACAACAAAACCATCCACAGAGGGCAGGCCTTCGCCACCCGTTCCGTGACAGGGCGGGCTGCGCTATCCTGGCCGCCATGGATGCAACGCAGGCGAGCCCCGTGACGTGGCGCCCGGCGGGCCTAGGCCCGGCCGGCGGCAACGCCATGCCCCGCCGCCGCGACCCCGCCGCACCCTAAAACCCCTTCGCCCTGCCGCCGCCTGCCTTCGCACGGACCTCGCGCCCGGGCGGCGGAACAGTCTTTGACCCCGAGGAACCCCTGACATGCGCGCTTTCGACGGCCAGATCTCCGGCAACCGCCCCATCTCCCGCTCGCCCGAGGAAAAGAAGCGCCAGCTCCGCGAGCTCAAGGAAGCCCTGGCCGCCCTGAAGCCGCATGCCGCCGCCAGCCTGCGCGAGTCGCTGACCGCCAAGATCAAGGCCCTCGAGACCGAGCTCGCCGGCCGCCGCTGACCGTCTGCCGCCATGCGACCCCGTCGCCCGCCCTCCGCCGCCCTGGTGGGCATGGGGCTGATGCTGCTGGCGGCGCTGAGCGGCGCCGGCGTGAACGCCTGCTACCGCGCAGCGCTTCGCGACGGGCTGCCGGTGCCGCTGGTGCCCTTCGCCCGCGGCGCCATCACCCTGGCCGTGCTGGCGCCCTGGATCCTGCGCAGCGGCCCGGTGGCGGCGCTGGCCACCCGCCGGCCGCTGCTGCACCTGGCGCGCGGCGGCGCCGGCATCGCCACCTTCCTGCTGCAGCTGCTGGCCATCCTGTGGCTGCCGCTGGCCGATGCGGTGGCGATGATGTCCGCGCGTCCCCTCTGGGTGCTGCCGCTGGCCGCCCTGCTGCTGCATGAGCGGGTGCGCCGCGACCGCGCGCTGGCCGCCGGCATCGGCTTCATCGGCGTGCTGATCATCGCCCAGCCCGGCAGCGACCTGTCGCTGGGGACGCCGGCCGCCATGGCCGCGGGGCTGTGCAGCGGGCTGGTGCTGATCTGCTTCAAGAAGCTGTCCACCACCGAGCCGCCGGCCCGCGTCATCGCCTGGTACGCCGCGCTGTCGGTGCTGTTCTGGGGCCCGGTCTCCGCCTTCGTCTGGCAGATGCCCAGCCTTTTCGCGCTGCTGATGCTGGTGGGGGGGACGATGTTCGCGCTGGTCTCCGACCTCTGCGCCTCGGCCGCGGCGCGGCGGGCGGAAGTCGGGCTGCTGGCGCCCGTCGAATATGCGCAGATCCCGGCCAGCGCCATGATCGGCTGGGCCGTCTATGCCGAGCAGCCGGGCTGGGGGCTGCTGCTGGGCACGCTCGCCATGCTGGCGGCGACCCTCTACCTGGTGCGCCGCGCCCGCTGAGACAGGGCCGGCGGCGAGGCTTGCGCCGGCCGGGGGGCCGTGCAGGCGGGAACGGGCTGCGGCGGGGGGACCGCCGTGTCGGGTCGGAAAAAGGCCGGCCGTCTGGTCAGACGGCCGGTCGTCCTGCGGCGCCGGCGTCGCGGCCGGGCGGCGGCGCGGCGGGGGCCGGCAGCTCCACCTCGATCGCCAGCGTGCTCATGTCGCCCCCGCGGTCGAGGGAGACATTCACCGCCTTCGGATCGATCGAGACATAGCGCGCGACCACCTGGATCAGCTCGCGCTGCAGCCGCGGCAGGAAGTCGTCGCCGCTGCGGTTGATGCGCTCATGCGCCAGCACGATCTGCAGCCGTTCCTTCGCCGCCCCCGCCGTGGAGGCCGGGGGCTTGCGGTTGCCGCGGAAGACGTCCAGCCAGCTCATGCTGCCCTCCCACCGAAGAGCCGGGACAGGAAGCCCTTCTTCTCCGGATCGATGAAGCGATGCGGCCGATCCTCGCCCAGGAAGCGGGCCACCGCATCCTTATACGCCGTCCCCGCGCTGGACGCCTCATCCATGATCACCGGATTGCCGGTGTTCGAGGCCTTCAGCACGCTCTCGCTCTCCGGGATGACGCCCAGCAGCGGGATGGCCAGGATCTCGCGGATATCCTCGAGCTTCAGCATCTCGCCGCGCTCGACGCGGTTGGCGTCGTAGCGGGTGACAAGGAGATGCTCCTTCACCGGGTCCTTCTTCTCCTCGGCGCGGCGCGACTTGGACTGCAGCACGCCGAGGATGCGGTCGGAATCGCGCACCGAGGAGACCTCGGGGTTGGTCACCACGATCGCCTGGTCGGCGAAGTACAGCGCCAGCAGCGCGCCCTTCTCGATGCCGGCCGGGCTGTCGCACAGGATGTAGTCGAAGTCCTGGCTCAGCTCCTCGATGATCTGGGCGACGCCTTCCTTGGTCAGCGCGTCCTTGTCCCGCGTCTGGCTGGCCGGCAGGATCGACAGCGTGTCGACCCGCTTGTCGCGGATCAGCGCCTGGTTGAGCTTCGCCTCGCCATTGATCACGTTGACGATGTCGAAGACGACACGGCGCTCGACGCCCATGATCAGGTCGAGGTTGCGCAGGCCCACGTCGAAGTCGATGACCGCCGTCTTCTTGCCGCTCTGGGCGAGACCGGTGGCGAAGGCGGCGGAGCTTGTGGTCTTGCCGACCCCTCCCTTGCCGGACGTCACCACGATCACTTGCGCCATGAATCTCTCCTTCTGTTCCGGAACAAACTGAGCCAGTCGTCGTTGGGGCTCAGCCCAACCGGTCGAATCGCATGTTCTCGCCGATCAGCCGCACCTGCACGGGCTTGCCGATCGGGGCATCCGACAGCCCTTCCCGCACCGCGTAATAGCCCGCGATCGAGACCAGCTCCGGATCGAAGTTCAGCGCGAAGACGCGCGCCTCCATGTTGTCGGCGCCGCCGGCGATGGCGCGGCCCCGCAAGGCGCCATAGACGTGCAGGTTGCCATCCGCAATCACCTCGGCCCCGGGATTGACCGTGCCGTTGATGATCAGGTCGGCGCCCTGCGCCCAGATCCGCTGCCCGGCGCGCACCGCATGGTCGATCACCATGGTCGGCCGGGTCGAGCCCGGGGCCAGCGGCGGCTCGGCGGCCGCGGCGGCGGGCTGGGGGGCGGGCGGCGCCATCTCCACCGCCTCGTCCTTGCCCCCGGCGGCGCGCACCGGCGGCAGCCCGGCGCCCTGGGCCGCGGCGCGCAGCTCGGGCGAGCCGCCCACCGTGCCGATCGGCATGATCTCGATGGCGCGCAGCTCGTTGACCAGGGTGACGAAGTCGACCTCGTGCGGCGCGACGTTCAGGTCGTCCAGCCCGATCACCAGCGGCGCGAAGCGGAGGAAGCCGGGGGCGCGGCGGAACTGGTCGGCGATCGCGGGCACGATCACCGCCGCGCGCGGGTCCAGCAGCCGGAGCACCAGCAGGTTGAAATTCGCGCCCCGCAGCCGGAATGGCTCAAGGCGGGGATTGAGGGCGGGCGCTGACATCGGGTCTGGTGACGGTCCTGGCTGGGTCTTCGTTTGCTGGAACGGGGTTTCGGTCGGCGTGAAACGAGAGGCCGACCTCGGGTCGGGTTATTGGGCATCCGGCCGGCAGGGCGCCTGTCGGTTGGGCATTCTGCCACCGAAGGCCTCCCGGATTGCCAGGAATTCTTCATCTATACAGGCGCTGGACGGCAAGGCGAAGGCCGGCCCGTGCAATGCCCTGCCAGATTGCCCGGTAAAGCCGCGATTTTTGCCGCCGGGCGTGGGCGATCGGCCACAGCCGGCCCGCGGCACGAAGGTTGCAATGCCCCAGCTGTCATCCAGGGGAGTCCTTCGCCATGCCGCATCCGCGCCCTTGCCTGCGCCAGCGCCGTCGGCTGCGCCAGCACAGGGGTGCCTGGCGGCATTATCCCGGGGGGGATGCGATTCTTCGCGTCGCCCCGGGATGCGGCCGCCGATGATCGCGGTGCCGCCGCTGCCGCCACGCGGCCAGCGCAGCGCCGTCCGCCCCGCCAGCGCGCTGCCGCCGCCGGCCGAGCTGGCGGCGCAGCGCCAGGCCGATTCCGCCGCACTCCGCGCCGCGCGGCCGGGCAAGCTGGACCTGCCCTACACGGCCACCGCCGAATGCCGCTGGGACCTGTACCCGGCGCTGCGGCCGGATGCGCCGGTGCTGGTGCTGCTGCCGGGCGACGACTGGCAGGGCAGCCGGCTGCAGGCCGGCGCCGTGGCGCAGGGGCTGCTGGCCCACGGCTGGGCGGCCGCCCTGCCCGGCCACAGCGCCGCCCCCGAGGCCAGCCTGACCCGCATCGTCCGCCAGATGCACCGCGCGCTGGACTGGCTGGCGGCGCAGGCGCCGCTGCATGGCGTGGCGGGCCCCGTGCTGCTCTGCGGCTGGGGGTCCGGCGCCCATCTGGCGGCGATGCTGCTGGACCATCCGCGGGTCACCGCCGGCCTCGGCCTCTGCGGCCGCTACGACCTGGCGGGGCTCGAGGAGCGGCTGGCGCTGAACCCGCTGGAGACCGAGGTGCTGTCGCCGCAGCGCCTGCCGGTGGTGCGCAAGCCTTTCGCCCTGGCCTATGGCGAGGCGGATGCGGCCGAGCTGCAGCGGCAGAGCCGCGGCTTCCACGCGCATCGGGCGATGGATGGCGGCGGCGGCCCGCTGCTGCCGCTGCCCGGGCTGGAGGTGGAGGGCGTGCTGGAATCGCTGCGCGCGCCGGACGGGCTGCTGTGCCACACGGCGCGGGTGCTGATCGAGGAATCGCTGGCCCGCCCGCCGCAGGCCGAGGACTGAACGAAAAAGGCGCGGCCCCGGGGGGCCGCGCCTTCGCCGCGTCGCTGGTCGCGACTTAGCCCTTGGTGCCGGCCTCGGCCGATTTCCGCTCGATCAGCTCGATCTTGTAGCCGTCCGGGTCCTCGACGAAGGCGATGACCGTGGTGCCGAACTTCACCGGCCCCGGCTCGCGGGTGATCTTCGCCCCGGCGGCGCGCAGCGCGTCGCAGGTGGCGTAGATATCGGGCACGCCGATCGCCAGATGGCCGAAGGCGGTGCCGAGCTCATACTTCTCGACGCCGTAGTTGTAGGTCAGCTCGATCACGCCGGCGCCGGTGCTCTCGGGGGCGTAGCCGACGAAGACCAGCGTGTACTTGCCGTCGGGCACGTCGTTGCGGCGCAGCTCCTTCATGCCGAGCAGGCCGGTGTAGAAGCTGACGCTGCGCTCGAGGTCGCCGACGCGCAGCATGGTGTGCAGGAAGCTGCTCATGGGGGGGCTCCTTAGAGGGGTTCGTTCCAGGCCGGAGCCTGCACGTCGATGGCCAGCAGGAACAGCCCCGCCGCATCGGCGGCGGCGATGGTCTCGGCGCGGTCGACGATGATGGTGCCATTGGCCTCGATGGCCAGGCCGCGCAGCCCGGCGGCGGCGGCCCCCGCGACGGTCGCCGGGCCGATGGTCGGCAGGTCGACGCGGCGGTCCTGGCCGGGCTTCAGGATCTTCACCAGCACGCCGCCCGGCCCCTCGCGGTGCAGCGGGCCGCAGCGCGACAGCATGGCGTCGGTGCCCTCGATCGCCTCGACGGCGAGGACCAGCCCCTGCTGCACCACCGCCCCCTGGCCGACATCGACGGCGCCCAGCGCGCGGACCACGGCGATGCCGCGGGCGATGTCGCGCACGGCCTGGCTGTCGGGGGCATGGCGGCCGAGCTGGCCGGCGCTGGGCTGCAGCAGCTCGGCCAGCAGCGCCTGGGCCGGCAGCGGCTCGAAGCCCTCTTCCCGGAGCACGCGGATCACCGCGGTCAGGAGAGAGTCGTCGCCGCCGAAAGCCTTCATGCCGATGCGCGGCAAGAGCTTCGCGGCCCCCGCATCGGGGCGTAATGCCAGGAAGCTCGGGCGCCGGACCTGGCCGGCCAGCACCAGCTCGCGGCAGCCGGCGGCGCGCAGCCATTCCAGCATCCGCCCGCCGGCGCCCAGCCGGCAGGTGATCTGCGGATAGGCGGCATAGTCGGCCGGATTGCCGAAGCCTTCCAGCACCACGACATGCGGGCGGCGCCCGGCGGCGGCGGCGGCGGCGGCCGCGCGCTGCGGCATCAGCCCGCCGCCGACGATCATGCCGAGCGGCGCGCCGGCGAGCTCCGTCATGGCGTCAGGACTCGGTCGCGTCGTCATCCTCGACCGCGACGCGGCGGGCGCGGCACAGGCCGCGATGGCTGTCGGCACGCATGAAGGTCAGGATTTCCTGCACCACCGGGTCCTGGCCGTGATCGGCCTCGACCACCTGGATGCGGTCCTGCAGCTGGCCGGCATGGCGGAACAGGCTGCGGAAGGCGGCGCGCAGGATGTTGATCTGCGGCCGCGGGAAGCCGCGGCGCTTCAGCCCGATCAGGTTCAGCCCGGTCAGCCGGGCGCGGTTGCCCATGACGGCGCCGAAGGGGATGATATCGGCTTCCACGCCGGACATGCCGCCCACCACCACCTGGCGCCCGATGCGGACGAACTGGTGGATGGCGGCGCCGCCGCCGACGAAGACGGTGTCGCCGACATGGACATGGCCGCCGAGCATGACGTTGTTGGCCAGGATCACATGGTGATCGAGGGTGCAGTCATGCCCGACATGGGCGGTGCACATGATCAGGCAGTCAGGCCCGACCGTGGTCACGCCATGGCCGCCGACGCTGCCGCGGTGGATGGTGGCATGCTCGCGGATCTGGGTGCGGGGGCCGACGACCACGCGGGTCGGCTCGCCTTTGTACTTCAGGTCCTGCGGCGCCATGCCGATGGTGGCGAAGGGGCTGACCTGCACGGCGTCGCCGATGCTGGCATGGCCGTCGATCACCACATGGCTGACCAGCACCACGTCGCGCCCCAGCACGACGTCGGGGCCGATCATGCAATAGGGGCCGATGCGGCAGCCCGCGCCGATGCTGGCGCCCGGCGCCACGATGGCGGTCGGGTGGATCTGGGCGCCGGGATCGATCTGGCGGGTGGCTTCGGGCTGTTCTGTCTCGGTCACGCGTTCGAGCATCCGCTCAGCGGTCCATGATCATCGCGGCGTAGCTGGCCTCGGCCACCGCGACCCCGTCGACCCGGGCCACCGCGTTGAACTTCCAGACATTGCCGCGCTGACGGTCCTTGTTGATGTGAATCTTGAGCTGGTCGCCCGGCACCACCGGACGGCGGAACTTGGCGTTCTCGATGCTCATGAAATAGACGATCTTGCCATGCGCGCTGGGGCCCAGGGTCTCGACCACCAGCACGGCCGCGGTCTGCGCCATCGCCTCGATGATCAGCACGCCCGGCATCACCGGATGCGCCGGGAAATGGCCCTGGAAGAAGTTCTCGTTGACGGTGACGTTCTTGATGCCGATGGCGCTCTCGCCCAGCACGATGTCGACCATGCGGTCGACCAGCAGCATCGGATAGCGGTGCGGGATCGCGCGCATGATGCGGGCGATGTCGATGCTTTCCAGAATCTGCTTGGGCGCCGCCTCGGTGGAAGGCTGCTCTTGCTGGTCCATGCCGTCAGTCCGTCTGTCCTGGGCGCCCGGTCGGCGCCGCGCTCTGTTCCGCAGTTCTCTCCAGGCGCCGGGCCCTGGCCGGGTCCGCGCCTGCAGCCTCAGTCCTCGCCGGGTGGCTTGGCGGCCGCCGGCTTGCGGGCGCCGAGCTTGCGCAGATACAGCGCGGCGCGCAGCGCGTCCTTCACCGGCATGGCAGGGGAACCCGTGACGTCCTGGCCCGGGGCCACATCGCCCTGCACGCCGGCCTGGGCGCCGATGCGCGCCTTGCTGCCGATGCTCAGATGCCCGGTCAGCCCGGCCTGCCCGGCGATGGTCACGTAATCGCCAAGCCGGGTGGAGCCGGAGATCCCCACCTGGGCCACGATCACGCAGCCCCGCCCGGTGACCACGTTGTGGCCGATCTGCACGAGGTTGTCGAGCCGCGTGCCCGGGCCGAGCACGGTGTCGCCCAGCGCGCCGCGATCGACGCAGGAATTGGCCCCCACCTCCACCTCGTCGCCCAGGATGACCCGGCCGAGTTGCGGAATGGTGACGAAGCGCCCCTCCGGCGTCGGCGCGAAGCCGAAGCCTTCCTGGCCGATGCGGGCGCCGTGATGGAGGGTGACGCGGTGCCCGGCCAGGCAGCAGATGACGCTGGCATGGGCATGGATGCGGGCATCGTCGCCGAAGACCACGCCGGGCCCGACCAGCGCATGCGGCCCGACCAGGCAGCGGGCGCCGAGCTCGGCGCCGTCGCCGATCACGGCATGGGGCCCGATCTCGCAGCCCTCGCCCAGCACGACATCGGCGCCGATGCTGGCGGTCGGGTGGATGCCGGGGCGCAGCGCGGGGCCGGGATGGAACAGCGCCGCGACGCGGGCGAAGGCCAGCTGCGGCGAGGCCACCACCAGCGCCGCGCAACCCGGCGGCACGGAGGCTGCCAACTCCGCTGTCAGCAGCACGGCGCCGGCGGCGCTGGCGCGCAGCGCGTCCAGATGCTTGCGGCCGTCGAGGAAGGCGATGTCTTCCGGGCCGGCCTCGGCCAGCGGGGCCACGCCGCGGAAGGACCGCGCCGCCACCCCCTCCTCGATGCGCGCGCCGGCGGCGGCGGCGATCGCCGCCAGCGGCTGCGGGCCCGAGGACAGGTGGAAGCGCGGATCCGCCATGGCGGTCAGTTCCGCCGCGGCGCCTGACCCTGGCCCTGGGCGCCACCGGCCGGACGCGCCGCCGCGGGGGCGGCCGCAGGCGTCGCTTCCTCGGGCGCCACGGCCACGGCCTTCAGCACCTTGTTGAGCTGGGTCGAGACCTCTTCGGTCAGGTCGAAGGCCGGCTCGTTGAAGATGACCACCGGGCGCGGCAGCACCAGGTTGACCTTGCGGCTGGCCGAGACCTGGCGGATCACCAGGGCCAGCGCCCGCTCGATCTCCTGCAGGCTCTGCTGCGCCGCCTGCTCGATGTTGCGGCTGCGGTCGCGGAAGATGCGCTGCGCGTCGGTCACCCGCTCCTGCAGGTCACGCTCCTTGGTGCGCAGCTCCTCGGGCGAGAGGGTGGCGCGCTGGTTGGCCAGCTGCTGCTGCTCCTCGCGCCAGCGGCCCTGCTCGCGCTGCAGGTCATCGTTCAGCTTCTGCCGGCGCTTCTCGATCTCTTCCCGCACCGCGTTGAAGGCGGTCGAGTTGCGCTGCACCTCGGGCACGTCGACGATGCCGATGACGGCCGCCGGCGGCGGCTCGCCGGGCGGCAGCGGCGACGGATTGGCCTGCACCGGCCGCTGCGCCGGCTGCTGCTGGCGCGGCGCCTGGGCGGGCCGCTGCTGCGGCGGGGCCGACTGCTGCTGCTGGTTGGGAACGAACCACTGCTGTTGCTGCTGCGCCAGCGCCTGGCCGCCCGCCAACAGGGTGGACGACATCAGGATCGCTGCAAGCGCAGCAGGTGCGCGACGCGCCATGCTCGAAACTCCGTAGGATAGGCTCAGAAGCGCGTGCCGAAGCCGAAGCGGAAGACCTGCGTCTCGTCGTAGGACTTCTTCACCACGGCCTGCGCCAGATCGACGTTGATCAGGCCGAAGGGGCTGCGCCAGGAGATGCCGACGCCGGCGCCGACGCGGGGCGCGGAGTCATCGGCGATATTGGGCCCCGAGGTGCCGCCGCTGAGCGAGCCGACATCGACGAAGGCGCGGCCGAGCAGGCCGAGCTCGGAGGGCACCGGCAGCGGGAAGCGCATCTCGGTGCTCTGCGTCCACATGGTGCGGCCGCCCAGCGCGTCGTCCGTCGAGGTGTCGCGCGGGCCGACGCCGGCCACCGCGAAGCCGCGCAGGTTCTCGCCGCCGAGGAAGAAGCGATCGATGATGCGCTCCTGCTTGCCGCCGTAGTTGAACATGTGGGCGACGCCGGCCGAGAGCGCCAGCACGTAGTCCGGATCGCCCAACAGCCGCTCGAAGGGCACGAAATAGCTGCCGTCGAGGCGGGTGCGGATATAGGAGACATCGCCGCCGAGGCCCGCGACGTCGGTGCCCAGGCGCAGCACATAGCCTTCATGCGGGTCGAGGCGCGAATCGCGGGTGTCGTAGGTCAGCGTCTGGCCGATCTGCGACAGCACCGTGACGCCCTGCTGCTCGCGGATGTAGCGCGAGGCGTCCTGGTTCACGTTGAAGACGTTGCGGCGGGACAGGGTATAGGCCCAGCTCTGCCGCAGCCGCTCGTTGAACTCGTAGCCGGCGCGCAGGCTGAAGCCGACGCGGCGCTCCTCGTAGCCCGAATAGTCGGTCAGGTCGCGGACCACGTAGAAGGCGTCGGCGCCGACCGACAGGTTGCGGTCGAGGAAGGACGGGTCGGTGACCGACAGGTCGACCTGGCTGCGGCGCTGCGCGATCGTGGTGTTGGCGCGCGCGTCGATGCCGGTGCCGAGGATGTTGCGCTCGCGCAGGCCGAGATCGGCGAGCGCGCCGGCATCGGTCGAATAGCCGCCGCCGATCGAGATCTCGCCGGTGGCGCGCTCGGAGACATTGGTGTTCAGCGTCGTGCGGTCCGGCGTCGGGCCCGGCACCTGGTTGATCTGCACGTCGTTGAAATAGCCGAGGTCGCGAATGCGCTGGCGCGAGCGGCGCACGGCCGCGGCGTTGAAGGCGTCGCCCTCGGCCAGCCGCATCTCGCGGCGGATGACGCGGTCCTGGGTGCGGGTGTTGCCGGTGATGTCGATGCGATCGACATAGACCCGGGTGCCCTCGGTCGCCGCGAAGACCAGGTCGATGGTGTTGGTGTCGCGGTTGCGCGTGATCTTCGGCTCGACATCGACGAAGGGCGCGCCGGCGAGGTTGCCCTCGTCGATCAGCGTCTGCTCCATCCGCTCGATGGCGTCGCCGTCATAGACGTCGCCCGGCTGGATGGTCATGACGCGCTGCAGCCGCTCGGCGGTGACGTTGCGCAGGCCGGAGGTGATCTCGACCTTGCCCAGCCGGTAGCGCGCGCCTTCCTTCACCGTGTAGGTGACGAAGAAGCCGCTGCGGTCGGGCGACAGCTCGGCGGTGGAGCCGGTGACCTCGACATCGGCATAGCCCTGGCGCTGATAGTAGCGGCGCAGCAGCTCGCGGTCGAAGTTCAGCCGCTCCGGCTCATAGGTGTCGGAGGAGCTGAAGGGGCGGTACCAGGCGGCCTCGCGCGTGGAGACGATCTCCTTCAGCCGGCTGTCCGAGAAGGCCTCGTTGCCGACGAAGTTGATGCGGCTGACCAGCGCGGCATCGCCCTCGGTGATCTCGAAGACCAGGTCGACGCGGTTCTGGTCGAGCTCGATGACCTTCGGCTCGACGCGGGCGGCGAAGCGGCCGCGGCGGGCATAGAGCTCCAGCAGCTTCTGCCGGTCGGCCTGCGCCGTCGCCGGCGTGAAGACGGCGCGCGGGCGCAGCGTCAGCTCCGGCCGCAGCGTGTCGTCGGACAGCTTGCTGTTGCCCTCGAAGGCGACCCGGTTGACGATCGGGTTCTCCTGCACCTTGACCACCAGCCGGTCGCCCTGGCGCGTGACCTGCACGTCGCGGAACAGGCCGGTGGCGAACAGGGTGCGCAGGCTGCGGTCCTGCCGGTCGGTGTCGAAGGCATCGCCCGGCTGCAGCAGCATGTAGGAGCGGATGGTGTCCGCCTCGATGCGCTGGTTGCCCTGCACATCGATCGCCCGGACCATCCCGGTCGCGGGCGCCGTGGCGGCGGGGGCCCCGCGCCGCGGCGGGTTGCGCGTCTGCGCCGCCGCGTCGGGCGGCAGCAGGACGGGCACGAGGCAGGTGGCGGCGAGCAGGATGGCGCGGGTAGCGTGCAAAGGTCGGATCCGGGGCCGGTTGATGGAGGCCAAATCGATGGTCCGCCGGAAACGGAGCGTCCCGGGCGGCCGGAGACTAGCCGGTAAAAAGCGCGCCCGCCACCCCCTTGAAAAGAGCAGGGTTAACGTCGGCTGGCGGACGGTCTTTGCACGAAGGGTTAAGGCAGGCGGCCCTTTGCCCGCAGGCCCCGCGGGGCGGTCGGGGTGGTGGCGGCGGCCGAAGCCGCCACCGAGTCGGCGGCCAGGCCATGATCGGCGCGAAGCCGCGCCGATCATGGCCTGGCCTCTTGCCTGAGCGGGTGATTCACGCCTGTCGACGAAGCCGTCTCAGGCGATCACACGCTAGCCGATCAGCCCCGAGACCCAGCGCCCCAGCGCCGAGGCGCCGAGGTCGTTGAAGGTGGCGAAGACGAAGATCGCCATCAGCAGGGCGAAGCCGGCGCGGAAGCTGTATTCGACGGTGCGCGGCTTGGCCGGCTTGCCGCGGATCGCCTCGACCGCGTGGAAGACCAGGTGGCCGCCATCCAGCATCGGGATCGGGAACAGGTTCATCAGCCCGAGGTTGATCGACAGCACGGCCACGAAGGACACCATGCTGGCGATGCCGAGCTGCGCCACCTGGCCGGAGATCTGGGCGATGCGCAGCGGCCCGCCGAGCTCGTCCAGCCCGCGCTTGCCGGTGATCATCTGGCCCAGCGCCACCACGGTCTGCGCGGTGACGTCCCAGGTCTGCACCACGCCGGCGACCAGGCCGGAGACCGGGTCCATGCGGCGGAATTCCGGCGCGCCGCCGGAAATGCCGAGCAGGCCGACGGTCGCGCCATTCACCTCGCGCGCCTCGGGCGTCGCGGTGATGCTGCTCTCCTGCCCGTCGCGGCGCAGGCGGATCTGCACCGGCTGGCCGCCGCGCGGCTGGATATGCGCCTGCACCTGGTCGAAGCGCTCGACCGGCTGGCCGTCCAGGCTGAGGATGCGGTCGCCGGCGCGCAGGCCGGCGCGGTCGGCGGCGGAGCCGATATTGACCTGCCCCACATCGGTGGTCGGCACCGGCTGCCCGACCGTCGCGTAGAGCAGCCCGAACAGCACGATGGCCAGCAGGAAGTTGGCGGCGGGGCCGGCGGCGATGACGATGGCGCGGTCGCGCACCGGCTTGGCGTGGAAGGTCTCGCCCGGGCGCCAGGTGGCCTGCTGCTCGGGGGAGGCATCCTCCGGCCCTTCATGGCCATGCAGCTTCACATAGCCGCCGAGCGGCAGCCAGGAGAGCCGCCATTCGCAGCCGCGCTTGTCGGTCCAGCTGCGAATGGCGCGGCCGAAGCCGATGGAGAAGACCTCGACATGCACGCCGCGCCAGCGCGCGGCCAGGTAGTGGCCCATCTCATGGATGAAGACCAGCACGCCGAGCACCACCACGAAGGCCAGGGCCGAGCGGAGCGAATCATTCACGAAGTGCAGCAGGGAGTCCAAGGTCGCGTCTCCTGCCCGCGGCCATCGGACCGGCGGGGCTTGGGCAAGCGGCGGGTCGGGCCGCCCGATCAGTCAACTCGTCAGCCGGCGCGCTTGGCAGCGCGGGTCGTCAAGCAGCGCGCTTCGCGGCGCGGGCCGCGGCATCCTGCCGCGCCGCCGCATCCAGGGCCAGGACATCCTCCAGGCTGCCGGTGGCCGGCGCGCCGAGGGCGGCCATGCTTTCCTCGACCACCACCGCGATGTCGAGGAAGCCCAGGCGCCGCGCGAGAAACAGGCCGACCGCCGCCTCATTGGCCGCGTTCAGGATGGTGGGGGCGCCACCCCCCGCCCGCAAGGCCTCGCGCGCCAGGCGCAGCGCCGGGAAGCGGGTGGTGTCGGGGGCGAAGAAATCCAGCCGCGCCAGCGCCGCCAGGTCCAGCCGCGGCAGGTCGACCGCCATGCGGCGCGGCCAGGCCAGGGCATGGGCGATCGGCGTGCGCATGTCCGGCGTGCCGAGCTGGGCCAGCAGCGAGCCGTCGCGATACTGCACCAGCCCGTGGACGGCCGATTGCGGATGCACCAGCACCTCGATGCGCGGCTCGGGGATGGGGAAGAGGCGCGCGGCCTCGATCAGCTCCAGCCCCTTGTTCATCATGGTGGCGCTGTCGACGGAGATCTTGGCGCCCATCGACCAGACCGGGTGGCGCACCGCCTGCTCCGGCGTGGCCCGCGCCATGGCCTCCAGGCTCGCCTCGCGGAACGGGCCGCCGGAAGCGGTCAGGATGATCTTCTCGACCGAGCCCGGCGCCTGCGCGTCGAAGGCCTGGAAGATGGCGTTGTGCTCGGAATCCACCGGCAGCAGGGTCGCGCCCCCTGCCCTGGCGGCGGCCAGGACGAGCTCGCCGGCGCAGACCAGCGCTTCCTTGTTGGCCAGGGCCAGGGTGCCGCCGCGGGCCAGCGCCGCCAGCACCGGCTGCAGCCCGGCCGCGCCGACGATGGCGGCCATGGTCCAGTCGGCCGGCATGGCAGAGGCCTCCAGCACCGCGGCGCGCCCGCCGGCGCAGGCGATGCCGCTGCCGGCCAGCAGCGCGCGCAGCTCGGGCAGGGCGCTCTCGGCGCCGACCACCGCGATCGCGGGGCGCAGGCGCCGCGCCTGCTCGGCCAGGCCCGCGGCATCCTGGCCGGCGACCAGGGCGACGACGCTGAATTCACCAGGTGCGGCGGCATCGAGCAGCGCCACGGTGCTGCGGCCGACCGATCCTGTGCTGCCCAGGATGGTGACCCGGCGCGGGGAACTCACCGCCACAGCGGCACGCCATAGCCGACGGCGAAGGCCAGCAGGGCGGCGACCGGGGCCGCGGCCAGCAGCCCGTCCAGCCGGTCGAGCACGCCGCCATGGCCAGGGATCAGCATGGAGGAATCCTTGACGCCGAAATGCCGCTTCACCGCGCTTTCCAGCAGGTCGCCAAGCTGGGTGGCGATGCCCAGCAGGGCTGCCACCGCCAGCACCTTCAGCACCGCCGGATTGCCCGGCACCAGCCAGTCGGCCGCCAGCCAGCCCACCAGCATCGAGCTCAGCAGCCCGCCCACCGCGCCGGAGCGGGTCTTGCCCGGCGAGATCGAGGGCGCCAGCTTCGGCCCGCCGACCAGCCGGCCGACGATATAGGCGCCGATATCGGAGGCCCAGACAACGAAGATCAGGAAGAAGACATTGCCGCGGCCCGCCTCGTTGTCGTGCCGCAGCTCGATCAGCGCGATGCCGGCCAGGCCGATATAGAGCACGCCCAGCGCCAGCCAGCTGGCCGGCGGCGGCGTGCCGCCGCGGCGGCGCAGCCGGGGCGCTGCGACCCAGGTGGCGACGAAGCCGGCGAAGAGGATCACCAGCCCCGGGATGGGCTGGCCCAGCACGGCGGCGGCGCAGGCCAGGCCCACCACCACCGGCACCGTGACCCCCGGCCAGGCGCGGCTGCGCAGCCCGCACATCCGCACCCATTCCCAGGTCAGCAGCGCGATGGCCAGCGTCATCAGCGCGGTCCAGGCCGCGGCGCCCAGCCAGATGCAGAGAAGCGCCCCCGGCCCGAGCACGGCGGCCGAGATCGCGCGCTTGCGCAGGTCACGCCAGCGGCGCGCGGGCTCGGCCGCGGCGGAACCCGCCGGCGGCTCGGGCATGACGGGGGGCGGCAGGGCCATGGCTCAGCCCGCGCCGACGCCGAAGCGCCGCGCCCGGCGACGATATTCGACCAGCGCCTGGTCCAGATGCGCCGCTTCGAAGTCGGGCCACAGCACATCGAGGAAGACAAACTCGGCATAGGCGGCCTGCCACAGCAGGAAGTTCGACAGCCGCTGCTCGCCGGAGGTGCGGATGATCAGGTCCGGGTCCGGCATGCCCGCCGTCGACAGCCGCGCGGTGATCGCCGCCTCGTCGATGGCGGCCGCGTCCAGCCGGCCGGCCGCGACCTCGGCCGCCAGCGCCCGGGTGGCGGCGGCGATCTCGGCCCGCGCGCCATAGGAGAGTGCCACGGTCAGGTTCAGCCGGGTGTTGTGGGCGGTGGCCGCCTCGGCCTCGGCGATGGCGGCCATGGTCTCGCGGCCGAAGCGCTCGCGCTCGCCGATGACCCGCAGCCGCACGCCGTTCTTGGCCAGGGTGCTGACCTCGTGCCGCAGATAGAGGCGCAGCAGCCCGGTCAGGTCGCGCACCTCGTCGGCCGAGCGCTGCCAGTTCTCCGAGGAGAAGGCGAAGAGAGTGAGCCAGCCGATGCCGGCATCGGCGCAGGCCTGGACGGTGCGGCGCACCGCCTCGACCCCCGCCTTGTGGCCGAGCGCGCGCGGCAGGGAACGGCCGCGCGCCCAGCGGCGGTTGCCGTCCATGATCAGGCCAATATGCACCGGGTCCCCGGCGATACCCGCCGGGTTGGGCGATGCGATCCCGGCGGCCGAGGAAGCCGCGAGGGCGGCGCCGGCTGCAGGCTGGTTGAAGGGCGCCGCGCTCATGCTTCCGGTCAGACCGCCTTGATGTCCTTTTCCTTCTCGGCCAGCAGCTCATCGACCTTCTTGATCGTCTGGTCGGTCAGCTTCTGCACCTCGTCGGACCATTTCGCCGCGTCATCCTTGCCGATCTCGGACTTCTTTTCCCAGGCCTTGATCTGCTCCATGCCGTCGCGGCGCACGCCGCGGGCGGCGACCTTGGCGGCCTCGGCATAGCGGGCGGCCTGCTTGGCCAGCTCGTTGCGGCGGTCCTGGGTCAGCGGCGGCAGCGGCACGCGGATGGTCTGGCCCTCGGTCTGCGGGTTCAGGCCGAGGCCGGAGTCGCGGATGGCGATCTCGACAGCCTTGGCGGCCTGGCGGTCCCAGACCTGCACCTGCAGCATGCTGGGCCCGCCCACCGAGATATTGGCGACCTGGTTCAGCGGCTGGTTCGAGCCATAGACCTCGACGCGGATCGGCTCCAGCAGCGCGGGCGACGCGCGGCCGGTGCGCAGCCCGACGAATTCCTTCTTCAGCACATCCAGCCCCGACTCCATGCGGCGGGTGATGTCCTGCTTGAGCGTGGTCAGATCGGCAGGTGCGGCCATGGCGCGGCTTTCCTTCTCGCTAGGCTCAGTTCTCGAGGATCAGAGGTCGACGACGGTGGTGAAGCGGCCCTCGCCCTGCATCACGGCGGTGAAGGCGCCCGGCTCGTGGATGTTGAAGACGATGATCGGCAGCTTGTTCTCGCGCGCCAGGCTGATCGCGGCGGCGTCCATCACCGCCAGGTCGCGCGCCAGCATGTCGAGATAGGTCAGCGTCACGTAGCGCTCGGCATTCGGGTTCTTGCGCGGGTCGGCGGAATAGACGCCGTCCACCTGCGTGCCCTTGAACAGGGCGTCGCAGCGCATCTCGGCGGCGCGGAGCGCTGCCGCGGTGTCCGTCGTGAAGAAGGGGTTGCCGGAGCCGGCGGCGAAGACCACGACCCGGCCCTTCTCCATGTGCCGCTCGGCACGGCGGCGGATGAAGGGCTCGCAGACGCTGCTCATCGGGATCGCCGACTGCACCCGCGTCGGCACGTCGAGGCGCTCCAGCGCGCTCTGCATCGCCAGCGCGTTCATCACGGTCGCCAGCATGCCCATGCTGTCGGCCTGGGCGCGGTCCATGCCGGAGGAAGCGCCGGCGACGCCGCGGAAGATATTGCCGCCGCCCACCACCACGCAGACCTCGACACCGAGGGCCACGACGCTCTTGATGTCCTCGGCGATGGCGCGGACCGTGGCATTGTCCAGCCCGTAGTCGCGATTGCCCATCAGCGCCTCGCCGGACAGCTTCAGCAGCACGCGCTTGTAGATCGGGGCGGTCATGATGCGGGCTCCGGCGGCAGTTGGCGACGATAGGGGCGCGGCACGATAGGCACGGGCCGAAGGGGCGGCAAGCGCGGTCGCGGCGTCGGGCCGGCCGGGCCGCATCAGAAAACCGCGGGCGGCACCGTTTGCGCCGCAGCATCGGCGGCGGCGGCGGCGCCTTCCCGGCCTGGGCTTCCGCGACGCGGAAAGCCCCCGGGCGTCAGCCCGTCAGGCGGCGGGCAGAAAGAGGGGGGCGCCGGCCTGCGCCAGCACCCCCTTCCCCATTCTGCGACGCAGATCAGACCGTGCCGGCGGCGGCGGCGACTTCGGCGGCGAAGTCGCTGGTCTGCTTCTCGATGCCCTCGCCCAGCTGGAAGCGGGCGAAGCCCGTCAGCTTGGCGCCGGCCTTCTGGACCACGGCCTTCACGCGGCTCTCGCCGTCATGCACCCAGACCTGCTCCAGCAGCACCACTTCCTCGTAGTACTTGCGGACGCGGCCTTCGACCATCTTCTCGATGATGGCGTCGGGCTTGCCGGAGGCGCGGGCCTGCTCGGTCAGCACCGCCTTCTCCCGCTCCAGCGCGGAGGGGTCGACGGCGGAGACGTCGAGGCTGTCCGGACGGGCGGCGGCGACATGCATGCCGATCTGGCGACCCAGGGTCTCCAGCGCCTCCAGCTCGGACGCGGCCTCGAGGGCGGCGATGACGCCGATCTTGCCCAGGCCCGGCTTGATCGCCGAGTGGACATAGGTCGCGACCACGCCCGAGGGCACGGCCAGCCGCTTGGCGCGGCGGATCGTCATGTTCTCGCCGATCGTGGCGATCAGCCGGGTCAGCTCGTCCTGCACCGAATGGGTGGTGCCCGGATAGGTCGCCGCCTTCAGCGTCTCGACATCGTCGCCGACCGAGAGAACCAGGCCCGCCACTTCCGCGACGAAGGTCTGGAACAGCTCGTTGCGGGCGACGAAGTCGGTCTCGGCATTGATCTCGACCAGGGCGCCGACCTGCGGGCCGGTGGCGGTGCCCACCAGGCCTTCGGCAGCGACGCGGCCGGACTTCTTGGCGGCGGCGGCAAGACCCTTCTTGCGCAGCCAGTCGATGGCGGCCTCGGCGTCGCCGCCGTTCTCCACCAGGGCCTTCTTGACGTCCATCATGCCTGCGCCGGTCTTGTCGCGCAGGTCGCGGACCATCGCAGCGGTCACCTCAACCATGGATCAGCTCCTGTCCTGTCTCGACCCGACGTTCAGGCCTGGGGGGCCACGGGGGCGTCGGCGCCGCCGACGGCAGCCTCGGCCTCGGCGACCGCATTGCCCTCAACGCCCTCGACCACCGGCGGTTCCGCCGACAGGTCCGACGGCAGCTCCGCGGACACCTCGCCCGGCAGCTCCTCGGACAGCTCCTCGGAAGCGCCGAGATCGACGCCCGAGGCCTGCAGCTCGGCGCTGATGCCGTCGAACACGGCGCCGGCGATCAGGTCGCAATACAGGTTGATGGCGCGGATCGCGTCGTCATTGCCCGGGATCGGGTAGGCCACGCCCTCGGGATCGGCGTTCGAATCGACCACGGCCACGACCGGAATGCCCAGCTTGTTGGCCTCCTCGATCGCCAGCTTCTCCTTCACCACGTCGATGACGACGATGATGTCGGGCAGGCCGCCCATCTCGCGGATGCCACCCAGCGCGCGGTCGAGCTTCTCGCGCTCGCGCGTCAGCATCAGGACCTCTTTCTTGGTGAGGCCCGAGGTGCTGCCACCGAGCTGCTCGTCCATCTGCTTCAGGCGCTTGATGGAGCCCGTGATGGTCTTCCAGTTGGTCAGCATGCCGCCGAGCCAACGGTGGTTCACATAGTACTGGCCGCAGCGGGTCGCGGCTTCCGCCACATACTCGGCCGCCGCCTTCTTGGTGCCGACGAACAGCACGCGGCCGCCGCCGGCGACGACGTCACGGACGGCGCGCAGCGCGCGGTCCATCATCGGCACGGTCTGCTGCAGGTCGAGGATGTGGACCTGGTTGCGGATCCCGAAGATGTAGGGAGCCATCCGCGGGTTCCAGCGGCGGGTGTGGTGGCCGAAATGGACACCGGCCTCGAGCAGCTGACGCAGGGAAACTTCGGGCATCGCCATGCTGGCGGTCCTTCCTTCAAAACACGTCCGGTTGAGCCTCCGCGGCGCTACCCCCTGGTGAAAGGGGACCGGACCCTCATCCCGGATGGGACGGAAGGGCGCACCGCGTGCGGATTTGCCCGCCCAGGGGACGTCCCGGGCCGGCGCGGCGGGATATAGAGGGCAAGGCCGCGGCTGGCAAGGAATGGCTGCCCGCGCCCCCTATGCCGACAGCGCGGGGGACGGCAGACTGCGCCCCGCCATGCCCCGCCTGACGCTCCGCCCCGCCCAAGCCAGCGACGCCGAGGCCCTGATCGCGGCCAACCGCGAAAGCCGCGCCCACCACGCGCCCTGGGTCGAGCCCTTCACCGACCGCACCGGCTTCGACGCCTGGTTCCAGCGGCAATTGACCGGGCCCAACCTGGGCCTTGTCGCCCTCGAGGCGCGCTCGGGCGGCATCGCCGGGGTGATCAACCTGAACCAGATCGTCGGCGGCGCCTTCCAGTCGGCCTTCCTGGGCTATTACGGCATGGCCCGCTTCGCCCGGCAGGGGCTGATGACCGAGGCGCTTGGCCTGGCCATGGCCCATGCCTTCGGCCCGCTCGGCCTGCACCGGCTGGAAGCGAATATCCAGCCGGGCAACGCCGCCTCCCGCGCCCTGGTGCAACGCCTGGGCTTCGAGCTGGAAGGCCTGTCGCCGCGATACCTGCAAATCGGCGGGCTGTGGCGGGACCATGAGCGGTGGGCTGTGCTGGCGGATGAAGAGACAGGGACCAGGTAAGGTCGGGGGAATGAATTCCCCCGCGCAAACGTATACGTTTGCGCCATCTTTTTTCTATCTGTTGGCCGTGGCGGGACCTGTGCCTCGCCACCAGCGACACCAGGGCATCAGGGCGGGACGCCATCATACAAAAACAGCGCGACCTTGAAGGTCGCGCTGTGGTTGGGCCGTGGCGCATACTGTCCCCACGTGGACACGGCAGTCCGAAAGAAAAAAGAAGGGGTCCAGGGGAATTCATTCCCCTGGCCTTTCCCTGGCCTTTCCCTGATATTTCCTGTGCTCAGACCCGCAGCAGATGGATCTCGACGCTCGGCCGCTTCCGCAGGCGGCGGCCCAGCGCCTTGCGCAGCGCCGTGCGGGCCGCGTCGCGCAGCAGGTCGTCTTCCTGCTTCAGCGCCGGCGGCAGGTCGCCCACCACCCGGGCCAGCTCGTCGGCGATCTGGCCGGGCTCGGCATCCGCCATCTCGAACAGGCCGGGGGCCGAGACCTGCGGGTTGCCCAGCACGCGCCCCTGGCGGTCCACCGCCAGCGAAGCGACGACGACGCCGTTGAACAGCATCCGCCGCCGGGCGCCCAGCACCCCGCCTTCCAGCGGCAGCAGCCGGTCGCCATCCACCACCAGCTGGCCGGTCGGCACGCCCTCGACCACGTCGGGGGCGGCGTTGCTGCCGCTGGAGGCCAGGCGCAGCACGTCGCCATCCTCGACCAGCACCGGCGTCGAGCCCATCTCACGGGCCAGCGCCGCATGCTCCTGCAGGTGGCGCCACTCGCCATGCACCGGCACGGCGTAGCGCGGCTTGACCAGGCTGTAGAGCTTCTTCAGCTCGTCACGCGCAGGGTGGCCGGAGACGTGCACCATGTGATCGTCGGCCGTCATCACCTTGCAGCCGCCGCGCGCCAGCTCGTCCTGCATGCGCAGGATGGCGCGCTCGTTGCCCGGGATCATCCGCGACGAGAAGATCACCGTGTCGCCCTCGCCCAGCGAGATGCGCGGATGGGTGTCGGCGGCGATCTTGGCCATGGCCGAGCGCGGCTCGCCCTGGCTGCCGGTGCAGATGATCAGCAGGTTGTCGTCGGCCACGTCGTCCGCGTCATCCTCGTGGATGAAGGGCGGCACCGCGGGCAGGTAGCCGCATTCGCGCGCCGAGGCCTCGGCGTTGCGCAGGCTGCGCCCGAACAGCGCCACCTGGCGGCCGGCGGCATGGGCGGCGAGCGCGATGCTCTCGATCCGGGCGATGTTGGTGGCGAAGCAGGTGACGGCGATGCGCCCCTTCAGCTGGCGGATCAGCGCCGTCATGCTGCGGCGGACATCGCCCTCGCTGCCGGAATGGCCTTCGACCAGCGCATTGGTGCTGTCGCAGACCATGGCCAGCACGCCCTCGCGCCCGAGGGCGGCGAAGGCGGCCTCATCGGCCGGCTCGCCGACCAGCGGGTCGGGGTCCAGCTTCCAGTCACCGGTATGCAGCACCGTGCCGTGCCGGGTGCGGATGGCGATCGACTGCGGCTCCGGCACCGAATGGGTGACGCGGATGAACTGCAGCGCGAAGGGGCCGAGCTCGATGCTGCCGCTCAGCGGCACGGTGTGGATCTTCACCTGGCCCAGCAGCCCGGCCTCCCCCAGCTTCCGGCGCAGGACGGAGGCGGTGAAGGGGCTGCAATAGATCGGGCAGCGCAGCTGCGGCCACAGCGGCGCGATGGCGCCGATATGGTCCTCATGCGCATGGGTGATCACCAGGCCGAGCAGCTTGTCCTTCCGATCGGCCAGCCAGGCCGGGTCGGGCACCATGACCTCGGCTTCCGGCTGCTCGGACCCGCCGAAGCCCAGCCCGCAATCGACCGCCAGCAGCTGGCCGTCGCAGCGGTAGACGTTCAGGTTGAGTCCGATCTCCCCCGTCCCGCCAAGCGGGATGAAGGCCAGGTCTTCTTGATGGAATTGCATCGATACTCGCCAATGGATAGCCGTTTGACAGGGGATAGGCGCGTCGTCATTGCCCCTTGGGGCAGATAGAATGGCCTTCGCATGCTCAATCACCCTCCGGGCGGAGCGCGTCAGGCAAACTTGTACGCTGGAAAATGGGGTCGGGATTGCGTTCCGCCAACAGGCGGAGCCCTTCCAGCGTGATGTCGGGGTCGGTGATCTGCAGCACGGGCGTGCCCTCGGCGAACAGCGGGGCCAGCCCACCGGTGCCGATAACCTTCAACGCGCCCCCATGCTCGGCGCGGATTCGGGCAACGATACCTTCCACCAGACCCACATAACCCCAGAAGATACCGGATTGCATCGCCGGAACGGTGGCGGTGCCGATCACGGATTGCGGACGGCCGATGCCGATCCGCGGCAGCCGGGCCGCCGCCTTGTGCAGTGCCTCGATCGACAGGGTGATCCCCGGCGCGATGACCCCGCCGCGATAGCCGCCATCGGCATCCACCACGTCGAAGGTGGTGGCCGTGCCGAAGTCGATGACGATCAGCGGCCCGCTATAGTGGTAATGCGCCGCCAGCGCATTCAGCAGCCGGTCGGCGCCCACCTCGTCCGGCTGGTCGACGCGGATCGGGAAGCCCCAGTCCAGCGGCGCCCGCGCCACCAGCGGCTCGCAGCCGAACCATTCGCGGCACAGCCGGCGCAGGTTGTACAGCGCCGCCGGCACCACCGTCCCCAGCACGCAGCGGTCGATCTGCCCGGCCCGCAGCCCGACATGGCCGAGCAGCGCCAGCAGCCAGACGGCATATTCGTCGCTGGTCCGCTCCGCATCGGTGCGGATCCGCCAACGGCCACGCCATTCCGCCCCATCATGGATGGCGAAGACGACATTGGTGTTGCCGGCATCGATGGCGAGCAGCATGCGGCCTGTTCCTGGCAGGGAGGGCACCGGGCGGAAACCGCCGGTCTAGCCGCTGATCTCGCCAGAAGATACGGCAACCAGCCCTTCGGTGCTGCATAGCAGCAATCGCCCGTCCTCGGCGAGGCCGGCATAATGCCCGGCCCGAAGCCGCCCGGCCTGCGTCACGGTCAGCGCAGCCCCCTGCGCCGGGCCCCGCGCCATCCAGGCGGCGCGCACCGGCGCGAAGCCTTCGGCCGCCTGCACCCCCCGCCAGTGGTCCAGCGCCCCCAGCAGCGCCCAGGCAAAGCGGGTGGGCGACGGCGGGGCCACCCCCTGCCCGGCCAGGCTGGCGGTCGGGCGGTCAGGCAGCGGCGGCGCCTCGGCCAGGTTCACGCCGATGCCGAAGGCCAGCCAGGCGATGCCCCCTGCCCCGTCCGGCGCCGCCTGGGTCAGGATGCCGGCCGCCTTGGCGCCGCCCAGCAGCAGGTCGTTCGGCCATTTCAGGCGCAACACCCCGGCGTCAGGCAGATAGCCGGACACGGCATCGGCCAGGGCGACGGCGGCCAGCAGCGACCACTGCGGCAGCTCCCGGGCGAGGCCAGAAGGGCGCATCAGCAACGAAAGAAAAAGATTGCCCCGCGGGGAGCGCCAGGGGCGGCCCTGGGTGCCGCGGCCGGCACTCTGCGCCAAAGCCAGCACGGCCAAGCCGTCAGCTTCGCCAGCCGACGCCCCCGCCAGCACCACGTCCTGCGTGCTCGGCAATTCCTCATGCACACTCAGGCGCCACGTCATCCCAGAACCCCAGATACAAAAAGGCCGGGGGGAAAGAATTCCCCCCGGACCCCCCATCTTCTTTCTGTCGAGAAAGAAAGTCAGCCGAGCAGAGCCGCCACCGCCGCCTGCGCCGCAGCCAGGAACGGCGCGGGGAACAGGAAGAAGAAAGTGGTGAACAAACCCGTGCCGGCCAGCACCACCGACAGGCTCGCCGGACGCGGATCCAGCGCCTCGCCGGCATCGAAGAACATCACCTTGATGACACGCAGGTAATAATAGGCCGAGACCGCCGAGCTCAGCACGCCAACCACCGCCAGCGTCCAGAACCCGCCCTGCACCGCCGCCAGGAAGACGTAGAGCTTGCCGAAGAACCCGGCCAGCGGCGGAATGCCCGCCATCGACAGCATGAACAAGGTCATCGCCAGCGCCATCGCCGGGTCGGTCTTGCCCAGGCCCGCCAGGTCGTCGATCCCCTCCAGCGCCCGGCCCTTGCGGCGCATGGCGATCAGCACCGCGAAGGCGCCGACATTGGTGAACAGGTAGATCGCCATGTACAGCAGCAACCCGCGCACGCCGAGCTCGCTGCCCACCGCCAGGCCCATCAGCGCATAGCCGACATGGCCGATCGACGAATAGGCCATCAGCCGCTTGATGTTCTTCTGGCCGATCGCCGCCAGCGCGCCCAGCACCATCGAGCCGAGCGAGCACAGCACGATCACCTGCTGCCACTGCGCCACCAGGTCGCCGAACGGACCGGCGGCCACGCGCACCAGCAGCGCGATAGCGGCCACCTTCGGCGCCGAGGCGAAGAAGGCGGTCACCGGCGTCGGCGCGCCCTCATAGACGTCGGGCGTCCACATGTGGAACGGCACCGCCGAGACCTTGAAGGCCAGCGCCGCCAGCACGAAGACCAGCCCGACCACCAGCCCGAAGGGCGCGCCCTCCGAGGAGGAGATCGCATCCGCGATGCGGTCGAAATTGGTCGTGCCGGAGAAGCCATAGATCAGGCTCGACCCGTAGAGCAGCAGGCCCGAGGCCAGCGCGCCGAGGACGAAGTACTTGAGGCCGGCTTCCGAGGAGCGCTCGCTGTCCCGGTTGAAGGCGGCAATGACGTAGAGCGACAGCGACAGCAGCTCGATGCCCATATAGAGCGCGATCAGGTCGTTGGCCGAGATCATCACCATCATGCCGATGGTGCTGAACAGCAGCAGCAGGGGGAACTCGAACTTGGCGAGCCCCTCCTTCTCGTTCCAGTCGATCGCCAGCAGCACGCCCAGCGCCGCGCCCGCCACCACCAGCAGCTTCATGAAGCGGGTGAAGGCATCGGCGACATACTGGCCGTTGAAGGCATTGCCCTCCGGCTGCGCCAGCACCAGCACGCCGGCCAGCAGCAGCCCGCCGAGCACGCCCATGCTGACGCCGAAGGTCGTGTCGCGCTTCGGCAGCACGCCGGCGACCATGGCGACCAGCCCGACCAGCGCCAGCGCCAGCTCGGGGAGGATGAGGGTCCAGTTCATGCCGGTCACATCCCGGCCAGGCGGGGCAGCGCCATCGCGGCTTCATGCCGCGTGACGAGGGCCGCGACGCTGACCTCGAAGAAGGAGAAGAAGGACGAGGGATAGAGGCCCATCCACAGCGTCAGCACGATCAGCGGCGCGAAGGTCACCACCTCCCGCGGGCTGAGGTCCAGCAGCACCCGCAGGTCGTCCCGCGTGATCTTCGAGAAGATCACCCGGCGATACAGCCACAGCATATAGGCGGCACCCAGGATCATGCCCGTCGCGGCACCGACCGCCACCCAGGGGCTGGCATGCCAGGCGCCGACGATCACCAGGAACTCGCCGGGGAAGCCGGCGGTGCCGGGGAGTGCCACCGACCCCATGGTGAACAGCATGAACACCGCCGCATAGACCGGCATGATCTTGGCGACGCCGCCATAGCGCAGGATCTCGCGGCTATGGACGCGGTCGTAGAGGACGCCCACGCAGAGGAACAGCGCGCCCGAGACCACGCCGTGGCTCAGCATCTGGAAGATGGCGCCCGAGATGCCCTGGTGGTTCATCGTGAAGATGCCGATCGTCACGATGCCCATATGGGCGACCGAGGAATAGGCGATCAGCTTCTTCATGTCCTCCTGCGCCAGCGCCACCAGCGAGGTGTAGACGACGGCGATGACGGAGAGCGCGAAGATCAGCGGCGCGAACCACTCCACCGCCTGCGGCAGCAGCGGCAGCGAGAAGCGCAGGAAGCCATAGGCCCCCATCTTCAGCAGCACGCCGGCCAGGATCACCGAGCCCGCCGTCGGCGCCTCGACATGCGCGTCCGGCAGCCAGGTATGCACCGGCCACATCGGCACCTTCACCGCGAAGGAGGCGAAGAAGGCCAGGAACAGCCAGACCTGGACATGCGGCGCGATGCGCAGCTCGAACAGCGCCGGGATATAGGTGGTGCCGGCGGCATACCACAGCGCCAGCAGCGCCAGCAGCATCAGCAGCGAGCCGAGCAGCGTGTAGAGGAACAGCTTGTAGGCAGCATAGACCCGCCGCGCCCCGCCCCAGACGCCGATGATCAGGAACATCGGGATCAGGACGCCCTCGAAGAAGATGTAGAACATCACCATGTCCAGCGAGCTGAACATGCCGATCATCATCGTCTCGAGGATCAGGAAGGCCATCATATACTCGCGCACCCGGCTCTGGATCGCCTCCCAGGAGGAGAGGATGCAGAGCGGCGTCAGCGCGGTGGCCAGCAGCACGAAGAGGACGGAGATGCCGTCCACCCCCATGTGATAGCCCAGCCCGAATTCCGGCATCCAGTCCAGCCGCTCGACGAACTGGAAGTCCGCCGTCGTCTTGTCGAACTGGAACCACAGGATCAGCGACAGGCCGAAGGTGATCAGGCTGGTCCACAGCGCCGTCCAGCGCGCATTGGCCGCCACCACCTGCTCGTCGCCACGGACGAAGAGCAGGATGCCCGCGCCCAGCAGCGGCAGGAAGGTGAGCAGCGAGAGCAGGGGGAAACCCGCGGCGTTCATCGACCGACCCCAAACAGGAAGATGCTGACGAAGAGGACGAGCCCGATGATCATCGCGAAGGCGTAGTTCGCCACCCGCCCCGACTGCAGCCGCACCACCCGGCCCGAGGCCAGGACCGTCAGCCTGGCAGCGCCGTTCGGCATGCCGTCGATGATCTTCACGTCGCCGGTCTTCCACAGCACCTGCGCGAGGCAGCGCACAGGCTGGACGAAGATCCGGTCATAGAGCTCGTCGAAATACCACTTGTTCAGCAGGAAGCGGTACAGGCCGGGCACGGCGCCCGCCACCTTCCCCGGGATGGAGGGGACGAACATGTAGCAGAGATAGGCCAGGGCGATGCCCACCACGCCGGCCACCGTCGGCGCCAGCGGCACCCAGCCCGGCACCTCATGCGCGTCATGCATGATGTGGTTGTGCGGCGCGTTGACGATCGAGCCGTTCCAGAAGGCCTGCCAGTGGTGGCCGACGAAGTCCTCGTGGAAATAGGCGCCGGTGAACAGCGCGCCCAGCGCCAGCACCAGCAGCGGGATCAGCATGACCGGCGGGCTCTCATGCACGTGCTCCATCGTGTGATGGTCAGCCCGCGGCGTGCCGTGGAAGGTCATGATGATCAGCCGCCAGGAGTAGAAGGCGGTCAGGAAGGCCGCGACCATGCCGCAGAAGAAGGCGTACTTGGCCGTCCAGCCATGGCCGGCGAAGGCGGCTTCGAGCACGAAGTCCTTCGAGTAGTAGCCGGCGAAGAAGGGCACGCCCGCCAGCGCCAGGCTGCCGATCCAGAACATCGCGTAGGTGACCGGGATCTTCTTCCAGATCCCGCCCATCTTGCGGATGTCCTGCTCGTCCGACATGGCGTGGATCACCGAGCCGGCCGAGAGGAACAGCAGCGCCTTGAAGAAGGCATGGGTAAAGAGGTGGAACACCGCCGCCTGATAGGCGCCGACGCCGACCGCGAAGAACATGTAGCCGAGCTGCGAGCAGGTCGAATAGGCGATGACCCGCTTGATGTCGTTCTGCACCATGCCGACCGAGGCGGCGAAGAGCGCCGTCGTCGCGCCGATCACGGTGATGAAGCCCAGCACGTTCGGCGCGTATTCGATGACCGGCGACATGCGCGCCATCAGGAACACGCCCGCCGTGACCAGCGTCGCCGCATGGATCAGCGCGGAGACCGGGGTCGGGCCTTCCATCGCGTCCGGCAGCCAGGTGTGCAGGCCGATCTGCGCCGACTTGCCCATGGCGCCCAGGAACAGCAGCAGCGCGATCACCTCGGTCGCCGGATAGCCGGCAAACGTCACCTGCCGCGCCGCCTCGATGCCCTGGAAGATCGTGTCGAACTCGATCGAGCCGAAGGTCCAGAAGGTCAGCGCCATGCCCAGCATGAAGAACAGGTCGCCGACGCGGTTGACGATGAAGGCCTTCATCGCCGCCCGGTTGGCGCTTTCCTTCTCGTACCAGTAGCCGATCAGCAGATAGCTCGCGAGGCCGATGCCCTCCCAGCCGAAGAACAGCTGGGCCAGGTTGTCGGCGGTCACCAGCATCAGCATCATGAAGGTGAAGAGCGACAGGTAGCTGAAGAAGCGCGGCGTCGTCGGGTCATGCGACATGTAGCCGACGCTGTAGAGATGGATCATGGTCGAGGCGAGCGTGACCATGCCGACCATGACGACCGACAGGGTGTCGTAGCGCAGCGCCCAGGAGAATTGCAGCCCGCCGACATCCAGCCAGGTCACGATCTCGACCGTGGCGGGGGCATGGCCCCAGGCCACCTGCGCGAAGGAGGACAGCCCGCAGAAGGCGGCGAGCGCCATGCAGAGCACGGTCACCCACTGGGCCGCGCGGTCGCCGATCAGCCGGCCGAACAGCCCGGCGATCAGCGAACCCAGCAGCGGGAAGAAGACAGCACCGACGAACATTGGGCTAACCCTTCAGGGTGGAGACGTCCTCCACCTCGATGCTGCCGCGGTTGCGGAAGTAGATGACAAGGATGGCGAGACCGATGGCGGCTTCCGCGGCCGCCACGGTCAGCACGAAGAGGGCGAAGATCTGCCCGGTGAGATCCTGCAGGGCCGAGGAGAAGGCCACCATGTTCAGGTTCACCGAGAGCAGGATCAGCTCCAGCGACATCAGGATGACGATGACGTTCTTGCGGTTCATGAAAATACCGAAGATGCCGAGCACGAGCAGGATCGCGCTGACCGTCAGGTAGTGGCCGAGGCCGATGGTCAGCATCAGTGATGCCCCCCGCCATGCTTGTCGTCGGATCCGTGCCCGTGATCGTCGTCGCCATGGCCGTGGCCATGGATCGCCTTGGGCTTGGGCGGGGCCGGCACGGGCCGGCGGACGATGCCGAGCTCGGCCAGGCCCTTGCGCGGCGGCACCGAGGTCAGCACCACGGCCTCGCCGCGGGCGACCTGGACGCCGATGTCCTGGCGCCGGCTGTTGGCCGGCTTGTCGCGCAAGGTCAGCACGATGGCGCCGATCATGGCGACCAGCAGGATCAACCCGGCGACCTGGAACAGGAAGATATAGTCCGTGTAGATCAGCTGGCCGAGGGCGGCGGTGTTGCTCAGCCCGTTCTCCGGCGCCGCGTTCATGCGCAGCGCGCCGGCCTCCGGCGCGAACTGCCAGGAGCCGAAGACGAAGAGCAGCTCGAGGAACAGGATCGCCCCGATCACCGCGCCGATCGGCGCGTAGCGCTGAAAGCCTTCCCGCAGCCGGCTGAAGTCGATGTCCAGCATCATGACGATGAACAGGAACAGGACCGCGACCGCGCCGACATAGACGATGACCAGGATCATCGCCAGGAATTCCGCCCCCGCGAGCAGGAACAGCGCCGAGGCGTTGAAGAACGCCAGGATCAGGAACAGCACGCTGTGCACGGGGTTGCGGCTGGTCACGACCATGACCGCGGAGGCGATCAGGATGGCCGCGAAGACATAGAAGGCGAGTGCGGCGATCATCGCAGCCCGCCCGCGTGCAGATGCAGCATCATGGCACCGTTCCGAGAAAGCCGTCCTGGCAGGAGGACGGGGCCGTGAAGGAAAGCGGCGGGGATGGCACGACCGGACCCATCCCCGCTGCAGAACTCAGCGGTAAGGCGCGTCGAGCTCGAGGCGCCGGGCGATTTCCGGCTCCCACCGGTCACCGTTCGAGAGCAGCCGATCCTTGTCGTAGATCAGCTCCGCCCGGGTCTCGGTCGCGAACTCGAAATTCGGCCCTTCGACGATGGCGTCCACCGGGCAGGCTTCCTCGCACATGCCGCAATAGATGCACTTCGTCATGTCGATGTCGTAGCGCGTGGTGCGGCGCGACCCGTCTTCACGCGGCTCGGCCTCGATGGTGATGGCCAGCGCCGGGCAGACCGCCTCGCACAGCTTGCAGGCGATGCAGCGTTCCTCGCCATTGGCGTAGCGGCGCAGCGCATGCTCGCCCTTGAAGCGCGGCGACAGCGCCGTCTTCTCGAAGGGGTAGTTGATGGTGCTTTTCGGCGCGAAGAAATACTTCAGCGTCAGCGCCATGCCCGAGGCCAGCTCGGCCAGCAGCAGGCTGCGCGCCATCCGGTCCAGCGTTGCCATCTCTCACCTCGCAGCGCGGGGGTAGCCCGCGCTCTCCAGAAGGACAAGGTCCGTCGTCACGACCGACAGGGGATTGGGGCGGGTCATGCCGGCAGCCAGCCCATGATCTTCAGCACGAAGGCCGTCAGGATCAGCCAGCCCAGGCTGAAGGGCAGGAAGATCTTCCAGCCCAGCCGCATCAGCTGGTCGTAGCGGTAGCGGGGGAAGGTCGCGCGCACCCAGACGAAGGTGAACAGGCAGACGCAGATCTTCAGGATGAACCAGATCGGCCCCGGCACCCAGTTGAAGGGCGCCATGTCGATCGGCGGCAGCCAGCCCCCCAGGAAGAGGATGGTGGTCATCGCCGACATCAGGAACATGTTGGCGTATTCGCCGAGGAAGAACAGCGCGTAGGTCATGGAGGAATATTCCACCATGAAGCCCGCGACGAGCTCCGACTCACCTTCCGCCAGGTCGAAGGGCGGCCGGTTGGTCTCCGCCAGGGTCGAGATGAAGAAGATGATGAACATCGGGAAGAGCGGGATGGCGAACCACACCGTGCTCTGCGCCCGCACGATCTCCGTCAGGTTCAGGCTGCCCACGCAGAGCAGCACCGTGACGATGACCAGGCCCATCGAGACTTCGTAGGAGACCATCTGCGCCGCCGAGCGCAGCGCGCCCAGGAAGGCGTATTTGGAGTTCGACGCCCAGCCGGCGATGACGATGCCGTAGACGCCGAGCGAGCTGATCGCCAGCAGGTAGAGCACGCCGACATTGATGTCGGCGATCGCCCAGCCATCGGCCACCGGGATCACCGCCCAGGCGATCAGCGCCAGCACCAGGGTCAGCATCGGGCCGATGATGAACAGGGCCCGGCTGGCGCCGGCGGGGATGATCGTCTCCTTCAGCAGCATCTTCAGCGCGTCGGCGAAGGGCTGCAGCAGGCCGAAGGGGCCGACCATGTTGGGCCCCTTCCGCATCTGCATCGCCGCCATGATCTTGCGCTCGGCATAGGTCATGTAGGCGACGCCGATCAGCAGCGGCACCAGCATCGCCAGGGCCTGGGCCACGGTGATGGCCAGGATGCCGATCGGGGAAGCGAGGAAAGCGTCCATGGCCCCTTACTCCGCCGCCAGCTTGGGCGTGGCGTCGTTATAGATGCGGCTGCACTCGGCCATCGTCTCCGACGCCCGGCTGATCGCATCGGCCTGCCAGTAATCGGTCACCGGCAGGGTGAATTCCGTGTGAGAGATCGGGGTCACGCCGGCGACAGGGCCGGCGGTGTCCAGGCAGCCGCCGGCCACCCGGCCATCGACCATGCCGAAGACCGGATTGGCCGCGACCATCCGCGCCCGCAGCGCCTCCAGCGTGTCGAAGTCCAGCGCCACGCCCAGCGCGGCGCCGGCGGCACGGACGATGCGCCAATCCTCGCGCGCCTCGCCCGGGGCATGCAGCGCCATGCGGCCGCGCTGCACCCGGCCCTCGGTGTTGACGTAGGTGCCGTCCTTCTCGGGATAGGCGGCGCCCGGCAGGATCACGTCGGCGCGGCTGGCCGCGCGGTCGCCGTGATGGCCCTGGTAGACGACGAAGGTGCCATCCGCGATCAGCGCCGGGTCGAAGCCATCGGCGCCCAGCAGCCACAGCGCGTCGACGCCGCCGCCCAGCATGGCAGCGAGGTCGAGCCCGCCCGGACCCGGCAGGAAGCCGGCATCCAGCGCGCCGACCTGGCCGCCGAACAGATGCAGCAGGTTGAAGCCGTGCCATTCCGGGGTCAGGGCGCCGACCGATTCCGCCAGCGCCCAGGCCGCGGCCAGCACCGCCGCGCCATCGGCCCGCGCGATCGCCGCGCGGCCCAGGATGATCATCGGCTTCGAGGCGCCCTTCAGCACCTCGGCGAAGCCTTCGCCGGCCTGCAGCGCGGCCAGCGCGGCAGGCCCCTCGCCCAGATGCTCGGCCTTGTAGGTCAGGTTCAGGCCCTTCGGCCCGACGAAGCCGACCTTCATGGCGCCCGAGGCCCAGCGCTTGCGGATGCGCGCGTTCAGCACGGGCGCTTCCTGGCGCGGATTGCTGCCGATGATCAGCAGCGCATCGGCCTCGTCGATGCCGGCGATGCCGGTGTTGAACAGATACTGGTCGCGGCGGCGGCCATCGATGGCGGCGCCGTCCTGCCGGCAGTCCAGATTGGCCGAGCCGAGGCCCGTCATCAGCTGGCGCAGGGCGAAGGCGCTCTCGGCATCGACCAGGTCGCCGGCGACGGCGCCGATCCGCGCCGGGGCCAGGCCCTGGAAGCGGTCGGCGATGGCGGCGAAGGCCTCTTCCCAGCTCGCCGGGCGCAGCTTGCCGTCGACCCGGATCCAGGGGCGGTCCAGCCGCTTGCGCTTCAGGCCGTCGAAGGAGAAGCGGCCACGGTCGGCCATCCACTCCTCGTTCACGTCCTCATTGGTGCGCGGCAGGATGCGCAGCACTTCCGGGCCGCGGGTGTCGATGCGGATCGCCGCGCCCACCGCGTCCAGCACGTCGATGCTGTCGGTCTTGCCCAGCTCCCAGGGGCGGGAGACGAAGGCGTAGGGCCGGCTGGTCAGCGCGCCGACCGGGCAGATGTCGATCAGATTGCCCGACAGCTCGGTGGTCAGGGCGCGCTCGACATAGGTGCCGATCTGCATGTCCTCGCCGCGGCCCGTCGCGCCGAGCTCCGGCACGCCGGCCACCTCGGTCGCGAAGCGGATGCAGCGGGTGCACTGGATGCAGCGGGTCATGATCGTCTTGACCAGCGGACCCATGTACTTGTCCTTCACCGCGCGCTTCTGCTCGCGGTAACGGCCGCCCTGCCCGCCATAGGCGGTCGCCTGGTCCTGCAGGTCGCATTCGCCGCCCTGGTCGCAGATCGGGCAGTCCAGCGGATGGTTGATCAGCAGGAATTCCATGACGTTGCGACGCGCGTTGCGCACCATCGCACTGTCCGTGAAGACCTTCATGCCATCGGCGACCGGATAGGCGCAGGAGGCGACCGGCTTCGGCGCCTTCTCCACCTCGACCAGGCACATCCGGCAATTGCCGGCGACCGACAGCCGCTCATGGTAGCAGAAGCGCGGGATTTCCTTGCCGGCGGCCTCGCAGGCCTGCAGCACGGTGGCGCCGTTCGGGACCTCGATCTCGATCCCGTCGACTGTGACCTTCGCCATGGTCGCTTACTCCGCCGCCAGCGGCAGGGGGCCGCCGAGTTTCTTGGCGTGATAGTCCCGGATGCGCTCTTCCATCAGCGGGCGGAAGTGCCGGATCAGGCCCTGCACCGGCCAGACGCCGCCATCGGCCAGCGCGCAGATGGTGTGGCCCTCGATCTGCCGCGTGACGCTTTCGAGCACGTCGATCTCGGCGAGCTCGGCGCGGCCCTCGACCATGCGGTCCATCAGGCGCTTCTGCCAGCCCATGCCCTCCCGGCAGGGGGTGCACTGGCCGCAGCTCTCATGCTTGTAGAAATGCGCCAGCCGCGCGATCGCCTTGATGATGTCGGTGGACTTGTCCATGACGATCACGCCGGCGGTGCCCAGGCCCGACTTGTGCTCGCGCAGCGCGTCGAAATCCATCAGCACGTCGTCGCAGATATGCTTGGGCAGCAGCGGCGTCGACGACCCGCCGGGGATGACGGCCAGCAGGTTGTCCCAGCCGCCGCGCACGCCGCCGGCATAGCGGTCGATCAGCTCCCGCATCGGGATGCTCATCTCGGCTTCGACATTGCAGGGCTTGTTCACATGCCCCTGGATGCAGAAGATTTTCGTCCCGACATTCTTGGGGCGGCCGAAGCTCGAGAACCAGGACGCGCCGCGCTTCAGGATGGCGGGAACCACCGCGATGGTCTCGACGTTGTTCACGGTCGTCGGGCAGCCATAGAGGCCGACGGCGGCCGGGAAAGGCGGCTTCAGCCGCGGCATCCCCTTCTTGCCCTCGAGGCTCTCGATCAGCGCCGTCTCTTCGCCGCAGATATAGGCGCCAGCGCCGCGATGGACGTAGAGGTCGAAGTCCCAGCCAGAGCCCGCGGCGTTCTTGCCGAGGAGGCCCGCATCATAGGCCTCGTCGATCGCGGCCTGCAGCACCTGGATCTCGTTGTAGTATTCGCCGCGGACATAGATGTAGCCCGCATGCGCGCCCATGCCGACGCCGGCATAGAGGCAGCCCTCGATCAGCAGATGCGGATCGTTGCGGATGATGTCGCGGTCCTTGCAGGTGCCCGGCTCCGACTCGTCGCCGTTGACGACCAGGTAGGAGGGGCGGCCGTCCGGCGAGGCCTTGGGCATGAAGGACCACTTCATGCCGGTCGGGAAGCCGGCGCCGCCACGGCCGCGCAGGCCGGACTGCTTCATCTCCTCGATGATCCAGTCGCGCCCCTTGGCGATGATCGCCGCGGTGCCGTCCCAGCTGCCGCGCCGCCGCGCGTCCTTCAGGTTCCACGGATGCAGGCCGTAGAGGTTGGTGAAGATGCGGTCCTTGTCGCTCAGCGCCATGGTCTCACTCCTTCACGTCGGCCATGGGAATGTCGAGCACCGTCTCGGCCCCGCCGATCGGCGCGCTGCCCTGGCGGCCGGTCACGCTGCCCGGGGTCGGCCGCTCGCCGCGCTTCAGCGCCTCGATCAGCTTGACCGTGCTGTCGTAATCCATGTCCTCGTAGTAGTCGTCATCCACCTGCAGGATCGGCGCGTTGACGCAGCCGCCCAAGCATTCCACCTCGGTCATGGTGAAGATGCCGTCCTCGCTGGTGTCGCCATAGCCCTTCAGGTGGCCGGCATCCTTGCAGGCGCGCAGCACCTCGTCCGAGCCGCGCAGCCAGCAGGGCGTCGTGCCGCAGACCTGCAGGTGGAAGCGGCCGATCGGCTTGGTGTTGAACATGAAGTAGAAGGTGGCCACCTCGTAGACACGGATCGGCGCCATGCCGAGCCGCTCCGCGATGGTGTCCATGGCGATGCGCGGCGTCCAGGCGCTGCCGGTCAGCCGGCCCATCTGCTTCTGCGCGACATAGAGCAGCGGGATGACGCCGCTGGCCTTCTTGCTCTCGGGATAGCGCGCCAGGATCTTGGCGATCTGCGCCTCGCTATCCGCGTCGAAGGCGAAGCTCGCCGGCTCCTCGTGAGTATGCGAATGCGGGGCGCTCACCGGTCGATCTCTCCGAAGACGATGTCCAGGCTGCCGATGACGGACACGGCGTCGGCCAGCATGTGGCCCTTGGACAGTTTCTCCATCGCCTGCAGATGCGCGAAGCCAGGCGCGCGGATCTTGCAGCGATAGGGTTTGTTGGTGCCGTCGGCGACCAGGAAGACGCCGAACTCGCCCTTCGGCGCCTCGACGGCCGTGTAGGTCGACCCCTCGGGCACGTGGTAGCCCTCGGAATACAGCTTGAAGTGGTGGATCAGCGCTTCCATCGAGCGCTTCATCTCGCCCCGCTGCGGCGGCGCGATCTTGGCGTCGGCCACCTTGATCGGGCCGCCCGGCATCTGCGCCAGGCACTGCTTCACGATCTTCAGGCTCTCGCGCATCTCGGCGATGCGGACCAGGTAGCGCTCGAAGCAGTCGCCATGGCTGCCGACCGGGATCTCGAAGTCGAGCTGGTCATAGATGTCGTAGGGCTGGCTGCGGCGCAGGTCCCAGGCGCAGCCCGAGGCGCGGATGCAGGGGCCGGTGAAGCCCCAGGCCATCGCCTCCTCGGCGGACATGATGCCGATATCGACGGTGCGCTGCTTGAAGATGCGGTTGCCGGTCAGCAGCCGCTCGATGTCGTCGACGAAGGTCGGGAACTGCTCGGCCCAGGCGCTGATGCGCTCGGAGAGCCCCGCCGGCATGTCCTTGGCGACGCCGCCCGGACGGACATAGTTCGCGTGGTAATGCGAGCCCGAGACCGCCTCGTAGAATTCCAGCAGCACCTCGCGCTGCTCGAAGCCCCAGAGGCTCGGCGTCGTGGCACCCACATCCAGCGCATAGGTGGTGATGTTCAGGATGTGGTTCAGGATGCGGCTGATCTCGGCGAAGAGCACGCGGATATACTGCGCGCGGATCGGCGCCTCGATGCCCAGCAGACGCTCGGTGGCCAGGGCGAAGGCATGCTCCTGCGCCATCGGCGCCACGTAGTCGAGGCGATCGAAGTACGGCAGCGCCTGCAGGTAGGTCTTGTGCTCGATCAGCTTCTCGGTGCCGCGATGCAGCAGGCCGATATGCGGGTCGGCACGCTCCACCACCTCGCCCTGCATCTCCAGGATCAGGCGCAGCACGCCATGCGCCGCCGGATGCTGCGGGCCGAAATTGATGGTGTGGCTGTCGATCTCGACGGTGCGGGTGCCGCCCGAGGCCGGGGTGTCGTCGGTGCTGAGGCTCATTCGCGGGTGATCCGGTTGAGATGCACCTTCTCGTCGCCGGGCAGCGTCGTCATGCCTTCCCAGGGCGAGAGGAAATCGAAATTGCGGAATTCCTGGGTCAGCTTCACCGGCTCATAGACCACGGCCTGGCGCTCGGGGTCGTAGCGGACCTCGACGAAGCCGGTGAGCGGGAAGTCCTTGCGCAGCGGATGCCCCTCGAAGCCGTAATCCGTCAGGATCCGGCGCAGGTCGGGCTGGCCGTCGAAGACCACGCCATACATGTCCCAGGTCTCGCGCTCGAACCAGGTGGCCGAGGGCCAGATGTCGCAGACGGTGGCCACCGGCGTCGCCGCGTCGGTCGCCACGATCACCCGGATGCGCTGGTTCTGCGCCATCGACAGCAGGTTGTAGACGACGTCGAAGCGCTCGGGCCGGGTCGGCCAGTCGACGCCGCAGACATCGATGCACAGCTCGAAGGCGAAGCGCGGGTCGTCGCGCAGCATCATCAGGGTCGCGTGCAGCGCCTCGCGGCGGATGCGGATCTCGACCTCGACGCCGCGGGCGATCTGGCTGTCCAGCAGCACGCCCCCGGGCAGGGAGGCGGCGACGGCGGCCAGCAGCGCCTGTTCAGCGGTCGGCGGCGGCGGCGGGGCCTCGGCGGGCGCGGCCGCGATATCGTTCTCAGCCACGGAGGATGCTCCCCGTCCGGCGGATCTTCTTCTGCAGCTGCATGATGCCGTAGACCAGCGCCTCGGCCGTCGGCGGGCAGCCGGGGACATAGACGTCGACCGGCACGACGCGGTCGCAGCCGCGCACCACGCTGTAGCTGTAGTGATAGTAGCCGCCGCCATTGGCGCAGCTGCCCATCGAGATGACCCAGCGCGGCTCGGCCATCTGGTCGTAGACCTTGCGCAGCGCCGGGGCCATCTTGTTGGTCAGCGTGCCGGCCACGATCATCACATCCGACTGCCGCGGCGAGCCGCGCGGGATGACGCCGAAGCGATCGAGATCGTATCGCGGCATATAGGCATGGATCATCGGCACCGCGCAGCAGGCCAGGCCGAAGGTCATCGGCCAGAGGCTGCCGGTCCGGGCCCAGTTCACCACCTTGTCCAGGTTGGCGACCACGAAGCCCTTTTCCTCGATCTCGCCGGAGACGCCCTGGAGGACCGCGTCCTGCTCAGCCCCCGGCGGCAAGGCCTGCTGGTTCCAGGCCAGCTGATTGCTCGCGCTCATGCGCCGGTCACTCCCAGTCCAGGGCGCCTTTGCGCCATTCATAGATGAAGCCGACCGTGAGCACGCCGAGGAACCCCATCATCGACAGGAAGCCCAGCCAGCCGATCTGCCCGAGCGAGACGGCCCAGGGAAACAGGAAGGCGACCTCGAGGTCGAAGATGATGAACAGGATGGCGACCAGGTAGAATCGCACATCGAAGCGCCGCCGCGTGTCGTCGAAGGGCTCGAAGCCGCACTCATAGGCGGAGACTTTCTCCGCATAAGGCTTCTGCCGGGCCGCCAGCACGCTGCCGCCCACCATCGCGATGGCGATGCCGCCGGCGATGGCCAGGAAGACCAGGATCGGGAAATAGTTCGCCAGCAGGGGCTGGGTCATGATGCGTCCGTCCCTCGGGCCCGGGGCCCAACAAGGCCGTGCACAGGGGAGCACACGGCCAGCCACGCCGCGGGGCATGCCGCAGCGCAACGCTGGGCGGACATTACCCCCCAAGCGCCCGGTTCGCCATAGCCCCCAGGCCATTGCAGAACATTGAAAGATGGAAAGCCGCCAAGACAAAAACGCCGCCCTGGAAGATCCAGGGCGGCGTTTTTGACTGATACGACTGGCGCGAGTGACGGGGCTCGAACCCGCGACCTCCGGCGTGACAGGCCGGCGCTCTAACCAACTGAGCTACACCCGCTTCCGTCGTGGAGGGGGAATTACGGCCCAGCGCCCCTGATGTCAACGACCGAAAATCACCTTTTCGGGGATTGATATGACAGAGAAATGGCTCTGCTGAGGCTGCCCCGGGACAACCCGGCGACGGCGCCGAGTCCCGCCCCGGCCACCTTTCGTCGTCGTCGCTTCTCGCTGGCTT
>NZ_CACSJM010000015.1 GCF_902706185.1 Roseomonas sp. 18066 | reverse complement strand
TGCCGCCCATCTGCGGCGGATGCTCCCGCGCTACCGCGCCGCCCGCGATCTGCTGGCCGCCACGCTGACCGAGGCCTCGGCGGGATGGCTTCGTCCTGGGCTTCTCCGGACATCCGCTGCCGGAGATCCGCCGCGCCGCGCAACGCCTGGGCGCGGCCACGGCCGCGGCATGCTGCAGCGCGAGACTGCCGCGCCCGGGTTGACGCGGGGCCGCGCCGGCAGAAAAGTCCGCGCCGCCATGACCCTGCCCGATATGACCCAGAACGAAATGCCGGCTGCTGCCGCGCCCGCCTTCGCCTCCGCCGCCGGCCTTGTCCGGCAGGAAGGCTTCGTCACCCTGCATTGGGACGGCGCCGGCGGCCGCATGCTGCTGGAGCTGCCCCGCATCGGCGAGGACTTCCTGTACGTCACCCGCCTGGCCCAGGGGGTGGGCGACCTGCGGCTGGAGCGCGGCGGGCTCAGCCGGCCGCAGGTGGTGCGCTTCGAGCGGCGCGGGCCACGGCTGTTCCTGATCGCCGTGAACACCGCCTGGCGCAATTCCAGCGGCGAGCCGGCGCAGGAGCTCGCGCTGCGCCAGGCCTTCCCGGATTCCATCCTCTGGGGCTTCGACATCCTGGAGGAGGCCGGCGCCACCCTGCTGGTCGATGCGACGTCTTTCCTGCTGCACGACGCCCGCGACATCGCCGGCACCCTGTCGCGCGCCGCGACGCGCGGGCGATACACGCTCGATGCCAGCCGGTCCGCGCTGGCGGAGGAAGGCAACCGCGCCTTCCCGCGCAACAGCCAGGCCGAGGCGATCCTGACCTTCGCCAACCCGGATGCCGAGCTGCTTCCCTTCTGGAACGGCAATGGCCAGCGCGAAGGCCTCGCCGCCCTGGCGCCGGATCCGCGCGCCATCAGCATCCGCCTGCGCCATTGCTTCATCGCCCTGCCCGAGCCCGGCTATCGCCCGCGCGAATTCGACCCGCGCGGCTCCTTCTTCAACAGCGTCGTCTTCCACGACTTCGGCCGGTCATTGGAAGAACCTTTCGACGTCCACTACGCCATCCGTCACCGGCTGCAGAAGGCCGACCCGACCGCCGCGCGCAGCCGCCCGGTGCAGCCGCTGGTCTATTACGTCGACCGCGGCGCGCCGGAGCCGATCCGCTCCGCCCTGCTCGACGGCGCCCGCTGGTGGCGCCGCGCCTTCGAGGCCGCCGGCTTCATCGACGCCTTCCGCGTCGAGCTGCTGCCGGAAGATGCCGACCCGCTCGACATCCGCTTCAACACCATCACCTGGGTGCCGCGCGGCAGCCGCGGCTTTTCCTACGGCACCATGATCTGGGACCCGCGCACCGGCGAGATCATCAAAGGCGAGGTGACGCTGACCGCCCTGCGCGACCGCCATCTGCGCGGCCTGGCCGAATCCCTGCTGGCGCCCTACGACGACGCGACACCCTGTAAGGCCGTGGAAGACTTCATGCTGGCCCGCCTGCGGCAGCTGTCGGCGCATGAGGTCTCGCACACGCTCGGGCTCGACCACAACCACATCGCCAGCAACCACGGCCAAGACATGTCGGTCTGCGACTATCCGGCGCCGCTGCTGACACTGGACGGGAATGGCCAGGTGCAGCTGGACGCCGCCTACGGCACCGATATCGGCCGCTGGGACGAGATTTCTATCACCTGGGGCTATTCCGAATTCCCGCCAGGAACGTCCGCGGAAGACGAGAAGCGTGGCCTGGACGCGATCCTGGAGAAGGCGGCGCATCAGGAGCGCCTCTACACCCTCGCCCAGCAGGACGCCCTGCCCGAGAACGGCATGCATCCCCGCGGCCATCACTGGGACACCGGATCGGATGCCGCCGACGAGCTGACCCGGCTGATGACGGTGCGCGCCGCCGCCCTGTCCCGCTTCGACGAGCGCGTCATCAAGCCGGGCCGCCCGATGGCTGAGCTCGGCGACCGGCTGACCTGGCTGTTCCTGCTGCATCGATACCAGCTGGAAGCGGCGGTGAAGCTGATCGGCGGGCTCGACTGGCGCTATGCCATGCGCGGCGACGGCCAGGTGCCGACCGCGCTGGTCCCGGCCGACGACCAGCGCCGCGCGCTGGACGCCGTCCTGGCCGCGCTGTCGCCCGCCGCGCTGACCCTGCCGGAAGCCATCCTGCGCGCCATCCCGCCGCGCCCGCCGGAGTTCCTGGCCACCCGCGACCTGCTGCCCGGCCAGGCCGGCCCGGCCTTCGACCCGCTGGGCGCCGCCGAAGCCGCCGCGACGCATGGTTTCTTTTTCGTGTTCCACCCGCAGCGGTCGGCGCGGCTGATCGAGCATCATCACCGCGATGCTTCCCTGCCCTCGCTCGAAGAAATCTTCGAGACCACGCTGGAAAAGGTCTGGAAGGCCCCGGCCGAAACCGGCCTGGCGCGCGCGGTGCAGCTGCGCATCGCCCATGTCGCGCTGCGCCACCTGATGGCGCTGGGCGCCTCGGCCGAGGCGTCGCCCAGCGTCCGCGCCGTGGTGCGCGCCACGCTGCGCCGCCTGGCCGCCTGGCTGGAGGCCGCACCCCCGCTGCCCGACGCCCTGGGCGCCGCCGAGCGCGAGGCGGCCCAGGCCGCCCTCGCCATCTTCATGGTCGACCCGGCCCGCTTCCGCGACCCGGCGACGCTGGCGCCGCCGCCCGGCTCGCCGATCTGAGCCGGCCGCTGGCGGGATCTTAACCCGCCTTGCGGCAAGGAGGAGGGCATGCGCGCCCTCCTCCTTTTCCTGCTCCTGGCCACCACGGCGGCCGCCGAAGACTGCGGCCCCGCCATCGAGGCGGCCGAACAGGCAGAGTCCCTGCCCCCCGGCCTGCTGCGCGCCGTCGGCCGGGTGGAAAGCGGCCGCCGCAGCGCGACCGGCGTCGAGCCCTGGCCCTGGGCGCTGAACGCCGGGGGCGCCGGTTTCCTGCTGGACAGCAGGGACGATGCCGTGGCCCGGCTGCGGCAGCTGCAGGCGGCCGGGCATCGCAGTATCGATATCGGCTGCCTGCAGGTGAACCTGCACCACCACCCGCAGGCCTTCGCCAATCCGGAAGACGGCTTTTCCCCGGCGCTGAATGCCGCCTATGCCGCGCGCTTCCTGCGCCGGCTGCAGGCCGAGACCGGCGACTGGATGCAGGCCGTCGCCCGCTACCATTCCGGCGACCCGCTGCGCGGCGCCGCCTATCGCGCCCGCGTCGCCGCCTGGCTGGGCGGCTCGATGCCGGCCGGCAGCGCGCCCGTCACGGCGGCGCCACGCCCGCTGCTGGTGGCGCAGCATCCGGGCCAGGCGGCAGCGGTGCTCTGGCTGCGGCCGCCGCCCGGCCTGCCACGGGTCTTCCGACCGTGAAACGCCCCTGGTTTTGCGAAAAATCCATCCTTTTGGCCGAAGCTGCCGGCGCGCTGTCGCCTTGGCCGCGCTTCATCCGTTTCGCGAGGAGCCGAGACCCATGCGTCTTCCATCCAGCCTGTCCCCCCGCCGCCTGGGCCCGGTGATGCAGCGCCTGCGCCAGGACCGCCGCGGCGTCACCGCGCTGGAATACGGGCTGATCGCGGCCCTGATCGCAGTGGCCATCATCGTCAGCGTGCGGCTGCTGGGCACCAACATCGCCGCCAAGTTCAACGACGTCGCCACCGCCATCGGCGGGTCCTGACGCCACCCGCCGGCGGCGGGGAGAAGGATCATGGGCATGAGCGGGCCGCTGACCGTCATGGCGGTGCTGCTGCTGGCGCTGGTGGCGCTGCACGACCTGGCGCTGCGCACCATCCCGGACAGCGCCAGCCTGGGCCTGCTGGGCTGCGGCCTGGCGCTGCGGCTGGGCGACGGCCAGGCCGGCCAGGCCCTGGCGCTGGTGGCCCTGCTGGCGCTGCCGGCGCTGCTGCTGTGGCGGCTGGGCTGGATCGGCGGCGGCGACGCCAAGCTGCTGCCCGCCATCGCGCCGCTGGCGGCGCCGGAGGCCCTGCCTGACCTGCTGCTGGCCATCGCCGTGGCCGGCGGGCTGCTGGCGCTGCCCTATCTGCTGGCGCGGCGGCGGCTGGCGCTGCCGGCGCGGCCGCCCACCACCCTGAGCGCCCGGCTGTGGCGCGCCGAATGCCGGCGCCTGCGCCGCGGCGGGCCGCTGCCCTATGCGGTCGCCATCGCCGCCGGGGCGCTGCTGCCCCTGCTGGACCCCAACGGGATGCTGCCATGATGCTGCGCGCCCTGCTCGGCCTGGTCGTCGCTTTGGTCGTGGCCTGCATCGGCGGCCTGGCCTGGCTGGCCCTGATGCCGGAGCCCCCTGGCCCGCCGCCGGTCGCCGAAGGCCCCGCCGCCCCGCCGCCGCCGGCCATGGCCGCCGTCATCGCAGCCTCCCGGCCGCTGCGCGCCGGCAATCTGCTGGGCCCCGACGACCTGTCGCGGCTGGAGCTGCCGCCCGGCAGCATCCCCGCCGGCGCCCGCCCCGACACGCCGGCCGAGCGAACCGAGCTGGTCGGCGCCATGCTGCGCCATTCGATCGAGGCCGGGCAGCCGCTGCGCGCCGGCGAGGATGTCATCCGCCCCGGCGATCGCGGCTTCCTGGCGGCGGTGCTGGCGCCGGGGATGCGCGCGGTCAGCATCGGCGTCGACGCGGTGACCGGCACCGCCGGGCTGATCTGGCCGGGCGACCGCGTCGACCTGCTGCTGTCGCAGTCGCTGGACGCGCAGAGCCTGCCCGCCACCCGCCGCGTCGCCGGCGAGACGGTGCTGGCCGATCTGCGCGTCGTCGCCATCGACCAGCGGCTGGTGCAGGGCGCGGTCAATCTGGACAACGCCTCGGGCATCGACCGCGGCAACCGCACCGTGACGCTGGAGGTGACGCCCGCCCAGGCCGAGCGCGTCGCGGTGGCCAACCGGCTGGGCCGGCTGGCGCTGACCGTGCGCGCCGCCCTGCCGGAGCCCACGGCGCTGCCCGGCATCCTGCCCCGCCGGCCGCTGACCTGGAGCGGCGATGTCTCGGCGGCGCTGCAAGACCCTGGAAACCAGACCGGGACCATATTGCGGCTGTTCCAGGGTCCCGCCAAAACCGAGGAGATCCGTTTCTGATGCGCCCCCTGCCCGCCTTGCTGGAAAATCCGGCCCTGCCGATGTTGGCGCTGCTTCTGCTGCTGCCCGGTGCCGCGGAGGCCCAGCGCGGGCCGCCCCCCCGCCCGCAGGAGGTGGCGGTGCCGTCCCAGCCCGGCGCCCTGCTGCTGGAGGCCGGGGCCGGCCGCGTCGTCACCCTGCCCGCCCCCGCCGCCAGCCTCTTCGCCGCCGACCCCAAGGTCGCCGAGGTGCGGCCGGCCAGCCCCACCAGCCTGTTCGTCTTCGGCGTGGCGCCCGGCCGCACCACCATCGCCGCCATGGACGCCGCCGGCCAGCCGCTGGCGCAGTACCAGGTGATGGTCCGCCCCGGCAGCTTCGGCGCGGAGGAGGCGCAGGCCTCGCTGGCCCGGCTGCTGCCCGGCCGCGCGCTGCGGGTCGAGGCGCGGCCGGGCGGGCTGGCGCTGACCGGCAGCGTGGCGCAGCCGGCCGAGGCCGAGCAGGCGGCCTCGCTGGTGCGCGGCTTCCTGGCCGCCGGGCAGAGCCTGGACAACCGCCTGAGCGTCGAGGGCCCGGCCCAGGTCAATCTGCGGGTGCGGGTGGCCGAGGTCTCGCGCGAGGTGACGCGGCAATTCGGCCTGGACTGGCAGGCGATGGGCTCGATCGGCCGCTTCGCCATCAGCGCCCTGACCAACAATTCCCTGGCCGACCCGACCAACCTGCCCGGCCGCTACAGCGCCGGCTATACCGGCGCGGTCAATCTGAACGGCATCATCGACGCGCTCGCACAGGACCGGCTGATCAATGTCCTGGCCGAGCCCAACCTGACCGCGCTGTCCGGCGAGACCGCCAGCTTCCTGGTCGGCGGCGAGTTCCCGATCCCGGTCGGCCGCCGCTACGACCAGATCAGCATCGAGTTCAAGCAATACGGCATCAGCCTGGCCTTCGTGCCGACGGTGATGCAGCCCGGCCGCATCAGCCTGCGCGTCCGCCCCGAGGTCAGCGAGCTGTCGGAACAGGGCGCCATCCGCCTGTCGGCCGACAATTCCAGCCTGCAGATCCCGGCGCTGACCGTGCGCCGCGCCGAGACCACCATCGAGCTCGGCAGCGGGCAGAGCTTCGCCATCGCCGGGCTGATGCAGGACAGCCAGCGCACCACCGGCCGCGCCGTGCCCTGGATGGGGGAGGTGCCGGTGCTGGGCGCGCTGTTCCGCTCCGACCGCTTCCAGCGCAGCGAGACCGAGCTGGTGATCGCCGTCACCCCCTATCTGGTGCGTCCGGTGAGCGACCCGGCCGCGCTGCGCAGCCCGGCCGCCGGCCAGGCCCCGGCCGACGATGCCGAGCGCATCCTGCTGTTCCGCCAATTCGCCCGGCGCGACGCGCCGCCCTTGCCGCCGCCGCCCGGCGATGCCGGCTTCATCCTGCGCTGAGGAGGCGGCGATGCGGAGCACCACGCTGCTGTTGCTGTCCCTCGCGGGCTGCGGCGCGATGGATCCCTATGACCGGCCCGGCACCTGGCGGCCCGGCCAGGTGAACGAGGCCAATCTGCAGCAGATGCTGGCCGATCCGGCGCATCGCGCCTGGGGCGAGGCCGGGCGCGGCACCGACGGCGCCATCGCCGGCGCCGCCATCGAGCGGCTGCGCGAGGGCAAGCCGCGGCCACTGCTGGAGGTCACCATGGGCCGCAACGGAGCCAGCAACTGATGGCCGTCGAACGCCGCGAGGGCAGCGAGGAAGGCGGCGCCCGCAAGCCGCTGATCGGCTTCGCCCGCGACGCCGCGACCGAGGCGGCGCTGCGCGAGGGCTTCGCCGAGGCGCTGCCCGGCGGCGTCGACATCCGCCGCGGCAGCCTGCAGGACGCCATCGCCGCCATGCGGCAGGAGCCGACGCCGCAGCTGCTGCTGGTCGATGTCAGCGGCGAGGCGCAGCCGCTGGCGGGCCTCGAGGACCTGGCGCATGTGCTGGAGCCCGATGTCCGCGTGCTGGTGGTCGGCGAGCGCGAGGACATGGATTTCTACCGCCGCCTGACCCGCGGCCTCGGCGTGCACGAATACCTGTTCAAGCCGCTGGTGCCGGAGATCGTGGCGCGGCTTTTCGCGACCGCGCTGGGCGGGCTCAGCCCGGTGGCCGAGGGCGGCATCCGCGGCGGCCGCGTCATCACCGTCACCGGCGCGCGCGGCGGCAGCGGCGCCAGCACCGTCGCCGTCAACCTGGCCTGGCATCTGGGGCAGCTGGAACGGCGGCACAGCCTGCTGCTCGACACCGACCTGCATTGCGGCGCCGCCGCCCTGCTGCTGGGCGGCAAGCACAGCCCGGCGCTGCGCGAGGCGCTGCAGAGCCCCGAGCGGCTGGACGAGCTCTATGTCGAGCGCGCGGTGCAGCCGGTGGGGCCACGGCTCGGCCTGCTGGCGGCGGAGGAAGGGCTGCAGCAGGCGGCGCCGGCGGCCCCGGGTGCTGCGGCGCGGCTGCTGGCGCTGCTGCAGCGGCGCTACAACTTCATCGTCATCGACCTGCCCTTCCAGCCGCAGCCGCTGTTCCGCGACCTGTTCGAGATGGCGAACCAGCGGGTGATCGTGCTCGACCCCTCGCTGCCGGCGCTGCGCGAGACGCTGCGGCTGAACGCCTGGCCGGCCAGCCCCGCCCAGGCGCGCCGCCCGGTGCTGGTGCTGAACAAGGCCGATCGCCAGGGGGGCCTTGCCCGCCAGCAGGTGGAGGAGGTGCTGCAGCAGGTGCCCGACATCGTCATCCCGCATCTGCCGCGCCCGCTCGCCTCGGCCGAGGCCGAGGGGCTGCCGGCGCTGCAGCGCTGCGGCCCGCTGCGCCAGGCCATCGCCGAGCTGGCGCAGGAGACCGGCTCGGTGCAGCGCCTGGCGCGCGCCCGGCGCGGCTGGCTGGGCTGGCTCGGCCGCCGGCGGGGCCGCGCCCTGCCGATCGGCGAGGCCAGCGCCGCCGCCCTGCGCGCCGCCGGGGCGGGCGGCGGGCCGGCCGCCGAGCCGGCGCGGAGCCCGCCATGAAGCCCGCCAGCTTCGGCCGCCGCCCGAACGAGGCGCTGTCCAGCCCGGACCCCGCCGTCGCCGCCCGCGCGCCGGCGCCGCCCCCCGCGCCGATCGCCATGCCGCCGCCGCTGGCCGGTCCCCTGCTGGAGCTGCGGCAGCTCTGCATGACGCGGATCGACCCTTCGCAGATCGCCGGCAGCAGCCCCGAGAAGCTGATCCCCGAGATCGAGCGCATGCTGACCGAGATCGCCAATGAGCGGCGCATGCAGCTCAATGCGCGGGAGCAGCACCAGCTGGCGCTGGAGCTGGTCGACGACATGCTGGGGCTCGGCCCGCTGCAGCCGCTGCTGGACGATGACAGCATCGCCGACATCATGGTCAATGGCCCGCACCGCGTCTTCGTCGAGCGGCGCGGGCAGCTGACCCTGGCGCCGGTGCAGTTCCGCGACAACCAGCATATCGCCGGCATCGCCCAGCGCATCGCCGCCGGCATCGGCCGCCGCATCGACGAGAGCAGCCCGATGGTCGATGCCCGCCTGCCCGATGGCAGCCGCGTCAACATCGTCTTTCCACCGCTCGCGCTGGATGGGCCCTGCCTGTCGATCCGGAAATTCTCCAGGCGGGCCATCGACTTCGCGAAACTGGTGGAGCTCGGCTCGATGCCGGCCGGGGCGGCGCGCATCCTGGAGATCGCGGCGCGCTGCCGGCTGAACGTGCTGATCTCGGGCGGCACCGGCTCGGGCAAGACCACGCTGCTCAACGCCATGAGCCGGCTGATCGGCCATGGCGAGCGCGTCATCACCGTGGAGGATGCCGCCGAGCTGCAATTGCAGCAGCCGCATGTGGTGCGCCTCGAGACGCGGCCGGCCTCGCTGGAGGGGCGCGGCGAGGTGACGCAGCGCGACCTGGTGCGCAACGCGCTGCGCATGCGCCCCGACCGCATCATCATCGGCGAGGTCCGCGGGCCGGAGGCCTTCGACATGCTGCAGGCGATGAACACCGGCCATGACGGCAGCATGTCGACCATCCATGCCAACAACACCCGCGACGCGCTGACGCGGACCGAGAACATGGTGCAGATGGGCAATCTGGGCCTCGCCCCCCGCGCCATCCGCATGCAGATGTCGAGCGCGCTGAACATCGTCATCCAGGCCGAGCGGCATCGCGACGGCATCCGCCGCGTGACGCAGATCACCGAGATCTGCGGGCTGGAGGGCGAGGTCTTCATCCTGAACGACATCTTCCAGTTCGAGTTCGGCGGCGAGGCGCATGACGGCCGAATCACCGGCCATTACAAGGTCAGCCGCGCGCGCTCGGCCTTCCATGACCGGCTGGCCTATTTCGGGCTGGAGCGCGCCTGGGCCACCGCGCTGGAGGAAGCCGAGCGGTGAGGCTGCTGCCGCTCCTGCTGCTGGCGCTGCTGCTGCTCCTGCTGCTGGGCGGGCTGGCGCTGCTGCTGCTGGCGCGGCAGCGCGGGCGGCAGGCGCGGCGCTGGCAGGCGGTCTTCGGCCCGCATCGCGCGACGGGTGCCGCGACCGCCGCGGCGCCGGCCGCGCGGCCGCGCGCCCTGCTGGAACGGCTGTCGCCGCTGCTCGGGCTGGAGGCCTATCTGGCGCATCGGCCGGGGCGGCAGGCCTGGCGGCCGCTGCTACCGGCGCTGCCGGGGGCGGCGCTGCTGTGCTGGCTGACCGCGCCGGTGCTGGACGACTGGGTGTGGCTGGCCTGGCCGGCGCTGGCGCTGCTCGGCCTCCGCCTTCTGGCGCAGCGGGCGGAGGCGCAGCGGCGGCAATTGCTCTATGTCCAGTTCCCCGATGCGCTGGGCATGATCGTGCGCGCGGTGCGGGTCGGCGTGCCGGTGACCGAATCCCTGCGCGTCGTCGCGCGGGAGGCGCTGGCGCCGACCTCCCAGGAATTCACCCGGCTCGCCGACCTGGTCGCCATCGGCCAGCCGCTGGAGGAGGCGCTGGGCGGCATGGCGCGGCAATCCGGCCTGCCGGAATACCGCTTCTTCGCCGTGGCGCTCGCGCTGCAGAGCCAGACCGGCGGCAGCCTGAACGAGACGCTGGACAATCTGGCCGATGTCATCCGCCGCCGTGTCGCGCTGCGCGCCCGGGCGCGGGCCCTGGCCACCGAGGCGCGCACCAGCGCCATCGTGCTGGGCTGCCTGCCGGTGCTGGCGGCGGGCGGGCTCTATGTCGTCTCGCCCAGCTATATCCTGGTGCTGGTCGAGCATCCGACCGGCCACAAGATCCTGGCCGGCGCTGGCGGGCTGCTGCTCTGCGGCGTGCTGGTGATGCGCGGCATGCTGAAGAAGGCGCTGCAATGATCGGCGCGCCGCTCGCCCTCGGGCTCGGCCTGGCGCTGCTCCTGCTGCTGCTGGGCGGCACCGCCCTGATCTTGCCGCAGCTGCGGCGGCAGGCGCGGGTGCAGGGCCGCCTGGCCGCGCTGCGCGCCCGGCAGGACGGCGTGCCGCCCCCGGCCCAGCCGCTGCTGCAGCGCGGGCTGGCAGCCCTGGGCATGCTGATGCTGCGCTCCGGCCTGCTGCCGCGCGACACGCTGGCGGGCTGGAAGGCGATGCTGATCGCCGCGCATTTCCGCCATGACCGCGCGCTGGCCCTGCTGGCCGGGGCCAAGCTGCTGCTGATGCTGGCGCTGCCGGTGCCGACCTGGATCCTGGTCGATCCGCTGTTCGACAGCGACGACGGCGTCATCTTCTGCGCGCTCGCCGCGGCGGCGCTCGGCCTGCTGCTGCCCGATGCGGTGCTGGCGCAGCGGCGGCGGGCGCGGCTGCAGGCGGTGGAGCGCGGCCTGCCCGATGCGCTGGACATGATGGTGATCTGCGCCGAGGCCGGCCTCGGGCTGGAGGCGGGGATCGAGCGCGTGGCGCTGGAGATCGCGCCGGCCCATCGCGCCGTGTCGGAAGAATTCGCCGTCACCGCGCAAGACCTGCGCATCGCGTCCGACCGGCGGCTGGCGCTGCAGTCGCTCGGCGCCCGGCTGCAGCTGGAACCGCTGAAGCGGCTGGCCGCGACCCTGGTGCAGACGCTGCAATACGGCACGCCGCTGACCCAGGCGCTGCGCGGCCTGGCCGCCGAGCTGCGGCAGGAGCAGCTGGTGAAGTTCGAGACCCGCGCCGCGCGGCTGCCGGTGCTGCTGACCCTGCCGATGGTCGCCTTCATCCTGCCCACCATCTTCCTGGTGCTGGCCGGGCCTGCGGTCATCCAGATCATGCAGTCGCTGTGATGGCCGCCCCGCGCGCGGACCGGCGCGGCGCGGCGGCGCTGGAATTCGCGCTCTGCGCCCTGCCGCTGCTGCTGGTGCTGACCGCCATGCTGGAATTCGGCTGGCAGCTGGCGATCAATGCCGGGCTGGAATATGGCGCGCGCCATGCCGCACGGCTGGGCGTCACCGGCACCAGCCTGGGCGCCGGCACGCCGCAGCAGGCGCTGACCCGCGCCGTGCTGCGCCAGGTGCCGCTGCTGCAGGCGGCGCGCTTCACGCTGGAGCTGCGCTACTGGGGCGACCTCGCCAGCATCGGCAATGCCGCCAAGGCGACCAGCGGCATGGGCGCCGGCGGCGCCGTCGTCGAATACCGCCTGGGCTACAGCGCGCCGCTGCTGACGCCGCTGGGCCGCGCCGGCTGGGGCAAGACCATCGAGCATCGCGCCGTGGTGGTGGTGCAGAATGAGAATTATCTCTGACGACCGCCGCGGCGTCGCCGCGGTGGAATTCGCGCTGCTGGCGCCGTTCCTGGCGCTGCTGCTGCTGGGCATGGCCGATCTCGGCCTGTGGCTGCGCAGCTGGTCGCGGCTGAACCGCATCGCGGCAGAGCTCGCCGATATCGTCACCCGGCGCGACACGCTCGATGCCGCGGGGCTGGCCGCCATCGTCGCCGCCGGCCAGGCCATGGCCGGCAAGATCGACGTCACCGGCAGCCAGGGCGCCACCATCGTCTCGGCGGTGCAGGGCAGCGGCACCGGCAACACCATGCTGTGGCAGAAGCGGATCGGCAGCAGCAGCTATGCCAGCCGCTTCGGCACGGCGGGCGCGGCCGTGGTGCTGCCCGGCCAGGTGCTGGTGCGCGCCGGCGAGACGGTGATCATCGCCGAGCTCTTCACCGGCGGCGGCCCCTGGGTGCTGGGCCGCCGCCTGTTCCGCAGCAGCGGCGCGCCAAATTTCATCGCCGCCCATGCCGTCTTCCACCCGCGCAGCAACCTGCTGGCGACGGAGCCGAAGTGAGGCGCGCGCCGAAAAACGACCGGCGCGGCGGCGTCGCCCTGGTGGTGGCGCTCAGCCTGCTGCCGATGATCGCCGCCTGCGGCCTGGCGCTGGACCTGGCGCGCGGCTGGCTGGCGCAGTCGCGGCTGGCGACCTCGGTCGATGCCGCGGCGCTGGCCGGCGGGCGCGCCTTCAGCCTGCCCACCGCCGAGCGCGAGGCGGCGGCGATGATCCTGTTCTGGGCCAATTTCAGCCGGCAGGACATCAACAGCGCCAGCAGCCGCCTGGGCTTCATGGGGGCGGTGGCGCAGCTGCCGGTGGTCGACATCCCCGCCACTAACACGCTGCGCGTCACCGCCCAGGCCAGCCTGCCCACCGTCTTCATGCGCATCTTCGGCAAGCCGACCATGGCGCTGAAGGCGACCGCCACGGTCACCGCTCAGACCGACGGGATGGAGCTGGCCATGGCGCTGGACGTCACCGGCTCGATGTATCCGACCGGCATCGCCGCGTTGCGGCTGGCGGCGGCCGACCTGGTGAACATCCTCTATGGCGACAAGGAGACGATCCCCGGCCTCTGGGTCTCCATCGTGCCCTGGTCGGCGACCATCAACATGGGGCCGAACCGGGCGACCTGGCTGGGCGCCGGGCTGCTCAGCGCCGCCGACTACCTGCCCACCACCTGGGCCGGCTGCGTCGAGGCGCGGCGCAACGGCAATGATGCGACCGACGCGCCGCCTTCGGTGGCCCCCTTCACGCCCTATCTCTGGGCCTCGACGCTGAACAAGTACCGCAGCGGCACCACCGTGGTCGCCGGCGACAATGACTGGTCGGCGACCAAGGTGACGGAGACCAATCTGTCGCTGCAGAATGCCGCGGTCGGGCCGAACCTGGGCTGCCCGATCAACACGGTGCTGCCGCTGACGGCGGAGAAGACGACGTTGCTGGCGCGCATCACCGCGCTGCAGGTGGCCTTTCGCGGCGGCACCATTTCCAATCTCGGGCTGCAATCGGCCTGGTTCACCATCAGCCCGCGCTGGCGCGGGCTCTGGGGCAACACCACCCTGCCGCGGGACTACAATGTGGTCGGCACCCGCAAGGTCGTGGTGCTGATGACCGACGGCCAGAACAACTGGTACGATTATCCCAGCGGCGCGCCGGGCATCGCCGCCACCACCTATGACAACCAGACCGTCGATGCCGACTACACCGCCTATGGCCGCATGGCGGAGAACCGGCTGGGCATCGTCACGCCCACCACCGGCACCGTCTCGGCCCGCATCACCGCCGCCATCGCGCTGAACAAGACCGCCATCTCCGACAAGATGCAGACCATGTGCACGCTGCTGAAGGCGCAGGGCATCACCGTCTACACCATCACCTTCAATCTTAGCGATACGACAACCCAGAACCTGTACAGAAACTGTGCCTCGACGGCGACCGGCTATTTCAACAGCCCCAACCAGACGGCGCTGCGCCAGGCCTTCACCCAGATCGGCAATGAGCTGGTCACGCTGCGCCTGACCCGTTGATCGCGACAACGCTTTGTGGAGCGCAGAATGCGCGAGATCTGCTGGCTTCTCCTGCTGGTCCCCCTGCTGGCCGCCTGCAACGCGCCGCGCGCCGGCGACCCGCCGAAGCTCTCCCCGGCCGCGCGGCTGCGGCTGCTGGAGGCGCAGTTTCCGGAGGGTGGCCAGGGCGCCGATTATCTCCTGGTCCGCAGCATGGTGGCGGCATCGCCGGATGACGCCGCGCTGCAGGACCGGCTGGCCCTGGCCGCCGGGCAGGCCGGGCAGCCGGCCGAGGCGCTGGCCGCGCAGGAACGCGCCATCGCCCTGGCCGGCCCCTCCCCCGAGCGGCTGCTGGTGCGCGGCCGGCTGGCCCTGCTGGCCGGGCAGGTTCCGCTGGCGCAGCACAGCTTCCAGTCGGTGCTGGCCGCCGATCCCGCGCATGTCCAGGCGATGACCGGCCTGGCGGTCTGCCACGACATGGCCGGCGATCCCGCCCAGGCGCTGACCTGGCACCAGGCGGCGCTGCAGGCGGCGCCGACGGACTGGTCGGTGCGGGTCAATTACGGCATGTCGCGCCTGCTGGCGGCGCAGCCGGCCGAGGCCGCCCGGCTGCTCGCCGCCGCCGAGCGCGACCCCTCGGCGCCGCGCCGGGCCCGCCACAACCTGGCCTTGGCCCTGGCCGCGCAGAACAACGCCGTCCAGGCGGAGACCGTGCTGTCGCGCGACATGGCGCCGCCCGAGGCCCGCGCCCTGGTCGTGGCCTTCACCCAATGGGCGGCGCAGCAGACCGCCCAGCGTGGCCAGCCGTGACCGGCTGTCGCCGTTCCGTCATCCGCGACGGCCAGGAAACCGGCTAGGCTGGCGTCTTGCCGATCCCTGCCCGGATATGCCGATGCCGCCTGCCACCCTGTTCCTCGTCTTCCTGCGGCTGGGGCTGACCAGCTTCGGCGGGCCGGTCGCGCATCTCGGCTATTTCCGGGCCGAATTCGTCACCCGCCGCGCCTGGCTGGGCGAGGCCGATTTCGCCGAGCTGCTGGCGCTCAGCCAGTTCCTGCCCGGCCCCGCCAGCAGCCAGCTCGGCTTCGCCATCGGGCTGCGGCAAGGCGGGCTGGCGGGCGGGGTGGCGGCCTGGCTGGGCTTCACCCTGCCCTCGGCGCTGCTGATGCTGGCGGCGGGCCTGGCCGGCGGGCTGTGGCAGGGCGGCGGGGGCGCCGCGCTGGTGCAGGGGCTGAAGCTGGTGGCGGTGGCCGTGGTGGCCCAGGCGGTCTGTGGCATGGCGCGAGGCCTCTGCCCCGACCTGCCGCGACGCCTCCTCGCCCTCCTGGCTTTTCTATTCTTGATGCTCTTCCCCACCCCCCTCGCCCAATTCGCAGGCCTGGTCGTCGGCGCCGGGCTGGGCCTGGCGACGATGCGGCCGGCGGGACGCCCGACGGAACCCGCACGGCCGCCAATCCCCGTCGCCGCGCTGGCCGCCCTGGCGGCTTTCGCGCTGCTGCTGGCCGGCCTGCCCCTGGTCGCCGCCACGGGCGCGCCAGCCTGGCTGACCTTGCTGGACACGAACTATCGGGCAGGCGCCCTGGTCTTCGGCGGCGGCCATGTCGTGCTGCCGCTGCTGGAGGGCGCGATGGTGCCGCAGCTGCTGCCCGCCGACCGCTTCCTCGCCGGCTATGGCCTGGCCCAGGCGCTGCCGGGACCGCTTTTCGCGCTGGCCGCCTATCTGGGGGCGGCGACGGCGGGTGTCGGCGGCGGCATCGTCGCGCTCGTCGCCATCTTCCTGCCCGGGCTGCTGCTGCTCTACGGCGCCCTGCCGCTCTGGGCGCGGCTGCGGGCGCTGCCCTCGGCGCGCGGCGCGCTGCTCGGACTGAACGCGGTGGTGGTCGGCATCCTGGCCGCCGCCCTGGTCGATCCGATCGCGACCAGCAGCCTGAAAGGCGCGGGCGACGCGGCGATCGCCCTGCTCGGCTTCGCGGCGCTGGTCAGCGGGCGGTTCAACACCCTGGGCGTCCTGGCCGCCATCGCCGCCGCCGGCGCGCTGCTGGCCGCGGCATGAACAACGCCGCGGCCAGAACCAGCGGAAAAGTCAGGCAGTCTTAATCCAGACCGCCTTGACGTTCAGATATTCCTCGACGTGCTGCTTGCCCGATTCACGGCCATAGCCGCTCATCTTGTAGCCGCCGAAGGGCACCGCCGGGTCCATCGCCTGGTAGCAATTGACCCAGACCGAGCCGGCGCGCAGCCCCTTGGCCAGGCGATGCGCCTTGCCGACATCGCGGGTCCAGACGCCGCTGCCCAGGCCGAAGCCGGTGCGGTTGCCGCGGGCCAGCACCTCGTCGATATCGGTGAAGGGGATGGCCGAGATCACCGGGCCGAAGATCTCCTCCTGGGCGATGCGCATCTCGTCCTTCACCCCGGCGAAGACGGTGGGCGGCACGAAATAGCCCTGGGCCAGGGCGCCCTCGGTCAGCCGCGCGCCGCCCGACAGCGGGGTGGCGCCTTCCTGCCGGCCGATCGACAGATAGCCGGTGACGCGGTCGAGCTGCTCGGTCGAGACCAGCGGCCCGACCTGGGTCTCCGGGTCCAGCCCGTTGCCGACGCGCAGCTTCCTGGCGAAGTCGGCGACGCGGCCGGTGAATTCGTCATAGATCTTCTGCTCGACGAACAGCCGCGTGCCGGCAGAGCAGATCTGCCCGGAATTGGCGAAGACGGCCATGGCCGCGCCAGGAACGGCCTGCTCCAGATCGGCATCCGAGAAAACGATGTCGGGCGACTTGCCGCCGAGCTCGAGCGAGACGCGCTTCAGATTGCCGGCCGAGGCCTGCACGATCTTCTGCCCCGTCAGATGCGAGCCGGTGAAGGCCACCTTGTCGACATCGCGATGGCCGGACAGCGCCGCGCCGGCGGTCTCGCCATAGCCTGTGACGACATTGACCACGCCGGGCGGGATGCCGGCCTCCTGGCACAGCTCGGCGACGCGCAGCGGGGTCAGCGGCGCTTCCTCGGCCGGCTTCAGCACCACGGTGCAGCCGGTGGCCAGGGCCGGGCCGATCTTCCACAAGGTCGCCGTCAGCGGCCCGTTCCACGGGATGATGGCGCCGACGACGCCCACCGGCTCCTTCAGCGTGTAGGAAAAAATCTCGCCGGGCAGCGAGTTCTCGATGGTCTCGCCCAGGATGCCGACGGCCTGGCCGGCATAGTAGCGCAGCATGCCGACGGCACGCGCCCGGTTGTTGCGGGTGCGGCTGATCGGCGCGCCCATGTCCAGCGTGTCGAGGACGGCCAGCTCCTCGATATGCGCCTCGACCAGGTCGGCCAGGCGCAGCAGCAGCGCCTGGCGCTCGGCCGGCTTGAAGCGGCTCCAGGGCCCCTCGAAGGCGCGGCGGGCGGCGGCGACGGCGCGGTCGATATCTTCCGCGTCCCCCTCCGCCACCTCGGCCAGCTGCTCGCCGGTGGCCGGGTTGTGGGTGGCGAAGGTCTTTCCTGACGCGGCCTCGACCCATTGGCCGTCGATGAACAGGCGCTTCGGCTTGCCGGTCAGGAAAGGATGCGAGCGGGCATCGAGCGGGGTCACGACATTCATGCGGGGCGCTCCCTGGCGCGGTCCGCAGGCGGGGCGGTCGGGTCGGGTCGCGCGCGATGACGCGGCCAGGCTCAGGCTGACCGCGGCCGGCGGATCCTGGTTTCGTTGTAGCCACTAGAGCATAGCGTAGCCCGGCCTGTCCAGCCGGGGCCCTTTCACGATCTACCGTCGCGGATCAGCGCGGCCAGGGCGGCGGCGGCCTCGCGCGGATGGCGCAGCCGGGTGACCTGCAGCCCAGGGAACTCGCCGGCGGCCAGCGCGGCCTCCAGCGCCACGCGGCGGCCGCGCCATTGCGACCAGGCCCAGCGGATCGGGTGGCTGGCATGGAAGAAATTCTGCCAGCGCTCGCGGTTGCCGTTCCACAGCGGTTGCCGCGTGACCGCGCGCAGGATCGAGCGGCGGATCACCCGGCGCATCACCGGCCCGCGCTCATAGTCCAGCCAGACCAGATGCGTGGCGCGGCCCCAGCTCAGCCCGCGGGTCGCGCTGTAATTGCCGTCGACCACCCAGTGGTCGCCCTGGGTCGCCGCCGCGACCCGGGCGCGGAAATCCGCCGGCGCCGCCTGGCGCCAGCCAGGCTCCCAGAACAGCGCGTCGAGCTCGATGTGGCGCAGGCCGAGCGCGGCGCAAAGCTGCCGGGCCATGGTGCTCTTCCCGGCGCCGGAAATGCCGATGATGACCACGCGCATGCCGCACCGCCCCCCGTCCCGGCCCGGTTTCTACCGCATGGGCGGGATGCCGGTCGAGGCCGGCGGCGCCGCCCCGATCCGGCCTCGGCATGGATCCAGATTCACACTTCTACGAATCGTATTTCAAGAATATCACTATTAATGAAGATGGATAGGAAGGCCGCTCCGATGCAGCGCAGACAGTTCCTCGGGGCCGCCGCGGCCGGGGTTTTCGCCCCCCGGCTCGCCGCCCCGGCTTTGGCCCAGGGCCATGCCCGCATCCTGCGCTTCGTGCCGCAGACCGACCTGGCGACGCCCGACCCGGTCTGGACCTCCGGCACCGTGGTCGGCACCCATGCGCTGCTGATCTACGACACGCTCTATGGCATCGACGCCGCCGGCCAGCCGCGGCCGCAGGCGGTGGAGGGCCACCAGGTCAGCGATGACGGGCTGCGCTGGACCTTCACCCTGCGCGAAGGCCTGTTCTTCCACGATGGCGAGCCGGTCCGCGCCCAGGATGCGGTGCCGTCCCTCACCCGCTGGGCCCGGCGCAACACCTTCGGGCAATTGCTGTCCAAGGCGGTGGAGGAGGTGCGCGCCCTGGATGACCGGCGCTTCGAGATCCGCCTGTCGCGGCCCTTCCCGCTGCTGACCTATGCGCTGGGCAGCAGCAATGTCTTCATCATGCCCGAGCGCGTCGCCTGCACCAGCGCCTTCGAGAAGATCACCGAATATACCGGCAGCGGGCCGTATCGCTTCGTGCAGGATGAATGGGTCTCCGGCGCCCGGGTGACCTATGCGCGCTTCGACCGATACCACCCACGGCAGGAAGCGCCCGACCGCACCGCCGGCGGCAAGGTGGCGCATTTCGACCGGGTCGAATGGATCATCATGCCCGACCCCGCGACGGGCCTGGCCGCGCTGCAGACCGGCGAGGTCGACTGGGTGGAGCGCGGCGTGCTCGACCTGCTGGGCCCGATCCGCCGCGACCGAAGGCTGCAGGTGGCCGACGTCAATCCGACGGGGCGCATCGGCATCCTGGCGCTGAACCACCTGCACCCGCCCTTCGACAATCCGGCGATCCGCCGCGCCGTGCTCGCGGCGCTCAGCCAGGCGGATTACGTGGCCGCGGTGGTCGGCGAGGAGACGGAATTCGGCCAGGCCGGCGTCGGCTATTTCACCCCCGGCAGCCCCTATGCCAGCGAGGCGGGGCTGTCGGCGCTGACCGGCCCGCGCGATCTGGCGGCGGCCCGGGCCGCGGTGAAGGCCGCCGGCTATCGCGGCGAGAAGGCGCTGATCATCGCGCCCTCCGACGTCGAATACATCAAGGCCATGTCCAACGTGACCAACAGCCTGCTGCAATCGATCGGCATCGAGACCGATTACCGCAGCATGGACTGGGCCTCGGTGCTGGCGCGCCGCGCCAACAAGGGCAGGCCGGACCAGGGCGGCTGGAACGTCCATTGCACGGGCTGGGTCGGCTATGCCTATTCCGACCCGGCGGTGAACGCGCCGCTGCGCAGCGACGGGCCCAACGCCACGCTGGGCTGGCCCGACATCCCCGAGATCGAGCGGCTGCGGAGCGCCTGGCTCGACGCGCCGGGCCTCGCCGCCCAGCAGGTCATCACCCGGCAGATCCAGGAGGTGGCCTTGAGAGAGGTGCCCTTCATCCCGACCGGGCTGTGGCGGGAGCCCACGGTGCTGCGCCGCGAGCTGACCGGGCTGCTGCCGGCCGGCGCGCCCGTCTTCTGGAACATCCGCCGGGCCTGAGCTGCCCGTTGACAGACCGGCCGCTTCGGGGCGGGATCGCGCCTCCGATGCGGTGGGGATGACGATGAGCGGGCATGAATACGATCTGGTGGTGCGCGGCGGCACCCTGGCGAGCGCGGCCGAGGTCTTCGAGGCCGATATCGGCATCAAGGACGGGGTGATCGCCGCGCTCGGCCGCGACCTGGCCCGGGGCACGGAGGAAATTTCCGCCAAGGGGATGATCGTCACCCCCGGCGGGCTGGATTCCCATTGCCATGTCGAGGAGCTGGGCCAGGACGGGACGGCGCAGGAGGAAAGCTTCGCCTCGGGCTCGGCGGCGGCGCTGGCTGGCGGCACCACCAGCTTCATCTGCTTCCTGCCGCAATGGAAAGGCCATAGCCTCGCCGCCAGCGCCCCCGGCTACGAGGCCCGCGCCGCGGCCTCGCGCGCCGATTTCTCCTTCCATCAGATCATCACCGACCCGACGCCCGAGGTGATGGAGAAGGAAGTGCCGGCGCTGATCGCCCGCGGCATTCGTTCCCTCAAGGTTTTTTTGACCTATGACCCGCTGCGCCTGACGGATCGCGAATTCATCGAGGTGCTGGCCACGGCGCGCAAGCACGGCGCCTTCGTCACCGTCCATTGCGAGAATTTCGACGCCATCGGCTGGCGGATCGAGGCGCTGCTGAAGGCGGGCCTGACCGATCCGCTGCAGCATGCCTGGTCGCGCCCGCCGGTGGTCGAGCGCGAGGCCACCCACCGCGCCATCGCCTTGGCGGAACTGGTCGACCAGCCGATCCAGGTCTTCCACGTCTCCTGCGAGGAGGCCGCGGCCGAGATCGCCGCCGCCAAATCCCGCGGCCTCAAGGTCTGGGGCGAGACCTGCCCGCAATATCTGACGCTCTCGCATGACGACCTGGTCGGGCCGGATTTCGCGGGCTCGAAGGCGGTCTGCTCCCCCGCCCTGCGCCCCAAGGGCGAGGAAGAAAGAATCTGGAAGCGGATCCAGGACGGCACGCTGGATGTCGTCACCTCCGACCATTGCGGCTTTTCCTTCGCGACCCAGAAGCGGGTGGCGGGCAGCAGCGCCTATGGCACCGGCACGGCGGCGGCGCGGCCAGACGGGACGCCGATGTTCAACGCCATCCCCAACGGCGTCCCCGGCATCGAGACGCGGCTGCCGGTGCTGTTCTCCGAGGGCGTCTCCAAGGGCCGCATCGATCTGCCGACCTTCGTGCGCCTCAGCTCGGCCAATGCGGCGAAGCTGTTCGGGCTGCAGGGCCGCAAGGGCAGCCTGGCGCCGGGGGCCGATGCCGACCTGGTGCTGTGGAACCCCGATGCCGAGCGCAGCATCCGCCAGGCCGATCTGCACCACGCCATCGACTACACCCCCTGGGAGGGGTTCGCCGTGAAGGGCTGGCCGCAGGTGACGATCCGCCGTGGCGAGGTCGCGGTGCGCGATGGCGAGGTGCTGGCCCAGCCCGGCTCCGGCCGTTTCCTGGCGCGCGGGCCCTATGCCCTGGCCAGGCCGCGCGGCGTGGTGCCGGACGGCTTCGACGCCGCCTCGGCCTGAGGGGAGGCGCGCGGATGCCCGGCTTCACCATCGCGCCCGCGGCGACGGAGGACGACCTGGCGGCCATCCGCGCGCTGTTCGCCGCCTATGTCGAGACCCTCGGCATCGACCTGGCCTTCCAGGGTTTTCCGGAAGAACTGGCGGGGCTGCCGGGGAAATACGCACCCCCCGCCGGCGCCCTGCTGCTGGCGCGGGACGAGACCGGCCAGCCGATCGGCTGCGTCGCGCTGCGGCGGCTGGCGCTGCCGGGGGTGGCGGAGATGAAGCGCCTCTATGTCGCCCCGGCCGGCCGCGGCAAGGGGCTGGGCCAGGCGCTGCTGGACGCCATCCTGGCCGAGGCCGGGGCGCGGGGGCTGACCGAAATCCGCCTGGACACGCTGCCCGGCATGGTGGCGGCGCAGGGGCTTTATCTGAAGGCGGGCTTCGCCCCGATCGACGCCTATTACCCGACGCCGATCGAGGGCACCCGCTTCCTGGCGCTGAAGCTTTAGCCGCGCGCCGGGATGGTCAGCCCGCGCTGCACGGCGGGCCGGGCCAGCCCGGCCTCCAGCCAGCGCGGTATTTCTGTCAGCTTGTCGTAGTCGACGAGCTCACCAGCGCCGTAGAAGCCGACCAGGTTCCGCACCCAGCCCAGCAGGGAAATATCGGCGATGGAATAGTCGTCGCCCATGATCCAGGCGCGGCCGGCCAGCCGCGTCTCCAGCACGCCGAGCAGGCGCTTGGATTCAGCGGCGTAGCGCTGCAGCGGCCGCTTGTCCTCGAGCTCTCGCCCGGCGAATTTGTGGAAATAGCCGAGCTGGCCGAACATCGGCCCGACGCCGCCCATCTGGAAGAAGACCCATTGGATGGCCTGTATCCGCGCCGCCGGATCGGCGGGCAGCAGCCGGCCGGTCTTCTCGGCAAGATACAGAAGAATGGCGCCGGATTCGAACAGCGGCAGCGGCGCGCCGCCCGGCCCATCCGGGTCGATGATCGCCGGGATCTTGCCGTTCGGGTTCAACGAGAGGAATTCGGGCGTCCAGCTCTGGTTCTGCCCGATATCGACGAAATGCGGCTCGTAGGGCAGGCCCAGCTCTTCCAGCGCGATCGAGACCTTCACCCCGTTCGGCGTCGGCGTCGAATAGAGCTGGATGCGGTCCGGATGCGCCGCCGGCCAGCGGCTGGCGATGGGAAAGCTCGAAAGATCGGCCATGGCATGGTCTCCCGCCTTGGTTTGGTCCCGGCGATCTTCGCGGATCGCCGGGCGCCAAGCCAGGGGGTCGCGGATCAAGCCACCGCGTCGGCCAGCAGACCCACGGCCAGGCCGTAATTCATCGGCGAGTTGTAGCGGCGGATGGTCCGCAGGTTGGGCAGGCCGAGGAAGACCTGGCTGGTGCTGCGGGTCGGCACCGCGACATAGGCCTCGCCGCCGGCCGGCAGGGCCGAGCCGTCGGCGCGGCGCCAGCCCAGGCGGCCCCAATCGGCCATGCTGCGCCGCGTCTCGGTGTCGGCGCGCTGGAGGTCGAAGCCGGCCGGCGGCCGCGCCTCGATGGCCCAGCCGGCGCCGGAGGTCCAGCCGCTGCGCGCCAGGTAGTTGGCGATCGAGCCGAGAGCGTCGCCGCGATTGTCCCAGATGTCGCGATGGCCGTCGCCGTCGAAGTCGATGGCCAGGCGCTCGAAGCTGGTCGGCATGAATTGCGGCTGGCCCATGGCGCCGGCCCAGGACCCCATCATCCGCTCCGGCGCCACATGGCCGGCCTCCAGGATGCGCAGCGCCGCCATCAGCTCGGCGCGGAAGAAGGCGGCGCGGCGGCCTTCCCAGGCGAGCGTCGCCAGGGCCTCGACCACCTTGAAGCCGCCGGTGTTGCTGCCGTAGTTGGTCTCCATCCCCCAGATGGCCACCACGACGCGGGCCGAGACGTTGTAGCGCGCCTCGATCGCCTGCAGCAGAGGGCGGTTCTCAGCATAGACGCGGCGGCCATTGGTGATGCGGGTCTGCGAGACGATGCGCTCGCGATACTGCTCCCAGCTCAGCACGCCCTCGGGCTGCTTGCGGTCGAGCTCGAGCACGCGCGGGATCGGCTTCGCATTGCCCAAGGCGCGCTGCAGGATGGCCTGGCTGACGCCGCCGCGCGCCGCATCGGCGCGGACCTGGACGAGGAAGCGGTTGAAGCTGGCCTCGTCGATCACCGGCGGCGGGCTGGCGGCTGGCGGCGGCGCGGCAGCCTGCACCGGGGTGGCCATGGGCGTGGGCGGCGCCAGCGGCACGGTGCTGGCGGGCGCAGCCACGGGCGGGGCGGCAGAGGAGCAGCCGGCGAGCAGCGCACCGCTGCCGAGCAGGAAGGATCGACGGTTCGGCATGGCGCGACAGGTGCCCGCTTTCCCCCGCCGATGCAACCGGCGTAACCCTTTGAACGGTAGGGCTGACCTTTCCGTGATCTCCGGGGACTATAGCGAAAGCGAATGGTAACCGGGCGAAAATCATAAGCGGAGCCGCTGGTCCTGCGGCGGCGCGGGGCGCAGAAAGGCCCCTGCCGACCTCCAGAAGGCCTCAAGGCCCGGGCGCCGGCACGCCACTTCCGCCTGTCACACGGCACTGCCCTGACTGAACGCCGGTTTTCCGGCGCGCGACCTCGCGCGCCAAAAACCTGAGCCTTGTCTCGTGAAGGACCGCAGCATGCATCGCCGTCACCTGCTTGGGGCCGCCGCCGCCTCGGCCGCCCTCCTCGCCGCCCCGCGCTTCGCGCGCGCCGCCTCGGCCACCACGCTGCGCTTCATCCCGGTCATCGACCTGGCCTTCACCGACCCGATCTTCGCCGGCGCCTTCGTCTCGCGGAACCATGGCTTCATGGTCTTCGACACGCTCTATGGCATCGACAGCAAGCTGCAGGTCTCGCCGCAGATGGTCGAGGGCCACCGCATCGAGAATGACGGGCTGCGCTGGGACCTGCGGCTGCGCGACGGCCTGACCTGGCATGACGGCGAAAAGGTGACGGCGCGGGACTGCGTCGCCTCGATCCGCCGCTGGTCGAAGCGCGACGCGCTGGGCGGCGCCCTGATGGCCGCCACCAACGAGCTGTCAGCCCCCGACGACCGCACCATCCGCTTCGAATTGAAAAAGCAGTTTCCGATGCTGCCGATGGCGCTGGGCAAGGCGGCGGTGCCGGCCTGCTTCATGATGCCGGAGCGGCTGGCCAATACCGACCCCTTCAAGCAGATGCCGGAAGTGATCGGCAGCGGCCCCTTCCGCTTCGTCGCCGATGAGCGCGTGCCCGGCGCCCGCAACGTCTACCAGCGCTTCGAAGGCTACCGCCCGCGCGAGAACGGCACCAGCGACTGGACCGCGGGGCCGAAGGTCGTCCATTACGACCGCGTCGAATGGACCACCATGCCGGATGCCGCGACGGGGGCCGCCGCCGTGCAGTCCGGCGAGCAGGACTGGCAGGAGACCACGCCGCACGACCTGCTGCCGCTGCTGAAGCGCAACCGCAATGTCACCATCGACGTGCTGGATGAGCGCGGCTTCTGCTGCAACATGCGGGTCAACGCGCTGCAGCCGCCCTTCGACAACCCCGCCATCCGCCGCGCGCTGATGGGCGCCATCGACCAGACCGCCTTCATGACCGCGGTCGCCGGCCAGGACCCGGCCTTCCAGTATTCGCCGATCGGCTTCTTCGCCCCCAACACGCCGATGGCCAGCGAGGCCGGGCTCGACGTCTTCAAGGGCCCGCGCGACTACGACAAGGTCAAGCGGGATCTCGCCGCCGCCGGCTACAAGGGCGAGAAGGTTGTCCTGCTGGTTCCCGCCGACAGCCTGGCGCAGAAGCCCCTGGGCGATGTGGCGGCGGGGATGCTGCAGCAGGCGGGGATGAACGTCGACTACCAGGCGCTGGACTTCGGCGCCGTGCTGACCCGCCGCAACCGCCGCACACCGGTCTCGGAAGGCGGCTGGAGCGCCTTCGTCGCCAATTGGCAGGGCATCGACTGGCTGAACCCGGCCAGCCACATGACGCTGCGCGGCGATGCCAGCTACCCCGGCTGGTTCGAGAGCCGCCGCATCGAAGGCCTGCGCGACCAGTGGCTGGAGGCCCCGGACCTCGCCGCCCAGCAGCGCCTGGCCGCCGAGATCCAGGCCGCGGCCTTCGAGGAGGTGCCGTATTATCCGCTCGGCCTCTACAAGCAGCCGACGGCGTATCGGAAGTCGATCACCGGCGTGAACCGCGGCACCGTCACCTTCTGGAACGTCCGCCCCGCTTGATTTCTACCTGTTCGGCGCCCCCTCGTTGGGGGGCGCCGGGCATGCCACCATCCTGATGCCGAGGGACAAAAAAGAATGCTGGCCGAACCCGGAACCACCGCCGTCTTCGGCAGCTATGTCCTCGCCGAGATCGACGGCGCGCCCAAGCTCCTGCGCGACCAGTGGCTGCTGCTGGAGGGCCGCCGCATCGTCGCCATCCAGGCCCAGCGCCCCCTGGCCGAGACGGTGCTCGACGCCCCGGGCCGGCTGCTGCTGCCCGGGCTGATGAACCTGCACAACCACTGCTTCAGCGAGATGGTGGCGCGCAGCAACACCGAGGATGGCGGCGCCAGGCGCGGCGGCGGCAGCGTCGTCTATACCGTGCTGCTGCCGCTGACCCGCTCCGGCCTGCAGATCCTCTCGCCCGAGGAGCGGATGGCCATCGCGCGGATGGGCGTGCTCGGCCTGCTGCTGGGCGGGGCGACGACGGTGATGGAGCCCTTCCGCGCCGGCATCCCCGAGATGTTCGACGCCGCCGAGGAGCTGGGCCTGCGCTTCTACGGCGCGCCCTATCTGTTCTCGACCGCCGCCGCCAAGGTCGGCGCCGACGGCCGTGTCGAATACCACAGCGAGGGCGGCGCCGATGACGGCGCCCAGGACCTGGCCATCTGGAACGCGCTGCACGCCGAATGGGAAGGCCGCGATGCGGGCCGCATCCGCCTGGCGATGAGCCCGCATGCCACCGACACCTGCCACCCCGACCTTCTCCGCGCGGCGGCGGCCCGGGCGAAAGAGCTCGGCGTGCCGGTGACCACCCACCTGGCGCAGAGCCGCGGCGAGGTGGAGCTCAGCCTGCAGCGGCATGGCCGCAGCCCGGCCGACTATCTCGACAGCCTCGGCCTGCTGCCCGACCTGCTGGCGGCGCATTGCGTGCATTGCTCGGATGACGACCTGCGGCTGATGGCGGCCCGTGGTGCGACCGTGCTGAACTGCCCGCGCGTCTTCGCCCGTGGCGGCGTCGCCGCCAGCTACGCGCATTTCCGCAGCCATGGCGTGCGCACGCTGGTCGGCACCGACGGCTACAACCTCGACCTGCTGGGCGAGCTGAACGCGGCCTCGATGATCTCCAAGATCCAGGCCGGGGCGCGCGACGTCGCCACCTCCCCGGCGCTGATCGGCGCGGTCACCCGCGACGCGGCGGCGGCGATCCACCGCCCCGACCTCGGCGCGATCCGCGTCGGCGCCACGGCGGATATCACCAGCATCAACCTGCTGCACCCGCATCTGCAGCCGCTGGCCGATCCGCTGCGGGCTGTCGTGGCGCTGGCAAACCGTGCCAATATCGACGCCGTCATCGTCGACGGCCGCGTGCTGGTGCAGAACGGCCGCCATGTCGCCGCCGACGAGGCGCGGATCACCGCCGAAGGCGCGGCGGCGATCCAGCGGATCTGGGACCTGCCCGAGGCCCAGGCCATCTTCGCCGGATAAGGAACCGTCCGCCATGGACAGCAAGATCGATCACCACCTCCTGCGCCAGCCCGTCGAGCAGGCGGCGCTGGACCATGTCTGGATCCACAGCGCCCAGTGGAACGACCTGGAACAGGGCGGCAAGCTGAAGGTGATCGACCGCGCCGAGGGCTCTTTCCTGTATGACAGCCATGGGCGACGCTATTTCGACGCGCTGTCGGGCCTCTACGTGGTCAATGTCGGCCATGGCCGCGCCGAGATCGCGGACGCCATCGGCGCGCAGGCGAAGCGGCTGGCCTATGTCTCCTCGGCGACCATGACCAACCGCCCGGCGGCGGAGCTCGCCGACCGCCTGGCCAGCCTGACGCCGGGCGACCTGAACCGCATCTTCTACTGCTCGGGCGGGTCGGAGGCGGTGGAAAGCGCGCTGAAGATCGCCAAGCAGATCCAGACGCTGCGCGGCTTCCCCGCCCGCCGCAAGGTGATCGCCCGCAAGGGCGGCTATCACGGCGCCACCTTCGGCGCGATGAGCGTCAGCTTCGGCCGCAACGCCGACTATTTCGCGCCCTTCATGGAGGGCGTCAGCTTCATCCCCTCCCCCAATCGCTACAGGAATGAGTTCGGCCTGGACGGCGAGGCCGGCGACCTGCGCTGCGCCGAGGCGCTGGAGGCAGAAATCCTGGCCCAGGGCGCCGACACCGTCGCCGCCTTCATCGCCGAGCCGATCTCGGCCGCCAACGGCACCCATGTGCCCTCCAACGCTTACTGGCAGAAGATCCGCGAGATCTGCACCCGCCACGGCGTGCTGATGATCGCCGACGAGGTCATCTGCGGCTTCGGCCGCACCGGCAGCCTGTTCGCGATGGAGCAGTTCGGCGTGGTGCCCGACCTGATGACCATGGCCAAGGGCCTGACCTCCGGCTACGTGCCGATGGGCGCCGTCGCCGTCAGCGAGGCCGCCTGGGAGGTCTTCAAGGACAGCGACGCCATGCTGGCCCACCTGCTGACCTTCGGCGGCCAGGCCGTCGCCGCGGCCGCCGCGCTGGCCAATCTCGACATCCTGCAGCGCGAGGGCCTCGACACCGCCGGCCTGCGCATCGGCGCGACGCTGGACCGGCTGCTGGCGCCGATGGCCGCGCATCCCAGCGTCGGCGACATCCGCGGCCGCGGCGCGCTCTACGTCATCGACCTGGTGCAGGACAAGGCGACCAGGGAAGGCTTCGGCAAGGGCCTCGCCGCCCTGCGCCACCCCTATATCCAGCGCCTGTCGACGCTGCTGGAAGAGCGCGGCGTGCTGACCCGGCTGATGGGCACCATCCAGCTGGTGCCGCCCCTGGTCGCGACCGACGAAGAGCTGGCCGGGGCGGTGCAGGCCATCGATGAGAGCCTGACGATCGCGGAAGCAGAGTTCGGGTTTAAGTAAAAGCCGAGAAGGCTGGGGGAATGAATTCCCCCAGGCCCCCATCTTTTTTCTGATCACCGGCCGTTCGGCGGCCAGCGCTTCGACGGCACCGTCGCCCGGGCATCACGGCGGGGCGCCATCATGTGAAAACAGCGCGACCTCGAAGGTCGCGCTGTCGCTGGGCCGTTTCACGTACTGTCTCCACGTGGACACGGCAGTCCGAAAGAAAAAGGGGAATTCATTCCCCTGGCCTTTTTCTTATCTGCCTGGAGCCCCGTCCTCTCCAAGATCGAAGAAGATCCCCGCCATCATCGCCAGGGCTTCGCGCGTGAGAGGCACCAGGATGTGTTCATCCGGCGCGTGCTGGGAGCAGGCGGCGTAGGAATGCGGGATCCAGACCGTCGGCAGGGCCAGGATCTCGGCGAAGACGTGGTTGGGCAGGGTGCCGCCGATATTGGGCAGGATGGCGGGCGCGCTGCCGGTGGTGCGGCGGATCGAGCTGGCGGCCCAGACCACCCAGGGGTCTTCCGGGTCCAGCCGGGTGGCCGGCGACGGGTCCTGCCGCTTGCTGATCACCTGGATATCGCCGAAGCCGCGGGCGGCCAGGTGTTCCTGGATGGCGGGGACGATGCGGGTGGGGTCGGTGCCGACGACGAAGCGCAGCTGCACCACCGCCATGGCCGAGGGCGGCACGGCGTTCACCGGGGCGGCCGGGTTGCCGGCGCCCATGGCCAGGACTTCCAGCGTGTTCCAGGCGAAGAGGCGCTCGGCGGGGGACAGGCCGGGCTCGCCCCAGCCGGCATCGATCTCGGGGTCGGAGGGGCCGCCGCCGACGGTGACATCGGCCAGCGCCGCGCGCACCGAGTTGCCGATGCCGCGTGGGCGCAGCTCTTCCACCAGCAGCCGGCCCTGGGCGTCGACCATGCTGGCGATGGCGCTGGCCAGGATGGTGGCCGGGTTGCGGATGACACCGCCCCAATTGCCGGAATGGAAGCCGCGCTGCCGGGCGTCGAGGCGCAGCTCGACATTGAAGGCGCCACGGGAGCCCAGGAAGATGGTGGGCCGCTCGGCGGCCAGGCGCGGGCCGTCGGAGGCGATCAGCACATCGGCGGCCAGCTTCTCGCGCTGCTGGTCGCAGAAGGCGGCGAGGCCCGGGGAGCCGGTCTCCTCGCCCATCTCCAGCAGCAGCTTGACGTTGAAGCCCAGCTTGCCGTTGCGGGCGGCGATGACCTGCTCCAGCGCCGACAGGTTGATGCTGTGCTGGCCCTTGTTGTCGGCGGTGCCGCGGCCGTACCAGCGGTCGCCCTCGACGGTGATGCGCCAGGGGGCCAGGCCCTCGCGCCATTCGGCGTCCTGGCCGCGCACGGTGTCGCCATGGCCATAGACCAGCACCGTCGGCCGCGCCGGGTCTTCCAGGCGGGAGGCGATCAGGAAGGGCGCCTGGTCCGGCGACGGGTTCGGCAGGATTTCTGACGAAAAGCCCATGGCGGCCAGCGCCGGGACCATCTCCTCCTCGAGATAGGCCAGCAGGACCGGGGCGCGGTCGGGGTTCTGGCTTTCGGTGGGATAGGCCACCCGGCGTTCCAACAGGGCCTGGAAGGCGCCACTGTCGATCAGCCCGGCGGCGGCGGCCACCACATCGTCACGCGACATTGTTCTGTTCCTCAGTAAGCCGCGGCCCAGCCATCCCGCCGGGGATCGCTGCCCGCCATGCGCACGCCGTTCTCCAGCACGCGGATGCATTCGATGCTGCAGGGGCCCTCCAGCGGCGGCACGAACTTGATCTGATGCCCGCGGGCCTTGAGGCCCTCCACCGTCTCGGTGGGAAAACCCTCTTCCAGGGTCAGGGCGTCATTGCCGCCATGCGGCCAATTGGCTTCCTGGCCGGGCTGGCTGCTGCTCCAGCGCGGCGCCTCGGCGACCAGCTGCGGGTCGAGGCCGATATCGACCAGGCTGACCACGGTCTGCAGGTTGATCTGCACCTGGTTGTCGGCGCCCGGGGTGCCGAGCACGGCCCACACTTTCCCGTCCTTCAGGATCATCGGCGCGTTCATGGTGTGGCGCACCCGCTTGCCCGGGACCAGGGCATTGGGATGGCTGGGGTCCAGGTGCCAGGTGGTCAGGCGGTTGTTCAGCAGGATGCCGGTTTCCGGCGCCTGCACGCCGGCGCCGAAGGGGCTGTTCAGGCTCTGGATCGCCGAGACGGCGTTGCCTTCCTCGTCCACCACGCAGAAATAGGTGGTGTTGCCGTCATTGGGCATCTCGTGGCGCAGCGGGATGCTGGCGGCGCGGGCCGGGTCGATCTGGGCCGCCAGCGTCGCGGCGTAACCGTCCGACAGCAGGCGGTGGAGCGGCAGCGGGTTGGCCTTGGGGTCGCTGGCATGGCGCTCACGGTCGAGGAAGGCGAGCTTCTTGGCCTCGACCAGCAGATGCAGCAGCTCGGCCGAGCCTTCCGCCAGGCCGGACAGGTCGAAGCGCTCGACGATCTTCAGCTCCTGCAGCAGCACGAAGCCCATGGAGTTCGGCGGCGACTGCCGCACCTCGTAGCCACGGTAGGCAATGCTGATCGGCGCGGTGGCCTCGCCCTCGGTCGCGGCCAGGTCGGCGGCGGTCGAGATGGCGCCGACGGCGGCGAGGTCGGCGGCGAGGCGCGCCGCCAGGGCGCCGCGGTAGAAGGCGTCGGCACCGCCCTCGGCCACGGCTTCCAGGGTGGCGGCCAGGCGCGGCTGGGTGATCAGCGTGCCGACCGCCGGCACCTCGCCGTCGCGCAGGAAGGTGGCGGCGGTGTTGGCGTCGGCCCGGATGCGGCCCAGCGCGGCGCGGGCGAAGCGGCGGAAGCTGTGGGTGGCGGCGACGCCGTCGCGGGCGAGCGCGATCGCCGGCTGCACCACATCGGCCCAGGGAAGCTTGCCATGGGCGCGCTGCATCGCATGGATGCCGGCCAGGCACCCCGGCGTCGAGACGGCGCCCGGCCCGGCATCGGCCAGCCCCTCGGGGTAGCGGTCGGCGGTGGCCGCCGCCGGCGCGGCGCCGGAGCCGTTGTAGCAATACCCCGGCCCGCGATCGCCGGCGATGAAGACAGTGGAAAAACCGTCGCCGCCGAGGCCCGACATATGCGGCTCGGCCACGCCCAGCGCCAGGCTGATGGCGGCGGCGGCGTCGGCCGCATTGCCGCCCTGGCGCAGCATGGCCATGCCGGCGGCGGTGGCCTCCGGATGGTTGGTCGCGATGGCGGCGCGACGGCCCATGATCAGGGGGCGCCAGGCTCGACGGTTCGGGTTCATGGGCGTGCTTCCAGGCCAGCGGGGTCCTGCTGTCCTACGCCGAGCCCCGCGCCAGGGCAAACCGGGGCCAGGCGCCAATAATCGCAGCCGCTTCCGCCGCGCTGCCTGGGGGGCGGCAGGCCCGGCGGCAGGGGTTTCGGCCTGCGGCGCGAGGCTTGGCTGTTGCTGCGCTGCACCCTCGGCGCGGCCGGGTGGCGCCGGCCCCTGGAAAGACGGGGCTGGCGGCGCCTCAAGACGGCAGATGACAAGCCGGCAATAAGGCGGCGAGAAACGCCCGCGACCGGTCTCCGGTTGCCCGTGAGGGGCGCTTTGCCTCCAGGGTGATTTCTTTCCTGAAGGCGAAACATTCACCAGTAACCCAGGAGAATTATCCGTGTTTTGAAAAGAAATTACTTCTGAATTTCGCCCCGCGCATGCCGGGATACTCAAGTAAAAACGCACCTTTCCGTGAGTTGATGCGGGAAAATAATGATAGAGCTTTGCCGTTACATCGCGGGCTCTATGCTGTTCCTCGCTTCCCCGATGCGACACCCCCGACCCCACCCCGCCTGTCGCGATTCCCCCCGGCCTGCAAAGGACTGCCGCATGCCTGTCGTCCTGGTCCCGAGCGCCCTGCGCCATTACACCGGGCAGCAAGCCCGGGTCTCCGTGCCCGGCCACACCGTCGCCGCCATCCTCGACAGCCTGACCGCCGAGACGCCGGAGATGCGCAGCCATCTCTTCGCCGCCGGCGCGCTGCGGCATTTCGTCGTGGTCTCGAAGAACGGCCAGGACATCCGCCTGCTGCAGGGGCTGGCGACGCCGGTCGCCGCCGCCGACGAGATCCGCATCCTGGCCAGCATCGCGGGGGGCTGAGGCGCCATGCCGGACACCCTTCCCGAGCTCAGTCCCAGCGAGCTGCGCCGCTTCGGCCGCCACCTGGTGATGCCCGAATTCGGCCAGGCGGCGCAGCGGCGGCTGAAGGCCGGCAGCGTGCTGCTGGTCGGCTGCGGCGGCTTGGGCAGCCCGACCGCGCTGTATCTCGCCGCCGCCGGCGTCGGCCGCATCGGCCTGGTCGACCCCGACCGGGTGGAGGAGACCAACCTGCAGCGGCAGATCGCGCATGGCCATTCGACGCTGGGCCGGCCGAAGACGGAAAGTGCCGCCGCCCGCATGCGCGACCTCAACCCCGATGTCACGATCGAGCGGCACGACGTCTACCTGACCGAGGAGAACGCGCTGGCGCTGATCGGCGGCTATGACGTCGTCATCGACGGCACCGACAATTTCCCGACCCGCTACCTGGTCAACGACGCCTGCGTGCGGCTGGGCAAGCCGAATGTCTTCGGCGGCGTGCTGCGCTTCGACGGCCAGCTCAGCGTCTTCGATGCGCGGCAGGGCCCGTGCTACCGCTGCCTCTTCCCGGCGCCGCCGCCGGTCGAGCTGGCGCCGAACTGCGCCGAGGCCGGCGTGCTGGGCGTGCTGCCCGGCGTCATCGGCACCTTGCAGGCGACCGAGGCGATCAAGCTGCTGACCGGCATCGGCACGCCGATGATCGGCCGCATGCTGATCTATGACGGGCTGACGCTCGGCTTCGACAGCATCACCCTGGCCAAGGATCCGAACTGCCCCTGCTGCAGCCTGCCGCGCGAGGAGATCGTGCTGCGCACCGAGCGCATGGTCTGCGCCGCGGCGCCGCCGGGCGGCACCATCACCGCCGCCGAGCTGGAAGCGCTGCTGGCCGCCGGCGCGGCGCCGCTGCTCTGCGACGTGCGCAACCCGGCGGAATGGGCGGGCGGCGTCATCCCCGGCGCGCGGCTGCGGCCGAAGCCCGATCTGGACAGCCTGCTGCAGGCGGGCGGCAGCCTGCCGGGCCCCTTCGCCGGGCGCGACCCCGTGGTGGTCTATTGCCAGGCCGGGCTGCGCAGCGCCGCGGTGATCCGCGCTTTGGTCGCGGCCGGGCACGACCCGGCGCTGCTGATCGATCTGGAGGGCGGCTTCGCCGCCTGGCGCGGCCCGCGCGCCGAGCCTGACGCCGCGCTGGCCGCGCCGCTCTCCGCCAGCGGGTAGCCGCCGCCCCGCCGGCTCCGCCTGAACCGACAAAAAGCCTTCCGCAGCAGGGATTCCGTCGCCATGCCTTCGCCCAGCAGCGCCACGCTGATCCGGCACCTCGCCGAGCTCTGTCCCGCCGACCTGCCCGCCCCGCTGCCGCCCGGCCTGGCGCCGGCGCTGCAGGCCGCCACCGCCACGCTGATCGACGCCATGCGCGCCGAGGGCCGGCTGGCCGAGGACCCGCTGACCCTGGCCATGTCGCGCAGCGTCGCGCTGCAGGCCGAGGCGGTGGCGCGGCGGCTGCGCGGCCGGCGGGTGCTGGTGACCGGCGGCTCGGGCTGCGTCGGCACCCGGCTGCGGCGGCTGATCGCCGGCTTCCAGCCCGCGGTGCTGGTCAATCTGGACCGCGTGCCGCACCAGGGCGAGGGCATCTGGGCGCAGGGCGACATCCGCGACCCTGCCGAGCTGGCCGAGATCTTCGCCGCCACCCGCCCCGAGGTCGTCTTCCACCTGGCCAGCATCCGCGAGCCCGGCATGGCCGAGCGCGTGGTGCGCGAGGCCATCGAGACAAACGTCTATGGCACCCGCAACGTCATCGAGGCCTGCCAGCGCGCCGGCGTGGCGCATGCGGTCTATTCCTCGACCGGCAAGTGCTATGCCTATCTGACCGACCATGTCTACACCGCCTCGAAGAAGCTGGCCGAGGCGCAGTGGATGGCCGCGGCGCGGGCCGAGGGGCCGACCCTCTTCGCCATGACGCGCTTCACCCATGTGCTGGAGAACGGCGTCGTCGCCCGGGAAATCGCCGAGGGGATCGAGGCGGGGCTGGTCGGGCTGCACGGGCCGGACCGGCATTTCAACGTGCAGAACCTGCGCCAGGCGACGCATCTGCTGCTGAACGCCCTGGCGCTGGCCGGGCAGCAGGCCCCCGACAGCTTCTGGAGCGCCGTCGACCTGGGCTGGCCGGTGAACACGCTGGAGCTCGCCCTGCACCAGATCGCCGCCAGCGGCCGGCCGGTCGGCATCCGCTTCCTCGGCGTCCCCTGCGGCTACGACGAAAGCTTCTTCCGCGGCCAGTTCGACTGGAGCGAGCGGCACGACTACCACCCGCTGGTCAATGCGCTGGAGGCGCCGACGCAATTCGCCGACCGCAGCGGCACCATGATCGGCGCCCGCGTGGCGCCCTGCCCGCCGGCGGCGCTGCGGGCGGCGCTGGCCCAGCTGCAGGAGACCCTGACGGCGCGGCCCGACGACGCCCTGGCCAAGCAGGCGCTGCTGGAGGCGGTGCGCGCGGTGGCGGCGGCCAGCCTCGGCGGCTTCGCCCCGGCGCGGCTGCTGGAGATCCTCTGGTGGGGCGCGGCGCCGGAATGGGCGGCCAATGCGGCGCAGATGCAGCGCTACCGCCCGATCATGATGCTCTTCGCCGAGGCGCTGCTGCCGGCGCTGGAGGATGGCGGGCTGCGGCTGGAGCCAGGGCTGCAGGCGCGGCTGGCCGACCTGGCCGCCAGCTTCGCCGGCATCGCCGGCATGGAGGCGCTGGCCGGCCGCTGCGCCGCCGCGATCCGCCCGCTGCAGGCGGCCTGAGACCGTGCAAGGGCCGAATCTCGCGGCGGCGGGCAGGATACGGCCCAGCGGCCGGTTTTCGATTGTTTGCTTGCCGGCACGGCGATCGGCCCCGATTCGCGGCGCCGATTCTGGCAAGCGCCGCGGCCCTGGCCCGGCCCCCCGCCGCCGCTCGCGCAAACTTCAGAGGGTGTCCTCTGCTGCAGCGCAGCACGCCCCGCTCAAATCCTGCGGTTTCGATTTCTTCAGGCGTAAATATTTGCACGTTCCACGCCCGGTTTTGATGCTGTTTTACCTCTTGGGTGAACCGAAAAGTCCTTTGTTTTCAATTGACAGACCTCCTCTCCTCCCAAGTATTCTCCCCATCACCGGACCAGCTTCCCCCGAAGCTCGCCCAGACTTGGATGGCTCTGCCTCTGACCGGGAGCTCAGCGTATGACGGAAGCCGGCCTGGCCGCTCAAACCTCGCCTGCACGAGGCGAGGGCCATATCCCCATGGGCCCTCGGACTGGGAAGGCCGCCCCCGCTGCCCCCCGGGCGGCAAGGCCTCGCTCCTGGCAGCATGCCGGCAAGCGGGGGCTCGATATCCTGCTGGCCTCGACCATGCTGCTGGTGCTGATGCCGGTGATGCTGGTCATCACCCTGCTGGTGCTGCGCGACGGCAAGGGCGCCTTCTTCAGCCACCGCCGCGTCGGCCGCGACGGGCAAAGCTTCGGCTGCCTGAAGTTCCGCAGCATGGTGCCCGATGCCGAGGCGGCCCTGGCCAAGCTGCTGGCCGAGGACGCGGAGGCGGCCGAGCTGTGGCGCAACACGCGCAAGCTGAAGCGTGACCCGCGCATCACCCGGATCGGCCGGGTGCTGCGGGCCACCAGCCTCGACGAGCTGCCGCAGCTGTTCAACGTGCTGCGCGGCGACATGAGCCTGGTCGGGCCGCGCCCCGTCGTGCAGGCCGAGCTGACCGAGCATTACGGCACGCATGCCTCGCACTACCTGGCGGTGCGGCCGGGCATCACCGGGCTGTGGCAGATCAGCGGTCGCAGCGACACCAGCTACGCCCAGCGCATCGAGCTGGACGTGCATTACGTCGAGCGTTTCTCGCTGTGGTTCGACCTGGTGATCCTGGCCAAGACGGTGCCCGCCGTCCTGGTCCGCCGCGGCGCCTGCTGAGGCGCCCCCGCGCCCGGCTTCCACGGCGGCTCCGATCATGACGCTCTCCTTGCTCCCCGGGCTTCTGTCCCGTCGCCTGGCTTTCCGCCGGACCCGTGCCGCCACCTCGCCCGAGACCTTCGCGGGTGTCTTCGCGGGTATCTTCCCTGGCATCTTCCCTGGCATCTTCCCTGGGGCCGTGCCGCATTGCCGGCCCGCAAGCGCTGTGAAATTCTTGCATGCCATGCAGCCTTGCCCCGCGCCGCGCGGTGCGGCGGGGGATGGGACAGGAACCGCCGCGTGCACGATCACGCCCCCTCTCGCCTCACCCGCTGGCTGCGGCCGCGCCGGGACCCGGGACACCGCGCCGATGCGCCCGTCGCGGGCGATGCGGCCGATGATCCTGCCCGCGACGACCGCGTGCGGCCGGGCGGCCGCGGCCCGGCCTTCGGCATCCTGCTCGGCCTCGGCCTCGCGCTGGTCTTCTGGGCCCTGCTCGCGGCCCTCCTGCTGCGCTGACGCTTGCCGCGAATCGCGCGCCGTCCTGGCCGGCGCCGCGCCGGGAAATGCGCCGCGCAACGCCGCCGATGCTGAAAATCGCAAGCTGGCGGAACCGGTCCCTGGTGGATCGGCCGCCGGTGCCGTGCCGGCTTTCGCGCAGGACGCGCAAACCGGCTTTCCTCTGACGCAAATCCGGCACGGCCAGGCGCCGCAAAGCCGGGAAAATCGCAAGATCGGTTTCGTGCCAAGCAAACTGTGCGAAAACAACGAAGAAGTCTGGTCGCAGGCCGAGCTGCGCCGTATCTTTATCGCAATGACGACGCGCAAGCCCCCTCGCCGCCGCCCTCGCCTCCGCTCCATGCCGCAGCGCCTGGCCTGGATCGCAGGCCTTCCCGCCCTGCTGCTCGGCGCCGCCGAGGCCAGTGCCCAATCCTTCACGCCCGAGGCCACGGCGCGCGGCGTCACGGTGATGACCCGGCAGCGGCCGGATTACGACCCGGCCGGCATCCGCGCCGGCGGCTTCCGGCTGGACGCGGCGCTGGAGGCGGGCGCCGGCTACGACAGCAACCTGGTGCCCGGCACCGGCAGCCAGCGATCCGGCGGCTTCGCCGAGGAGGCGCTGAGCCTCGGCGCGCAGACCACCTGGTCGCGCCATGCGCTGGGCCTCTCGGCCAGCCAGATCACCCGGCAGTACTTCCAGGACAGCGACCTGAACTGGAACGACTGGAGCGTCGGGGCGGGCGGCCGCTACGACATCGGCCGCGCCTCCAACATCCGGCTGCGCTACGACCATGTCCGCAGCCATATCGACGTCGACAATTTCGACCTGCAGGACGGCAATACCGGCCGCGTGCCGGTGCCGATCGACACCGACATCGTCCAGCTCGCCGGCACCGCCGCCTTCAACCGCCTCGAGCTCGGCAGCTCGGTCGAGTATCGCCGCATCCGCTACCAGGATGTCACGGTCAACGGCCAGCGCGACACGGTCTCGACCAACGACTACAACACCCTGCTGGGCGAGTTCACCGCGGATTACAGCCTGCTGCCCGGCCGCTCGGTGATCGGGCTGGTGCGGCTGCAGGACATCTCCTACGAGCGCGGCGACCAGAGCGGCCGCGATTCCTTCACCTGGGAGGCGCAGGGCGGCATCCGCTACGACGCCAACGGGCTGGTGCGCGTCCGGCTGCTGGCCGGCTACCGCAACCGCGACTACGAGGAGCCCGGGCGCAAGGCGCTGTCCGGCCCGGCCTTCGAGGGCGAGGTCAGCTATGCCGCCTCGCAGCTGACGACGATCACCGTCACCGCGCAGCGCAGCATCGAGGAATCGATCCGCGAGAGCAGCGTCAGCTACACCCGCACCGCGGCGCGGCTGCGCGTCGACCACGAGCTGCTGCGCAATGTCATCGTCAGCGGCGAGATCCGCGGCGAGCGGCGCAAGTATCCGCAGGATGGCGGCACGGTCAGCGACGGCATCGCGCTGGCCGAGGCCCGCTACCTGATCACCCGCAACCTGGCCCTCGTCGCCACCTACCAGCACACGGAGCGGCTGGAGGCGCCGGAGGGCATCCGCGAATACGGCCGCGACCAGGTGATGCTGCGGCTGCGCATGGCGCTGTAGCGCCGTCCATCGGGCAGCGCGGCCGCAAGGCCCTGCTGCCCGCCATGAGAAGAATTCCCGGGGGGGCGGGTCCGTGCAGGTGCTGCACGGTGCCGGCGGTGCTCGTCCTCCCGGTCGCGGCCAGCGGCCCCCCGCCGCCATGCCGCGATATCCCCCCCCGGGGCGCGCCGCGCGGCGCCTGCCCCAGACGCCAGGAGTGAGCATGCACACCCTCCCCCGCCTCGCGCGCCGCGCCAAGGTCATGGCCGCCGGTATGGCCCTCACCCTGCTCGCCGCCTGCGGCACGCCGGGCGCCGATCTGACGCCGCTGCCGCTGCGCGAGCCCATGGCCTATCAGCTCGGCGTCGGCGACCAGCTGCGCGTCACCGTCTTCAACGACCCGCGGCTGACCGGCGAGTTCCGCATCACCGACACCGGCGCCATCGCCCTGCCGCTGGTCGGCGCCGTCCCGGCGGTCGGCCGCAGCACCACCGAGCTCGAGCGCTCGGTCGAGGCGGCGCTGAAGGCGCGCAACCTGTTCAACGACCCCGCCGTCGCCATCGAGGTCGCCGAGTACCGCCCCGTCTTCGTGCTCGGCATGGTCGAGCGCGGCGGCCAGACGCCCTACCAGCCGGGCATGAGCGTGCTGTCGGCGGTGGCCATCTCCGGCGGCTTCAACTACCGCGCGGTCACCGACCGCGTCTCGATCACCCGCATCGACGCCGACGGCAAGGCGCGGGAATATCTGGGCCAGCGCCAGTCGCTGCTGCTGCCGGGCGACGTGATCAACGTCTATGAGCGCGGGCTGTGAGCCAGGGCGGGCGGCGCGCCGCTACCTGGGTGCCGCCTTCGCCCTGACTCTGGCGGGCGGCACAGCGCTGGCTGGCGGAGCGGCGGCGACGCCGCTGCCCGCCTCGCCGGGCGCGCTGTGCCGCGCCGCCGTGCAGGCGGCCGAGCGCGAGGCCCGGCTGCCGCCACAGCTGCTGGCGGCCATCGCCCTCGTCGAGAGCGGCCGCCCCGATCCGGGCAGCGGCAGCGCCGGCCCCTGGCCCTGGACCATCAATGCCGAGGGCGGCGGCCAGTATTTCGACAACCGGCAGGACGCGGTGACGGCGGTGCGCGATTTGCTGGCGCGCGGCGTGCGGCTGATCGATGTCGGCTGCCTGCAGGTCAACCTGCACCACCACCCCACCGCCTTCGCCAGCCTCGAGGACGCCTTCGACCCGCTGGCCAATGCCCGCTATGCCGCGGGCTTCCTGCGCCGGCTGCAGGCCGCCTCGGGCGACTGGGTGACGGCGGCGGGGCTCTATCATTCCGGCACCGCCGAGCGCGCCGAGGCCTATCGCCTGCGCGTGCTGGCGAACTGGCCGGCCGGCGGCGGGCCGGCGCTCGCCCAGCGCCGCCGGCTGCTGCCGCCGTCCGGCCCGGCGCCGATCGACCCGGCCCAGGCGCGGCGCGACGCGCTGGCCATGGCCTGGCAGGGGCTGCGCGCCGCGCCGCCCGCTGCCTTGCCGCCCGCCGCCTTGCCGCCCGCTGCCTTATCGATCGCCGCCAGCCTGCCGGCGCGCGGTCGGCGGGCGCCGGACATTCCGGCCGGGCTGCGCGAGCGGGAAGCGATGGCCGCCGCCTGGGGCAGCCTGCGCCCGGCGGTGGCGCTGCAGCCGGGCCGATAAGGCCCGCTGAACCGACAGCGAAAACCCCGGGAGCCGCGAGGCTCCCGGGTTTTTTGCTGTCGGGGGTTTTCAAGGCCCGCACCGCCGCGCCATCGGCGCAGCGGTCCTGGGAACAGTCAGTTGGTGGGGGCGGGCAGGCGCGGCAGGGCCCGGCTGCTGCCGCTGCGGGCATAGCCGGCATAGTAGCTCAGCGGATCCAGCTTGCCCGGGCGCACCCGGGTCAGCACCGTGGCGGCGCGGCTGCGCACCTCCTCCGGCAGGCGGCGGATCGCCTCGGCCACCATGTCGGCCGGCGTCCGCTCCCAGGCGACGGCCATCAGCACCACGTCGCATTGCGGCGACAGCAGCACCGCATCGGCCACGCGCATGATCGGCGGGCTGTCCAGGATGACCATCTGGTAGTCGCGGCGGGCGCGCTCCAGCAGGCTGCGGAAGGCCGGCGCCTCCAGCAGCTGCTGCGGGTTGGCAGCGCTCCGGTCGGACAGCAGGCAATGCAGGCCCGAGCGCTCGTCGACATGCACCGCGTCGTCGAGGTCGATATTGCCGGCCAGCACCGCCTCGATGCTGCTGTGCCAGCGGGTATGGCCCAGCGTGTCGGCGATCTTCGGCCGCCGCATGTCGGTCTCCAGCAGCAGCACCTTCATGCCGTCGGCGGCGCAGAGCCGGGCCAGCGCCACGGCCAGCGTCGTCTTGCCGTCGCCGACCGAGGGCGAGGTCACCAGCACGGTGTTGGCCAGGCCGTCGCGGCCGACGCTGCGCAGGTTGAGGCGCAGCGCCCGCAGCGTCTCGGCGATATGCGAATCACCCTTATCCAGCACCAGGTTCGGCATGCCGTTGCGCCGGCCGCTGCCCAGCCGCGGCAGGCTGCCCACGGTCTGCACGCCGGTGATCATGGCGAGCTCGCCCGGGCCGGTGATGGTGCGATGGCGGCCGCTGCGCAGCACGATGACGGCGGCGGCCAGCAGCAGCGCCACCAGCGCGCTGAAGGCGGCGATCACGCCGTTGGAGGGGCCGATCGGCCGGAACGGGGTGGCCGCCGGCGAGATGACGCGGGCCATCGGGAACTGCGCGGTCGACAGCCGGGTCTGCTCGGTGCGCACCATGAAGGTCTGGTAGACCTGACGGCGCGCCTCGGCATCGCGGGTCAGCTGGGCCAGGGTCACCCCGGCCTCGGCGCCGCCCTTGGCGGAGTTGCGCGAGGTCTCCAGCGCGGCCTGCGCGTTCTCGAGGCGGGTACGGGCGGCATCGACATCGCCGCGCAGGGCGCCGCCGACGCGCGACACCTCCGCGCCGATCTCGGCGCGCAGGCCGCGCAGCTCGGCCTCCACCGCCATGCGGTCGGGGTGGCTGGCGCCGAGCTGGCGGGTCAGGGCGGCGGCGCGCTGCACGATCTCCGCCTCGCGCGCCCGCATCGACTGCAGCACCGGCGAGGCCATGGCTTCCGAGGTGGCGCCGCGGCTGCCGGCACGGACCGAATTCTCCAGCGCCGCCATGGCGCGGGTCAGGTCCTGGCGGGCGATGGCGACGCGGGTCTGCTCCTCGGTCAGCTGCACCGTGCTGGTGGTGCCGGCCGAGGTCTCCAGCAGGCCGGAGGCGCGGCGGAAGGCCTGGATGCGCAGGTCGGCCGCCTCCATCTCCTCGCGCAGCGCGGCCAGCCGCTCGGTCAGCCACACATTGGCCTGGCCGGTGGCGTCGCGCTTGGCGGCGATGTCGCTGGCGATGTAGCGCTCCATCAGCGTGTTGACGACGCCGGCGGCGATCAGCGGCGCGCTGGAGACGAAGCGGACGGCGACGACATTGCTGTTGTCGGTGGTGCGGATGTCGAGATGCTGCTGCATCGCCTCGACCTGCAGCTGCGCCGGCGACAGCTCGACCGGCGCCGGCCCGGCGGGGGCGGTCTCGGCGGGCAGGCCGAGGCGGGCGCGGGCCAGCTCGATCCAGCCGCGCGCCGTCTCCATCGCCAGGCGGGGCAGCTGGCCGAGCGGGCCGGCCTCCTCGGCGGGCAGGATGGCGGTGCGGCCGGCGACCTCCTCGGCCAGGCGGCGCGAGCGCAGCACATCGGCCTCGGTGCGGATCCGCTGGTTGGGCGGCGCCTGGGCGGGGACGAACTGGTTCAGCTCCGGGATCGGCGCCTGCGGCGCATCGAAGAGCAGCAGCCCCTCGGCGACATAGCGTCCGGGGGTCGCCTTGGCGGCCAGGAAGCCGAAGGCCCCGGCGGTCACGGCAACCAGCACCAGCAGGAACTTGCGGCGCCAGAACAGCGCCATGATCTCGGTCAACGGCATCTCATTCACCTTGCCTCGCAAAACATCGCGGCTGCCCGGCGCCGGCGCCCCGCAGGTCAAGCGGGTGCGCATGCGGCGCGGCAATCCGCCCCGGGGCAACATACCGGGGCGCGGCGGAGAACAAGAACAATATTATTTCTCGCCACATCACAATTGATCGCGGATTATGGGGCCGAGAACCGGTTATGATTGCGGACATCCCCGGATGTTTTCAGTTCTTATTGAAAAACAGGAAATATTTACAGGAGTTTTTACATGAAGTGTAAAAACCAGAGCAGGCTTTTCCCGGAATGATGCGGCTCTCCCCCCTGCCCGAGGCCCGAATCTCGCCAATCTCGCCAAGGATCCAGCCCCCCCTGGACCGCGCGATGCCCCCTGCCCTGCGCGAGCTCGGTAACTGGTCACCGGCGGCGGCGCTGCCGGCGACGGCGGCGCCGATTCCCGCCGAGGCCAGCCAGCTGGCGCACCGGCTGACGGCGCTGCTGCTGCTGTCGGCCACCGTGCTGCAGAAGGTGGCCGTCCCCGGCACCGGCGGCAGCGAGACGGCGATGCCGATCAGCCTGCTGCTGATGCCGCTGCTGATGCTCTGCGGCATCGGCGCCGGCGTCATGCTGGTCGATGGCCGCCGGCTGGCCGCCTACCTGGTCTTCATGGCCTGCTCGGCGGTCAGCTTCCTGCTGTCGGAAAGCCTGCGGCTGTCGATGACCGGCTGGATCTTCGTCGCCGTCATGCAGGCCTGCTTCGTGTTCCGCTTCGCGCCCGGACGCTTCGACTTCGCCCGCACGCTACGGCTGCTGTCGAACATGGCGGTGGGCTTCTCCGCCATCGGCGTCGCGCAGTTCTGCGCGCAGTTCGTCGTCGGCCGCGAGATGGCCTTCTTCATGGAGCACTACCTGCCGCCCGGCATGCTGATGAGCGGCTACAACTTCATGATCCCGCTGGTCTGGGATTCGCCGATCCTGAAGAGCAACGGCGTGGTCTTCGCCGAGCCCTCCTTCTTCTGCCAGTTCCTGGCGATCGGGCTGATCGGCGAGCTGCTGCGCACGGCGCGCCCCTGGCGGCTGGCGGTGATCGGCCTCGGGCTGATCGCCAGCTATTCCGGCACCGGGCTGATGACGCTGGCGATCTTCCTGCCCTGGTACATCCTCGACCGCCGCCGCTACGACCTGCTGCTGCTGGGCGCGCTGGGCCTGGCGCTGCTGGCCAGCCAGGCCGGCGACGCGCTGCAGCTCTCGGCGATCACCGACCGCACGGCGGAATTCTCCAACCCCAATTCCAGCGCCTTCGGCCGCTTCTTCTCGATCTTCATGGTGCTGCAGGACTATATCCTGACCGACCTGCCGACGCTGCTGTTCGGCCGCGGCCCGGGCTCGGTGATGGAATTCTTCGACCAGCTGCACTACGGCGCCTTCGACCCCACCTGGGGCAAGGTCTTCTACGAATACGGCCTGGTCGGCTTCACCGCGTATTTCACCTTCTTCACCGTGAGCTTCCTGATGGCGCGGCGGGAGATGCGGGTGCCGCTGGCCTTCACCTACCTGTTCCTCGGCGGCTACCTGGTCAATGTCAGCATCATCAGCATGCTGCTGGCCCTCGTCAGCCTGCCGGCGGTGCACCGCGCGGCCCTGGGCCGGGAGCGCAGCGCATGACCCGCGCCAACCGGCTGTTCCTCGCCGAGCAGGGCCTGGCCACCCGGCTGCGCGGGCTCGCGGTCTTCGCGCCCTATGTCGCCGGCGGCGGCCGGCTCGGCGAGTATGAACGCTGGCTCGGGCGGCCGGTGCGCGGCGTCGTCGACAATGCCGACGAGACCCGCGGCTGGGAGGAGATGGTGCGCAGCGCCACCTTCCTGGCGCGCAGCTATGCCGGCAAGGCGGCGCATCCGATCATCGGCATCCCGATGCTGGTGGCCGGCGAGCGCGGCAGCCTGGCGCGCGGCGCCGCCGGCGACTACGACCCCTGGATGCACCGCGTCGCCCAGGCGCTGGTGCAGAACGGCCTGGGCGACTGCACGCTGCGGCTGGGCTGGGAGTTCAACGGCAACTGGATGCCCTGGTTCGCCGGCGACGACCCGCGCGCCTTCCAGCGCTACTGGCGGCGCAGCGTCGACCTGTTCCGCCACCATTCGGCGAAGTTCAGCTTCGACTGGTGCCCGACGCTGGGCCACAAGGACATGGTGACCGAGGCGGCCTGGCCCGGCGCCGACTTCGTCGATGTCATCGGCGCCGATGTCTACAACGAGTGGTGGAACCCGCGCTCGCGCGACGACCTCGATGCGCGCTGGCACGACGAATATCTCTGGGCCCGCTTCGGGCTGCAATGGCACATGGGCTTCGCCCGCGACACCGGCAAGAAGATCTCCTTCCCGGAATGGGGCACCCGGCCGGCCGCGGCGCATGGCGGGCATGGCGGCGGCGACGATCCGCATTTCATCATGCGCATGGCCGCCTGGTTCGACGCCGCCGAGGACATGCTGGCCTATCACGGCTATTTCGAGCGGATCGACGTGGCGCTGGCGGGCGGCGCCTATCCGCAAAGCGCCGCCACCTTCAGGCGCCTGTTCGGCGCCTGACGTCCTTCTGGTTCCAGCCCCCCGGCGGGTTCTAGCGCCGCCGGTTCTAGCCCCCGGCGGTTCTAGCCTACCGGCAGCGAGCGGAAGGGGTGGCGCATCAGCCGGCCGATGCGCCGCGCGGCATTGAAGACATGCCGCCCCTGCTGCTTGGTGTGCAGCCCGGTGCGCTGCCAGTCGCCCAGCGGCAGCTCCAGCGGCGACAGCGTCACCAGCGGCCCGCGCCGCTCGCCACGGCGCCAGCGCGCCACCTCCTCCAGCGCCGCCGCCATGTCGAAGCTGACCAGGCTGCGGCCGTCGCGGCCGATGGCGGACGGCGCCAGCAGCGCCAGGCCCAGCCCGTGCGACAGCAGGTCGCGCAGATTGTCGATGCGGTCGTCGATGAAGGCGGCATGCTCGCGCGGCACGCCGAAGCGCTCCTCCGCCAGCGGCAGCACCCAGCTCTTGCGCAGCCCGTGGCGGATCAGCCCGAGCGGGCCGCCATGCTTCAGCCCGGCGCGGAACAGCTCCTCCGCCGCCAGCAGCCCGGCCAGGCGGTCGGGATCGACGCCCGCCGCCTCCAGGATGCGCCGCGCCTCGGCGCCGGAGCGATGCGTCAGCACCGCCACCTGGCCGGGCAGCGCCTGCAGCAGCGGCGCCAGCTCGGCATGCAGCCGCAGGATCTCCTGCCGCGGCAGCACCGGCGCGCCGGTCTCGAAGACCACGACCCCATCGAGATCGAGGAAAAGCAGGGCACGGGTCATGTCCAGAGCTCCAGGCCACGGGCGCGCAGCCAGGCCTCATAGGCGGTCAGGTGCGGGCTGCTGCTCGACCAGGGATAGAAATGCACGTCGCGGTGCAGATAGACCTCCGGCACCACGCCATGCGCCGGGTCGATCGCCTTGGCGTCGTCCGACCAGCAGATGACGCCGGTGGTGACGCTGGCGGCGCCGGCCGCGTGCAGCCGGTCCAGCACATAGCGCAGCGAGCCGCCGCTGACGATGCAATCGTCGATCAGCACGACATGCTGGCCGGCCACCGGCACCTCGAAGGAATTCTCCGACTTCTCCAGCTTGTTGTAGCGACGCTGGAACCAGTACCAGAACAGCCCGATCGGGCCCCAGCTCAGCAGGCTGGAGGGCACCGGCACCAGCTTGCGGATCGCCTGCAGCCGCTGGATCCAGCGGCTGCCCTGGCGGCGCACCTTGACCATGTGGAAGGGCAGGCCGAGCACGTCGGCCACCACCTGGGTCGGCAGCAGCGCGCCATTGGCCAGCCCCACGATCAGGTCGTAGCGGGTGCCGCGCGCGGCGAGCTCCGCGGCCAGGTGGCGCGACAGCTGCTCGGCCTCGGCCAGGGTGATGTTGCGCTTGGGCTGCGGCGTGGCGTAGCGGCGATGGGTCGCCGCATCGGCGGCGGCCATCGCATCGCCCGCGGGCAGCACGGCGGATGGCAGGGTCATGACCGGAACTCCTTCGGAGCGGGGTTCAAGCCGGCTGCGCCGCCGGCGACGCGGCACGCAGCCCGCGCATCACCTTCAGCATCAGCAGGAAGTAGGAGGTCGCCTGGCCGGCATAGAGCAGCACATAGCCGGTGACGAAGATGTCGATGCTCCAGCCGGAGATGCCGGAGATCGCCGCGAAGACCAGCATGGCGGCGAGCGCCGTGGAGGCGCGCCGCGCCAGCGGCCGCAGCTCGCCGATGCCGGCCAGCACCGCGCCGCTGACCGCCTTCAGCATCATGAAGAACAGCATGAAGCAGATCGCCAGCTGCATCTGCGCCGAGACGATGTCCGGATGGCCGAGCAGCGTGCCGAAGATCTCGTCGCCCCAGACATAGATCAGCGTCGCCGCGACCAGGCAGGGCCCGGCGCAGAGCAGGAAGGACAGCCCCATCAGCCGCGCCAGGCCGTTGGTGTCGCCGGCATGATAGGTGCGCGTCTGGTGCGGCAGCAGCGTCTCGGTCACCGTGAAGAAGGCGGTGCCGCCGAAGCGGGTGACCTTGTAGAACATGTCGAAGGCGATCAGCGCCGTGGCGCCGGCCTTCGCCGCCAGCAGCGCGTAGTACGGGAAGATGTAGATCAGGAAGTCGGACAGCGACAGGCTGGCGGAGCCCGCGATCTCCCGCCCGTCCTCGCGCAGCACCTGCCAGCCGCGGCGGATGCTGGTGCCGGTGAACAGGCCGAAGCGGCGCTGCGCCAGCCGCGCCAGCACCAGCAGCGCTGCGATCCACAGCAGCAGGAAGCCGATGGTGTAGTCCAGCAGCGGCAGCCCATAGGCCAAAGCCGCCGTCAGCAGCAGCAGCAGCGCCCGCCGGCCGCAGTCGATCGCCTCGGTGATGACGTACTGGTCGTGCGCGTTGGAGGCGATGCGCAGCACCATCCAGGGCAGCGGCAGCACCGAGCCGCCGAAGAACAGGATGATGGCCAGGCCATGCGTGACCGGGCCGAGCTGCCAGATCTCCAGCACCAGGGTGAAGACCAGCGTCGCCAGCAGCGCCGCCAGCGAATAGCCGATCAGCGCGGTGACCGCGGCGCTGCGCAGGTCGGCCGCGTCGCCCTTGGTCGGGTCGACGAAATTCTGCCGCATCCGCCCGAACAGCCGCACCGAGATGCCGAGATCCGCCTGCAGCACCAGCGAGGCGAAGGCGATCACCGCGGCCAGAAAGGCGTAGTCCTGCAGCCCGATCTGCCGCACCAGCGTGTAGGTGAGGAGAAAGCTCCAGACCGTCGCCAGCACCGTGCTGCCGATGCGCAGCCCGAAGAACAGCAGTGATCGGCGCATCCAGTTCTCTTTCGCTCAGGTGGTGGTGAAGAAGGTCCGGCGCTGGCGTCATGCGGCGCCGCGCCCGGGCTGCGCGGCGCGATGGGCGAGCAGCGCGTCGCGCAGCGCCTGGCCGCGTTCGCGCCAGTCGAAGGCATGCTCGGCCGCGGTGAAGGCGCCGCGCTGCAGCGCGTCCAGCCGCGGCGCGTCGTCGATGGCGCCCAGCACCTGGCGCAGCAGCCCGTCCAGCCCCGGCGCCAGCAGCATCTGCTGCCGCACCGCCTGCGGCAGGCCGCTGGCGCAGACCTCCAGCGCGGCGACGGGGACGCGGTTGAAGATGTATTCCAGCAGCTTCATCTTGAAGCCGCCGCCGATCGGCTCGGCGACGACGGCCAGCCGCGCCGAGGCGAGGTAGGGCGCCGGATCGTCGACGAAGCCGGTGAACTCGGCCGCGCGGTATTTCTTCGACAGCTCCTGCCGCAGGTCGTCGGGCATGTCGCCGACGACGCGGATGGCGATGCCGGCCTTGGCCAGGACGGGATCGGCCTGGTCGAGGAAGATGCGCAGGTTGGCCTGCTTGGCCGACCAGCGGTAGGAGCCGAACAGCACCACCGCGCGCGGCCGCGCCTCGCCCGGCGGCCGGCCCTCGAGCCGCGCCCCGTCATAGCCGGGCAGCAGCGGCAGGATCCAGCGCCCCGGCGCCTGCGCCGCGAACAGATCGGCATCTGCCCGGGTGATGGTGGTGACGACATCGGAGCGGCGGCTGATCCAGCGCTCGAAGCGCGTGGTCTTCAGGTGGTTCTGCAGCAGCGCCAGCCGCTTCGGCAGTTTTTCCCCACGGTCCTGCCACTGCATCTTGGTCACGCTTTCCTCGTGGTCATGCGTGACGAAGACGACCTGCGGCTTGCCCGCCATCAGCCCGGCATGCCGCAGCACCCAGCCCATGCCGTACTGGTCGACGACGATGGCATCCCAGGGCCCCTCCGCCGCCAGGCTGTCCAGCGCGGCGCGATAGGCTGCCGTGGCGTGCCGCGCCGCGACCAGCGGCATCGCGCTGGCAACTGACAGAAACTTGTTGCGCTGGGGCCCCGGGACGATGTGCCAGGTGATGCCGGGCACCGGCGGCGGCGGCGCCTCGCCGCCCAGGCCCACGAAGGTCAGGTCGACGCCGGCGCCGGCGAAGGCCTCGGCCAGCTTGGCGCTGTAGATGCGGTCGCCGGCGGTGGCCGGGAACGGCATGCCGCGCGCCAGCCACAGGCAGCGCAGCGGCGGCGCCTTGGCGGGCTCCGCGGCCACGCGGGCGATGGGGGGCAGCTCCTGCTGCTGGATCATGCCGCAGCCTCCGTCAGGCCCTGCCGGGCGGGCTCGGCTGCCGTCGCGCGCAGATGCGCGGCCAGGCGAAGCGCCAGCGCCACCACCGTCAGGGTCGGGTTGGCATGGCCGCAGCTCGGGAAGACCGAAGCGCTGGCCACGAAAAGATTGGGCGCACCATGCACCGCGCAATCGGCATCGACCACGCCCTGCTGCGGCGAGGCCGCCATGCGCGTGGTGCCGATGTGATGGCCGCCGACCGGGGTGGAGGCGGCGACCGCCTGTTCCAGCGTGGCGTCGTCGAGCTCCAGCGTGGCGCAGCCGGATTGCGCGAAGGCGCCGCGGATCAGCCGCAGGCTGCGCGTCAGGCTGTCGATGTCGGCGCGCTTCAGCCGCCAGTCGACCGACAGCCGCGGCATGCCGTGGGCATCGAGGCGGTCGGTCAGCGTCACGCGGTTGTCGGCATCGGGCACCTGCTCGGCATTGATGTCGAGCGGATAGGCGCCGGCGCGGCTGGGCATGACGACGAAGGGCAGCTTGCGGCTGGCGAGGATGCGGCGGCGCAGCCAGTCCTGGCTGAAATGCGCGAGGCCCGGCGCGTCGCGCAGCAGATTGCCCAGGTGCCGCGCCCAGAAGCCGGCATCGCGCGTCATGCGGCCGCGCTCGGCACGCTCCACCGCGGCCAGCTTGCGGCGGTATTCCGGAATGATCAGGTCCTTCACCAGATACATCGCCGACAGCACGCCGCTGCCATGCGACGGATCGGCGATCAGCGGGTAGTGCAGGCGGAAGATGGTGTTCATCAGCCCCTCGCGCCGCTGCGCCTCGGGGGCCACGGCGAAGCGGCGGCGGACATAGATGCCCTCGGCCGTCGTCTCGAAATGCAGCGCGACCGGACGCTTCACCGGGTTCATCCGCAGCAGGCCGAGCGTGTTCTCGACATGGCACATGTAGAAGCGGCCAAGCGCGCCGCCCTCATTGCCCAACCCGCCACGCCGCGAGGCGTCAGAGGCCATCAGCAGCCGCGGCACTTCCAGCCCGCCGCCGGCCAGCACATAGCGCCGCGCGCGGATGGTGAAGCGGCGGCCGGGCAGCGAGGCGGCCTCGAGGCTTTCCACCGGCCCCTGCGGCGCGACCAGACGCAACGCCTGGGCATGCAGCAGCAGCTGCACGTCGCGGTCGGCGGCCAGCCGGTCATGCGCGGCACGGCCGAAATCGGTCGGCCGGCTGAAGCGTTCCACCCCATCGGCCAGGATATCGGGATGGGCGAAGCCGGCGATGCTGGGCGGGGCGGCGTCGCCCAGCGCCTCGGCCACCGTCGGGCCCCAGGAGCCGGCCTCGCAGGCCGCCAGCGCCGCCGGGTAATGCTGCTGCAGGTCGCGCCAGCCGATCGGCCAGCCGCTGTTCTCGACCCAGGCGCGGCGCTCCAGATCGATCGGATCCAACGGCACGCAGCGCCCGCCCCAGATCGCCGTGGCGCCGCCAAGGACGCGGCGGCGGTAGAGATCGGGCGTCGGATGCGGCGAGCCCTCGGCCACCTCGCCCTGCAGCCCGTCCTGCGCCGCGGCCTCGAACCGGCGGCCGCCGGCTTCCAGCAGGATGACCGACAGGCCGGAGCCCTGCAGCGCCTGGGCGATGGTCAGGCCGGCGGCGCCGCCGCCGACGATGCACAGATCGGCCTGCAGCACCTGGCCCGGCGGCAATTCGCGCGCGTCGATGATCATGCGGCTCTCCCGGCGGCGTGCTGCAAGGCCTCGTCCAGATGCGGGATCGAGGTGGTGCCGACCAGCGCGGTCGCACCCGGCCAGGCCAGGGCGGCGGCGATGGCGGCCTGGCGATGGCCGACGCCGGAGGGCTGGCCGGCGAAGATCTCGCGCAGCAGCAGATGCCCGCCGCGCGCGGTGAAGGCGGCGATCTCCGGCCGCAGCTCTGCCGCGACCGTCAAGGGGATCTGCAACCCCGCCATTCCGGCCAGGCGCAGCGCGGCGCGGCCGGCGGCGGCATCGTCGACCGAGATGCCCCAGCCGCCGAGCTTGCCAGCCTGGCGCTGGGCTTCCAGCAAGCCGACCGCCTCGCCCGTCTCGATCGCCGCGGCGTCGGGGCTGTGCAGCAGGAACAGATCGATGCGGTCGGTGCGCAGCCGCCGCAGGCTGCCCTCGATGGAGCGCTGCAGATGCGCGGCCGAATAATCCCGCGGCAACGAGGCCGCGCGGCGCGACGCGATGCCGCGCTTCAGCCCCGGCAGCGCGCGCGCCAGCATCCCCAGCGGCCGCTTGACCAGCGTCACCGCGCGCTGCGCCGCGGTGAAGCGCTGGCCGGCCTTGGTGACGATGGTGACGCGGTCGCGGTCGGCGCCGAGCGCGGCACCGATCAGCCGCTCGCTCTCGCCCTGGCCGTAGATATCGGCGGTGTCGAACAGGGTGACGCCCTGGGCCAGCGCGTGGCGCAGCAGGTGCCGCGCCTCCTCGCCGCGCGCGCCGCCCAGCGTCGAGCCGAGGCGCGAGCAACCGAGCCCGATCCTGCTGCCGGCGATGGGCGCGCTGTGGCGGGGGGCGAGCGTCGCGCTCATGGCCGCGCCCGCGCCGTGGCGCCGCCACGGATCGATTGCGCCGGCGACCAGGTCTGGAAACGTTCTCCCTTCAGCGAGCGCAGGATGCCGAGCGCCGTGGCGCAGAAGGCCAGCCAGACTTCCCAGATCTTCTGCGCCGGGCCGATGCGCAGCGCGATGGCGGCGCCAGCGCCGGCCAGGCCCAGCGCGGCAGCACCCAGCACCAGCCAGGCCGGCAGCGCCTGCAAAGCGGCGCCGAGGAAGCAGAGCGCGGCCAGGATCAGCAGCGGCGCCACCAGCCAGCGCAGCAGCTTGTGCGAGACATAGCCGTAGAGCGGCAGCGCCGGCAGCTTCTTCAATCGCGGCCACAGCAGGCGGTGCACGTTGAAGGCCTGGCAGGAGATCCTGACCTTCCGGCGGAACTCTTCCTTCCGATCGACGACGGATTCCTCATGCGCGATCACGTCGGGCGCGCGGATAACGCGGTGCCCGTCGCAGAGGATGCTGAGCGAGACGAAGAAGTCGTCGATGATGTCGTCCGGCACTGGCGGGTTCAGCGCGCGCCGCACCGCGAAGAGCGAGCCGTCGGCGCCGATCACCATGCCGTGGTCGGATTCGGCCTGCTTGATCCGCTCCTCCAGGCTCCAATAGGCCGAGTTCACCGTGCTGGTGTCGGAGACCACCTGGTTGCCGTAGAGCAGGTTGCCGCAGACGCAGCCCACGCGCGGATCGGCGAAGTGCCGGCGCAGCGCGTTCAGCGCCTGGGGGTCGATCATCACATTGGCATCGGTGAAGACCAGCAGGTCGCCCCGCGCCATGCCGGACAGCTTGCGCATGCCATGGCTCTTGCCATGCCGCTCCGGCGCCGCGACCACGGTGATGCGGTCGGCGAAGGGCGCCAGCAGCGCCGCGGTGCGGTCGGTCTGGCCATCGACATAGACCAGCAGCTGGACATCGCCCGGCGTCGCCGCCTGCAGCGCGATCAGGTTGCGCGCCTTGGCCTCGATCACCGCTTCCTCGTTATAGGCGCACATGCAGACGGTGATGCTGGGCAGCGCGCCGTCGGATGGCGGCAGGACAGGCGGCGGCGGACGGCGCAGCAGCCGCAGCGACAGCGGATAGGTCGTGAAGGGATGCAGCGCCAGCCCGGTCAGCAGGGCTCCTGTCAGCAGCAGCATTGCGCCTTACCTCCTCGTGGCCGCGGCGATCCGCCGGGCCAGCATGCGATGACGATGGATCGGGTCAACCGCGCGCGGACGATGCCGCGGGCGGGATGGGCGATGGCGTGGCGGCCGCGGCCCCGAGCGCCCCGGCGCGCGACGACAACCCGTCGTCAGGCGCCGCGTGCCAGGGCTGGCCCAGCGTGGCGGCGGACCAGAGCAGCATGCCGGACCACCACCTCACAGCCGGCTGGCCCCGACCAGCGAGGCCGCCGCCGCGGGCGGCGCCACGCCGAACTGGAAGTGCCGCGCCAGCGCCGCGCTATAGGGCGCGACCGCCGACCAGTGCAGATGGATGGCGTCGTAGAAAGCGGCCTCGCTGACCACGCGGGCGCCGTCGCCGTCCCAGTACTCGCCGCCCGAGGCGGCCAGCACCTGGCGCACCCGCGCGCCGAAGCCGTCCTGCATGACGTTGGACGGGTCGTATTGCCGCTTCCAGGCCGGGTGCATCGGCGTCGAGGCCACCATCAGCCGCCGCCCGCTGCGGCGCATCTCGCGGGCGAAGCGGTCGAGGGCGTCGAAGCAGGCCTGGTCGAGATGCCGCACCGGGCCGTAGAGCAGCGTGTCGCGCACGCCGTCATTCTCCATCGGGCCGCTGGCGTAGCGGTCGAAGACCAGCGGATCCATCACCGCGCCGCCCTGGCGCTTGGCGCCGACCGTCAGCGCGTTGCGCAGCAGCGCGGCGGGGGCGAAATACTTGATGTAGTAGGGCCAGGGCGAGCTGCCGCCATAGACGAAGGCGTCGGCATCCGCGGCATCGAAGACCGCGGTGCGCATCCGTCCGCAATTCTCGAAGTCATGCGGGCTGGCGATCAGCAGCACTTCGCGCACGCTGTCGTTGTGGCCGAGCAGCCAGTCGGCGGCATAGGTGCTCTGGTTGATGGTCAGCCCGCAGAAGGCGCCGTTCAGCGGCTGCGCCTGCGGCGTCTCGTTGCGCACCACGTCGCCGTCGAAATGCCGCCAGGCGATGGAGGAGCCGATCACCAGCAGGTTCGCAGCCTGCGGCGGCCGGTCGCGCAGATGCGCCAGCTTCTCGTCGACGCAGATCGAGTTGGCGAAGCCCGGCGGCGGCAGGTGGCCGGTCGCGCCGAGGCCGAAGAGGGCCAGGTAGAACAGCGCGAAGCTGCCCCCCAGGCTGCCGAGCAGCGCGATGAAATAGCGTCTCGGCACAGGTTTCTGCTCGGGCATGGCTCAGGCCCCGACCTTGCCCTGGATCAGCTTCGCGAAGTCGCCGACATTGTGCAGCGTGTCGAGCTCGGCCGTGCGGAAGCGGATCGAGAAATGCATCTCCGCCGCGACGATCAGGCTGACATGCGCGGCGCTGTCCCAGCCCTCGACGTCATGCGCCGTGGTGGTGGCGTCCACGGTGATGGCGTCATCGTCGAAGACGTCGCGGAAGATCTGGTTGATCTGGCTGTAGAGCTGGACTTCGTTCATGGCGTCAGCACCTGCTCGCGCTGGGTTTCGATGGCGATGGCGTGGGGGGGCAGCGGCGCCGCGCCGAGGACGTAGCGCCAGAAGCGGGCCTCCGGCGCCGCGCCGGGCGGCGGGTCGCAGGGCGCGAAGCCGAGCTTGGCGTAATGCGCCTCGACCATGCCGTTGCGGCCGGAGGGGATGTATTCGCCGAGGAGCGCGCGGTAGCCGCGCTCGGTCGCCGCCTCGGCGAGGACGGCGAGCGTCGCCTCCTCCACCTGGCGGCCGAGCACGCGGCAGCTCATCAGCCAGGTGTCGATGCGCAGCGCATCCGCATCCGGCTTCGCCAGGATGACGGCGATCAGCCCGTTGTCGCCGAAGCGGTCGCGCAGCCGCAGCGCCAGCGCCAGGCTGCGCGGATCGGTGCTGAGCGCGCCGACCGCGGCCTCCGAGGTGCGGCGCGTGGTCAGGTTGAACTGGTTGGTCTTGTTGACCAGCTGCACGCTGCGCGGCAGCTCGGCCGGGCCGATCTCGCGCGCCTGCAGCACCATGGCCAGGCTCTGCAGATAGCCCTCCATGTCGGTGGCTTCCTCCAGCGCCGCGCGCCGCTCCTCGTTGGCGACATAGTCGCGGCCGCGGGCGGCGTCGTCGGCGGTGAAGGCGATGGTCTCGAAGTAGCCGGCGCTGGCCAGGCAGGCGGCGTAGTTGGCGGCATCTTCCGGCAGCTCGGGCACCGCGACCTCGGGCAGCTCGCGGCGGATGATGTCGCGCTCGGCCGGGTTGTCGTCGAGGAAGACCAGGCTGTCGATGCCGATGTTCAGCCGCTGCGCGATCTGCCGCAGGTTCTTGGCCTTGTCCTGCCAGTTCGCCACGAAGCAGGCGATATCGCTCCGCTTCAGCGCCATCTCGGGATGCTCGGCGAAGGCCGCCTCGGCGACCGCCATGTCGTTCTTGCTGCAGACGGCCAGGATGACGCCGCGCTGGCCCAGCGCCGCGGCATAGCGCTGCACCGACAGGAAGGCTTCGCCGGTCGCGCTGCCCTGGCCGAGCTTGATGCCGGCGATGCCGTCATCGCCGATCACCCCGCCCCACAGCGTGTTGTCGAGGTCGAGCACCAGGCATTTCTTCGACTGCCCCGCCGCGGCCGCCGCGATGCGGGCGACCAGGTCGCCATAGAGCGGCGCCAGCGCATGGCTGACCAGCTGCTTGGCCTGGTGCCAGCGCACGGCATCGCCCAGCCCCTGGCCCTGGCCGAGGCGCGCGGCCTCCCAGGCGAGGTCGAGCAGCAGCACGCCCTCCTCCCGCGCCGCGGCGCGCAGCGCGGTGTTCAGCCGCTCCACCACCGACCAGGGCGCGGCGGGCACCAGCGCCTCGAAGCTGCCGAACAGCGGCGGGTCCAGCGGCACCAGCGTCTGCTGCACCACCTGCGCGGCGAAGCGCTGCCGCGCGCGGCGCCACAGCCGGCGCAGCTCGTCGACGCGGGTGGCGACGGCGGCGTTCACCACCTCCTCCGACGCCGTCAACGGCAGTTCCAGCGGCGCGTCGCGCGCATCGAGGGCCAGCAGCACCATCTGCGGCGAGAAAGCCGCCAGCGCCGCATCCTCGCCCATCAGCGACTGGCGGTACTGGCCATAGGCCGTGGTGTGCACCGCCAGCGCCAGGCGCCGCGCCAGCCCCGCGACCCGCATCGCCGGCAGCAGGTGGTCCACCGTGTGCGAGGCCAGCACCGCGACGCGGTAGGGCACCAGCCCCGCCGATTTCGGCGCTGCCCCCTCGGCGATGGCGCGCTGCGCCAGGCGGTCGATGCGGCCCGTGGCCGCGAAGTCGCGGCGGAAGCCCGACAGCCGCGCGGCGGTGGCCAGCAGCGCCGCCGGGTTCTCCTCGGCGCGCGCGGCCGCGAGCGCGGCCCCGAGATCCGGGTGGGGGGGAAGCCAGGCGAGCTGGTCCATGGGCATGTCCGATCCGATGACGGTCAGAACTGGAAGTAGAGGAATTCGGTGGGCGCGGCGGAGAGCGCCCGGGCCAGGGCGTAGAAGCCGACCATGCCGACCACCACGCCGACCGCCGCGTTCGGCCGCCAGCTCAGCCAGGGCATGCGCTGCTCCATCCAGCTCGACCAGGGCTTCCAGCCCAGCGCCGTGCGCGCGGCGCGCAGCCATTGCTGGCTGTTCGGCAGGGTCCAGCAGAAGGCCAGCAGGGCCGCGATCTGCAGCGCCGTGGTGGGGCGGAAGAAGTCGGGCTGCGCCACATTGACGCCGAGGGCGGCGATGACACCGGCCAGCACCGGCAGCTCGGCCAGGACGGGCGGGAATTCGAAGCCGTGCAGCCCCGCCATGCCGGCCAGCATGGCCAGCGCCGAGGTCAGATCCGTCGAGCGGAAGAAGACGGCGCCGACGACGACGCACAGGAAGGTGGTCAGCACGGCGACGCCGCGCTTGAAGGGGTTGCTGCTGTCCAGCGGCATGCCGCGGCTCGCCTTGAAGGCGCGCCAGCCATGCGCGACGACCAGGTAGAAGGCGTGCAGCGCGCCGAACGCCACGAACTGCCAGCCGGCGCCATGCCAGACGCCGGAGATCAGCAGCGTCGCGATGGTCGGCCAGGCGACCAGGTGCAGGAAGGCGCCGGGCGACATCTTGCCGCGCTTGGGCAGCGGCTTGCCGGCGGCGACCCGCGCCCGCGTCGCCCGCAGCACCATCGGCGTGTAGAGGTAGCTGGTCAGGAAGCGCGTCAGCGTCATGTGCCAGCGCGACCAGTACTGGATGATGTTCTGCGCCTTGTAGGGGCTGTCGAAATTGGCCGGCAGGCTGATCCCGAACAGCAGGCCGAGGCCGATCGCCATGTCGCTGTAGCCGGAGAAATCGAAATACAGCTGCAGCGTGTAGGACAGCGCGCCGGTCCAGGCATCGAGCATCGCCAGGCTGACGCCATCGGCGGCGGCGGCGAAGACCGGGGCGGCCTCGGCGCCCATCGGGTCGGCCAGCACCACCTTCTTGAACAGCCCCATCAGGAACAGCGTGGCGCCCACCGCCATGGCGTCGATGCGCGGGCGGAAGCCGTCGCGGCTTTCGAACTGCTCCAGCATCTCCTTGTGATGGGTGATCGGGCCGGCGATCAGATGCGGGAAGAAGGTGATGAACAGGCAGTAGTTGGAAAAGTCGTGCTCGCCCACCGCGCCGTCATGCGCGTCGCTCAGATAGGCGATCTGCTGGAAGGTGTAGAAGGAGATGGCCAGCGGCAGCACGATCTGCGGCGCCACCCAGCCGGCGCCGGTGACCTGGTCGGCCACCTGCACCAGGAAGCCGGTGTATTTGAAATAGCCCAGCAGCAGCACGTTGGCGGCGATGCCGGCGATCAGCAGCGCCCGCGTCGGATGCCGGCGCAGCAGCCCGCCCAGCCAGAAGTTGGCGGTCATGCTGGCCAGCAGCAGCGGCACATAGATCGGGTTCCACCAGCCGTAGAAGACCAGCGAGGCCGCCGTCAGCCACAGCCCGGCCAGGCGGCGATGGCCGCCGCCGGCCAGCAGCACGAAGCCCAGCAGCACGACGGGCAGGAAGCCGAGGATGAAGCCGGCTGAGTTGAACAGCATGGGGGGGGTCTGTCCGGGGGG
>NZ_CACSJM010000014.1 GCF_902706185.1 Roseomonas sp. 18066 | reverse complement strand
CCGTGGATCGCCTTTGCCGGGCTGGGCGCCGTGCATTAGGAGGCGGGGGAGGGGGGCATGCGGCATCGGTCGGCCTTCCAAGCGGTCTTCGATCAGGCGGGGCGCCTTATTGCGACTGATGCGCACTTGCGTCCAGTCCCCTTTATCGATGCCTCCCCCGTCACGCGGCGGGCTCGGCCGCCGGGGCGGCGCGATCGGCATCCCCCGGCATGGCGCGGCCGGCCTTGGTCTCCGGCATGGCCAGCAGCACCAGCAGGAAGGTGGCCAGCCCCACGGCGCCCAGCCCGGCAAAGGCGATCCACGGCCCCAGCCAGGCGGCGACCAGCCCGGCGGCGGCGGTGCTGACCGTGGCGCCGATGCCCACCGCCAGGCCGAACAGCCCCATGCACAGGTTGAAGCGGTTGGTGCCCCGCGTCAGGTCGGCGGCGATCAGCGGCACCAGCACGGCGAAGACGCCGGCGGTCAGCCCGTCCAGCGCCTGCGACGCCAGCAGCACCGGCGGGCCGCTCAGCATCGCCAGCAGCGCGCCGCGCACCGGCAGCACCGCCACCCCCGCGAGCAGCAGCAGGCGGCGGCCATGCTGCTCGGCCAGCCGGCCGATCCAGGGCGAGATCATGGCGACCACCACCTGGCTGACCACCAGCCCGCCGGCGACGAACAGGTTGGCGCGCTCGCCCGCCTCCTGCGTCATGCCGGCGCTGGCCAGCGGCAGCATGGCGGCGTTGGACAGGGTGAACAGCAGGCAGCAGCCGGCGAAGACCAGCACGCCGCGCTGCAGCAGCAGGTCCTTGATGCCGCCCTCGCCGCTGCCGCTGCCGCGGGCGCGCTTCACCCGCTCCGCCAGGTCCTTGGCCGAGATCAGCTGCAGCGACAGGATCGCCGGGATGGTCAGCGCCGCGGTGAACCAGAACACCGCCTCGCCCGAGACATAGGCGCCGGTCAGGCCGAGCAGGGCGGCCGCCGCCGCATTGCCCAGCGAGGCGTAGCGGCCGTTGCGCCCGAGCCGCTCGCTCAGCTTCTTGCGGCCGACGAGGGCCAGGCTGATGGCGGCCAGCGCCGGCACCAGCACGCAGCTGGCGAAGCCGTGCAGCACTTCCGCCGCCAGCACCGGCCAGGTGGAGGGGAACAGCGCCAGCAGCACCGCGCTGCCGGCGATGGCCAGCAGCGCCAGCAGGGCGGCCAGCCGCTTGTGCGGCGTGGCGTCGACCAGCATGCCGGCCGGCACCTGGCTGAGCATGGCGGTCAGGCTGCCGACGCTCAGCGCCAGGCCGATCTCGGCCTCGGTCCAGGATTTGGCGGTCAGGTAGACGGCGATGAAGGGACCGAAGCCGGTCTGCACATCCGCCGCGAAGAAGGTCAGCCAGTCTAAGCCGCGCTGGCTGCGTTGAGAGGCCATGGATCAGGAACGCTCCGCCGGGTGTTGGCGCGGCGCCTGGCGTGCTTGGCCAAGTCCGTGCTTCCGGTCAACGATGCTGCACCCCTGCCGGTTGCCATCGGGTGAGCGCCGGCGGTTGCGTGCCCCGCAAGCCGCCGGTGCAGCCCGCCGGTGCAGCCCTGCTCAGGCCGCGCGGACCTGGTGGACGAAGTCGTTGACCTCGGCGCGCAGCTTGTCCGACTGGCCGGACAGCGCGGTCGCGGCCGACAGCACCTCGCCGGCGGCCGAGCCGGTCTGCTGCGCGCCGGCGCTGACCGAGGCGATGTTGACCGTCACCTGCTCGGTCGCCTGGGCGGTCTGCTGCACGGTCCGCGCGATCTCGGCGGTGGCGGCGGTCTGCTCCTCCACCGCGCTGGCGATGCTGACCGTGGTGCTGCTGACCTCGGCGATGGTGGCGCTGATCCCCTCCAGCGCGCCCACCGCCTCGCGGGTCGCGGCCTGGATGGTGGCGATCTGCACGCCGATCTCCTCGGTCGCGCGGGCGGTCTGGCTGGCCAGGTTCTTCACCTCGGAGGCGACGACCGCGAAGCCCTTGCCCGCTTCGCCCGCGCGCGCCGCCTCGATCGTGGCGTTCAGCGCCAGCAGGTTGGTCTGGCTGGCGATGCTGCTGATCAGGCCGACCACCTCGCCGATGCGCTGGGCATTCTCGGCCAGCGCCCGCATGGCGCCGTCGGTGCGGCGGGCATCCTCCACCGCGCGGGCGGTGACGCCGCTGGCCTGGGACACCTGGCGGCTGATCTCGGCGATCGAGGCCGAGAGCTCCTCGGCCGCCGCCGCCACCGTCTGCACGCCGCGGCTGGATTCGCCGGCCGCGACCGAGACCCGGCCGGCCTGGTCGTCGGTGGCGCCCGCGGTGTCGGACATGCCGCGCGCGGTGCCCTCCAGCTGGCCGGCGGCGCTGGCCAGCAGCGAGACCAGCGCGCCGACCCGGCCCTCGAAGCCCTGCACCAGATTGGCCAGGGCCGCCGCGCGCTTTTCCTTCACGGCGCGCTCGGCGGCCTGTTCCTCCGCCAGGCGGGCGGCGGTCTGCAGGCCGCTCCGAAAAACCTCGGTGGCGGCGGCCATGCGGCCGATCTCGTCGCCGCGGCCGAGGCCGGGGATGGCCACCGCCAGCTCGCCGGCGGCCAGGCGCTGCATGGTGGCCGTCATGGCGCCGATCGGGCGGATCACCCGGCGGCTGACCAGCAGCAGCCCGCCCAGCATCAGCGCCAGCGCCGCCAGCAGCACCAGCCCCGACAGGGCCAGCGCGGTGGTGGCGGACGACGCCTCGGCATCGGCGCGCGCCACCAGCTCGCGCAGGGCCAGGAGAGACACCTCGCCGACGGCGGTCACGTCGCCGGCGCTGGCGCGCTGGAAATCGGCCAGCGGCATGGCCGGGCGGCCGGCGGCCAGGTCGTCGGCCACCGCGCGCTGGCGGGCGATGAAGGCGCCGGGGAAGCGCTCGGCCAGCGGCGCCAGCGCGTCGCGCAGGCTCTGCGGCATCTCGGGGCGGGCGGCGATGGCCTGGGCCTGGGCCCACATGGCGGCGACCTGGCCGCGCAGCTCGGCCGCCGTCGCGACCTCGGCCGGCGTCGGCGCGCGGCGGGCGGCCAGCAGCACCTCGGACATGCCGCCGATGCCGCCGGCGGCGAGCCGCGCGCCCCAGACCGCCTGCTTCATCCCCAGCAGCTGGCCGATGCCCGGATTGGCGCGCAGGATGATGTCGGTCAGCGCCGCGTCGGCCCGCGTCAGCGCATCCAGATAGGCCTGGGTCTCGCGCGCGGCGGCGGCGGAGGCCTCGGCCTCGCGGCTGGCCCCCGTCACCGCGCTGTCGACCCGGCCGCGCAGCGCGGTCATGGCCGCCTGCGCCGAGGCCAGGGCGCCGGTCAGCCCGGCATCGAGCTGCGCGCTGGCCATGCGGCGCTGCGCCTCGGCGAAGGCGGCGTTCGCCCGGCCGCGCAGCTCGGCGATGCGGGTGGTGGCGGCGGCATCGGCCGGGCCCTGGCCGGCGAGGGCGGCCAGCATGGCGGCGCGCTCGACGCGGGCGGCGTTCAACGTGTCGAACAGCGCGGCATCGATGCGCGACAGGGTGGCGACCCGCTCGGCCTGGCCGCGCGCCTGCCAGCCATGCCAGACATCGGCGCCGCTGGTGGCCACGCCCAGCACGCCGAGCGCGCCGATCACCGCGCCCAGAATGCCCCGCACGGACATGCCGCGCACCGACATGCCCCGCGCTTTCGTGCTCTCCACCATGCCATCCCCTTTTGGGCCTGCCCCCCTGGGGGGCGCCGCTCGTCGAAAGCTTTGTCCAGAGCGTGGGGTTTAGGGAAAGGGTGCTGACATTTAATTAACCATTCTCGCGATTCGAGACGGGACAGACTGGGATGCTTGACGGCCGTCCTACTAGAAGGTAGGCAGACGGCATGGGCAGCCTCCAGACCCCCTCGACCACTGCTGACGACATCCTGGCCTGCGCCCGCGGCCTGATCGTCGAGGGCGGCTACAACGGCTTCAGCTATGCCGACATCGCCGCGGTGGTCGGCATCCGGAAGGCCAGCATCCACCACCATTTCCCGACCAAGGTCGAGCTGGTCCGCAGCCTGGTCGCCCGGCACCGGGAGGCGGCGGCGGCGGGCATGGCGATGCTCGAGGCCGAGATCCCCGACCCGGCGGCGCAGCTGGGCGCCTATCTCGGCCATTGGCAGGCCTGCATCGCCGATGCCGGCCCGCCCTTCTGCCTCTGCGCCCTGCTGGCCAGCCAGCTGCCCGCCTTGCCGGAGCCGGTGGCCCTCGAGGTGCAGGCGCATTTCCGCGCGCTGTCACGCTGGCTGGCGGCGGTGCTGGCGCGCGGCGCGGCGCAGGGCCGGCTGCGCCTGGCGGCCAGCCCCGCCGAGGAGGCCGAGGCCTTCATGGCGACCGTCCATGGCGCGATGCTGTCGGCGCGGGCCTATGGCGACCCGTCGATCTTCGCGGCGGTGACCCGGCCGCTGCTGGCCCGCCTCGCCGCGCCGCTCGCGGCGTGAGCGGCCGGCGCGGCGTTTTTTTGGCCTTTCAACCTACCTACTAGAAGGGAGATGTCATGTTCGGAATCTCGCCGCCCGGCTGGCTGCACACGCTCGGCAGCCTGCCCGCCATCCCGCTGGCCCTCTACATGTTCGCCCGCCACGGGCGGATCGTGCCGCGCTCGCTGCCGGGGCTCGGCTATCTCGTCGCCATGCTGATCGGCGGGCTGACCGTCTTCCTGGTGGCGCACCAGGCGGCGGGGCATGTCATCGGCGCGGTGACCCTGCTGCTGCTGCTGGCCGGCTATGGCGTCGGCCGCGTCCCGCGCCTCGGCGCCGCGGCGCGCTACCTGGAGACCATCCTGCTGAGCCTGACCGCCTTCCTGCTGATGGTGCCGACGGTCACCGAGATCCTGCGCCGGGTGCCGGACGGCCATCCCTTCGTCACCGACCCGGCCTCGCCGCTGCTGCTGGGCGCCCAGGCCAGCCTGCTGGCGATGCTGGTCATCGGCCTCTCGGCCCAGATCCTGCACCTGCGCCGGGCCTCCCGCCGCCGCGCATGACGGCGTTGATGTATGACGTCATACAATGCTACCGCTTGGGCTTCCTTGAGAATCAGGGGAGGAACCCAGAATGAACAAGATGACGCAGCGGCGCGGGTTGTTGGGCGCCGGGCTGGGGCTGGGCGCCGCCATGCTGGCGGCGCCGGCGCGGGCGCAATGGACGCCCACCGAGCGCTATCCCGATCCGGCGATCCGCATCCTCGACCCCAGCTTCGCCCGCTATCGCCTGGCGGCCGGCGCGGTCGAGCGGCTGTGGACCGGCGGCCGCTGGTCGGAAGGCCCGGTCTGGATGGGCGACCAGCGCGCGCTGATCTGGAGCGACATCCCGAACAACCGGCTGCTGCGCTGGAGCGAGGTTTCTGGTCGTGTCGAGGAATTCCGCAAGCCTGCCAACTTCGCCAACGGCAATGCGCGCGACCGCCAGGGCCGGCTGATCACCTGCGAGCACCTGACGCGCCGCGTCACCCGCACCGAGTTCGACGGCGCCATCACCGTGCTCGCCGACAGCTTCGACGGCAAGCGGCTGAATTCTCCCAATGACGTGGTGGTCAAGTCGGATGGCAGCGTCTGGTTCACCGACCCGCCTTTCGGCATCCTCGGCCATTACGAGGGCGAGCCCGCGCCGGTCGAGCTGCCCACCAGCCTCTACCGCATCGACCCCGCCAGCCGCGCCGTGACCCTGGTCACCGACCGGCTGAACCGCCCCAACGGCCTGGCCTTCAGCCCGGACGAGAAGCTGCTCTATGTCATCGAGGGCGGGCTGACGCCGCGCGTCATCCGCAGCTTCGACGTCAACCCGGACGGCCAGGGGATCGGCGCCGGCCGCGCTTTGGTCACCTGCGCCGAGGGCGAGACGCCGGACGGCTTCCGCGTCGATGTCGACGGCAATCTCTGGTGCGGCTGGGGCATGGGCAGCGACGCGCTGGACGGGGTGCGCATCATCAACCGCGACGGCAAGCCGATCGGCCATATCGCCCTGCCGGAGCGCTGCGCCAACCTGGCCTTCGGCGGCCGGCACCGCAACCGGCTGTTCATGGCGGCCAGCAAGTCGCTGTATTCGATCTACGTCAACACCCAGGGCGCCGCGCTGGTCTGAGCGACGCGGCCCGCGTAGAACCGTCGCGCCATCGGCGCGACGGGAACTGACAGAAAAATGGAGCGGCTGGACTGCGACCGGATGTTCATCGCGGTGCTGGAGACGGGCAGCTTCGCCGCCGCCGCGACCCGTCTCGGCACCAGCTCCGGCCAGGCCTCCAAGCTGGTGGCGCGGCTGGAGGCGCTGCTCGGCGTCCAGCTGATCAAGCGCACCACCCGGGCGCTGGCGCCGACCGAGCTCGGCCAGGCCTATTACGAGCGGCTGCGCCCGCTGCTGACCGAGTTCGAGGCGCTGGACGCCTCGCTGCGCCAGGCCTCGGGCGCGCCGGCCGGGCGGCTGCGGCTCTCGGTGCCGATCAGCTTCGGCACGGCGCAGCTGGCCCCGGTGCTGCTGGATTTCGCCGCCGCCTATCCGGCGATCGAGCTCGACGTGCATTTCTCCGACCGGCCGGTCAGCCTGGTCGATGAAGGCTTCGACGCCGCCATCCGCATCGGCCAGCCGGAGGATAGCAGCCTGATCGCCCGCCGGCTCTGCGACATCCGCGTCGCCTGCGCGGCGTCGCCGGCCTATCTCGCCGCGCATGGCACGCCGGCGACGCCCGCGGACCTGGCGGCCCATGCGCTGATCATCGACAGCAACCTGCGCGACCCGTCGCATTGGCGCTTCGCCGGCGGGATCAACCTGGCGGTCGCCGGCCGGCTGCGCTTCTCCAACGCCGAGGCCTGCAGCCGCGCCGCCGAGGCCGGCTTCGGCATCGCCCGCCTGCCCAGCTTCGTCGCCGGCCCTGCCTTCCGCGCCGGCCGGCTGCTGCCGCTGCTGCGCGACGCCGAGCCCCTGGCCTTCGGCCTCTACGCCCTCTACCCCCCGGCGCGGCAGCTGGCGCTGAAGCTGCGGGTGCTGGTCGACTTTTTGGCAAAAGCCTTCGCCGCCACGCCGCCCTGGGACCAGGGCTGGTGATCCCTTCCGCAATGGAAGAAGTAACCCCCGTTTTCCGCGGCTAATCCCGTGGATCGGAAGCGGGCATCCTGCGGGCAACCTTGCTCATGGAGCCCGCCGCGATGACCACCGATCCCCGCACCGCCCCCTATGCCGCCCTGCTGCTGCGCCTGTCGCTGGGCGGGCTGTTCCTGGCCCATGCCGGGCTGAAGTTCTTCGTCTTCACCCCCGCCGGGACGGCCGGCTTCTTCGCCTCGCTCGGCCTGCCCGGGTGGCTGGCCTATGTGACCATCCTTTGGGAGGTCGTCGGCGCCGCCGCGCTGATCCTGGGCGTCTGGCCGCGGCTGGCCGCCCTCGCCATGATCCCGGTGCTGCTCGGCGCCATCGCCACCGTGCACGGCCCGGCCGGCTTCTTCTTCACCAACCCCAAGGGCGGCTGGGAATTTCTGGCATTCTGGATCGCTGCCCTGGTCGCGCTGGCCCTGACGGGTGACGGCGCCCATGCCCTCCGCCCGACCCCGCTGCGCCGCGCCGCCTGAAGGAAACGGACAGAAAAATGACCAACCGCCTCTTCGCCCCGCGCATCGGCCAGGTCACCCTGGTCGTGCATGACCTGGACCAGGTCAGCGGCTTCTACCAGCGCATCCTTGGCCTTTCGCTGCTTTCGGCCGGCGGCGGCGAGGCCATCCTCGGCGCCGGCGCCACCCCCTTCCTGACGCTGCGCCAGGACAAGGCGGCCCGCCGCAGCGCGCGCCGCGAGGCCGGCCTGTTCCACACCGCCTTCCTGCTGCCGGAACGCGCCGATCTCGGCCGCTGGCTGCGCCACATGGCCGGCACCGGCCAGCGCATCGCCGGCGCCTCCGACCACGCGGTGTCGGAAGCGATCTACCTGTCGGACCCCGAGGGCAACGGCATCGAGGTCTATGCCGACCGTCCCGAGGCGGAATGGCGCTGGCAGGACGGCCAGGTGACCATGGGCACCGAGCCGCTGGACCTGCAGGCGCTGATCGCCCTGGGCGACGGGCCGGCCTGGACCACGGCGCCGGAAGGCACCCGCATCGGCCATGTCCACCTGCAGGTCGGCGATATCCCCGCCGCCGAGGCCTTCTATGCCGGCAGCCTCGGCTTCGGCATCACCGCGCGCTACCAGGGCGGCAGCTTCTTCGGCGCCGATGGCTACCACCACCAGCTGGCGGCCAATGTCTGGAACAGCGCCGGCGCCGGGCGTCGCGACATGCCCTGCACAGGGCTGGCGGAAGTCGAGCTCATCGGGCTGCCCGAGGCCCGGCATGAAGACCCTTGGGGCACCACCATCACCACGACAGAAAGCTGAGGCCGGGACCAGGGATCGCCCCGCGCCAGGCGAGAGGCGCGCGCTCCGTCCCGGCGACGGCGGCGCGGGGCCTTCGCGGCATTCCCGCCGCCTTGCCGGGGCAGGGGGCGCGGCCCATGCTGCGCCGCATGCCCCTGCCCAGCATCGACGCGACTCCCGGAACTTCCAGTCTCCGGCAAAAACCTTGACCAGCGGGGCCAGGCCGCGCTGGCAATCGGCGCTCGGCGTCACCCTGACCATGCAGACCGCCGCCGCCGCCCTCGGCCAGACCCTGCCGGTGGTGGCGCCGGTGATGACGGATGCCCTCGGCCTGTCCGGCCAGAGCATCGGCTACCTGGCCGGCCTCGGCTCGCTCGGCACCGCGCTGTTCCTGGCCTGCGGCGCGCCGCTGCTGCTGCGCTGGGGGCCGGTGCGCACCTTGCAGCTGGGCGTGGCGCTGGCCGGCTGCGCCATCGGCCTCGCCGCGCTGGGCTGGGCGCCGGTGCTGTTCGCCGCCTCCCTGCTGCTGGGCATCGGCTATGGCCCGACGCCGCCGGCCGGCAGCCGCATCCTGGCGGCCACCGCCCCGCCGCGGCACCGCACCCTGATCTTCTCGGTCAAGCAGGCCGGCGCGCCGCTCGGCGCGGTCATCGCCGGCCTGGTCGGGCCGGCGGTGGCGCTGCGCCATGGCTGGGAGGCGGTCTGCCTGCTCGGCCTCGCCTTCGGCCTGGCGGCGGGGCTGGTGGTGCAGCCCTGGCGCGCGACGCTCGATGCCGGGCGCGAGGCCCGCCGCCCGATCGGCCCGCGCGCCCTGCTGGCGCCGAGCAACCTGGCGGCCCCCTTCTCGGCGCTGTCGCTGCACCCGATGCTGCTGCCGCTGGCGCTGCTCAGCGGCGCCTTCGCCTGCCTGCAGGGGTCGCTCTTCGCCTTCGTCGTCACCTGGCTGGTGGCCAAGCACGGGCTGTCGCTGACCGAGGCCGGGCTGATCTTCGCCGTCATGCAGGGCAGCGGCGTCACCGCCCGCCTGCTGCTGGGCTGGGTCGCCGACCGCAGCGGCCGGCCGAGCCTGGTGCTGGCCGTCCAGGCCTTCGCCGGCTCGGCGCTGGCGGCGGTCTTCGCCCTCGCCCCGGTGGGGACGCCCGCCTGGCTGCTCGGCACCCTGGCCGCCGGCTGCGGCTTCGTCGCCGCCAGCTGGAACGGCATCTCGCTGGCCGAGGTCGCCCGCGTCGCGCCAGAGGGCCGCATCAGCGACGCCACCTGCGGCGTCACCCTGGTGGTTTTCTTCTGTTATTTCGCCGCCCCCTTCGCCTTCGCCCTGATGGTCGCGGCCTTCGGCTGGACCCTGCCGCTGCTGGTCATGGCCGCCCTGCCGGCCGCCATGGGCCTGCCGATGATCCCCCGGCTGCTGAGGGGCTGAGAATCGGCTTGTTCATGTTCTGTTCTTGGTGGTAGCTCTGGAGCACCGCCAAGGAGGACATGATGCGCATGGCTTCTGCGATGACCCCGCCCCCGCTTCGCGCCGGGGGCGCGCTCGCCACCCCGCTCTCGCATTGGGCCGCCTGGTCGGTCCGCTACCGCTGCGCCGATCCCGGCTGCCAGCCGGGGCTGCCGCTGCCGGTGGCCGGGCTGCTCGCCGAGCGCGGCGCGCTGTCGCTGCGCGCCTTCGCGGGCAGCCTGCGCTGCGCCGGCTGCGGCCAGGCGGCGGCCGATGTCTCGCTGCGCCGGGCCTGCCCGGGCGGCGAGGTGATCCAGCCCGTGCAGGGCTGCGCCCTGTCATGACCACCCCCTTCGCGACCATGAGGAAGATCCCGATGTCCGAGCCCCGCGTCCCGCTGCGCCTGGCCGACCCGGCCGAGATCGCCGGCCAGATTTCCCTGGCGCTGCGCTATGACGAGCGCGGCCGCAGCCGCCCCGTCGCCCCCGGCAAGGTGCTGGGCGAGTTCGTCGCCGACCAGACCGCCGAGGCGGTGCTGCGCATGCTGGAGCGCGGCGGCTATGTCATCATGAAGACCCCGGCCCCGGCGACCCTGCCGGCGCAATGATCGGGGGGTGATCGGGGCGGCAGGAGGGCGCCTCCTGTCGTCTTGTCCGACAAGTCCTTGACCGGAATCTTCCGGCATCGTCACACTTCCCCGACCAAGAAAGTCGACGCCCGCAAACGGGGCCGGGAAGGCGGCTGCCGCCTTCGCCAGGACCCCGAGGGCCAGGGAAGGGGATCGAGGCATTGCAGCTTTCGGACAGAGTGACCGGGGCCTTCCTGGTGGCGCTGGGCGGCTTCTCCGTCTACGGCGCCAGCCTGCAGCCCGGGGTGCCCGGCCAGGATGTCGGGCCCAGCGTCTTCCCGACCATCATCGGCCTCGGCCTGGTCGGCTGCGGGGCGCTGATCCTGCTGCGCGTCGGCCACAGCTTCGAGGCGCCCGAGGACGTCATCCCGCCCGCCGCCGGCGAGGCGGTGCCGCAGCCGCCGCGCTTCGCCGAGCTGCGCGCCTTCATCCCGCCGCTGCTGCTGGTTTTTTACACGTTGGTGGCGGATTGGCTGGGCTTCCTGCCGACGGCCGCCACGATGGTGCTGGTGGTCGCCCTGGCCCTCGGCGCCAGCTGGCGGCTGGCGCTGCCGCTGGCGGTCCTCGCCCCGCTCGGGATCGCCACGATCTTCATGAAGCTGCTGCGGGTGCCGCTACCCGACGGCCTGCTGCCGCTGCCCTGGTGATCCGGCGATGAACGACCTCATCGAAGGCTTCCGCCTCGTCGGCCAGATGGATGTGCTGATCGCCATCCTGGCCTCCTCGATCTACGGGCTGGTGGTGGGCTCGCTGCCCGGGCTGTCGGCCACCATGGCCACCGCCCTGCTGGTGCCCGTCACCTTCTACCTGTCGCCGATCGCCGCGGTGGCCACCATCATCTCCGCCTCGGCCATGGCGATCTTCTCGGGCGACATCCCGGGCTGCCTGCTGCGCATCCCAGGCACCCCCGCCTCGGCCGCCTACACGGACGAAGCCTATGCCATGACCCGCAAGGGCCAGGCGGAGCTGGCGCTGGGCACCGGGCTGTGGTTCTCGGCGGTGGGCGGCATCGTCGGCACGCTGTCGCTGGTGATCATGGCGCCGCTGCTGGCCGAGGTGGCGCTGAACTTTTCCTCCTATGAGTATTTCTGGCTGGCGGTGCTCGGGCTGATGTGCGCGACGCTGGTGGCGCGCTCCTCGCCGGTGAAGGCCATCGCCTCGATGCTGCTCGGGCTGCTGGTCTCCTGCATCGGCATGGAGAACCCGGCGGGCGCGCCGCGCTTCACCTTCGGCATGGCCGACCTGCTGGGCGGGATCGAGCCGCTGCCGGCCCTCGTTGGCGTCTTCGCGCTCTCCGAGGTGATGCGGGCGCTGGCCACCTTCGACCCGCCGCCGCTGCCCCGCCGCAAGTTCGGCAGCATCATGGCCGGGCAGTGGAAGCTGACCAAGCAGTACCAATGGCCGATGTGGCGCGGCAATGTCATCGGCATCATCATCGGCGTGCTGCCGGGGGCGGGCGCCGACATGGCCGCCTGGGTCAGCTACGCCATGTCGAAGCGTTTTTCGAAAACCCCGGAAAAATTCGGCACCGGCCACCCCGAGGGGCTGGTCGAGGCGGGGGCGAGCAACAACGCGTCGCTGGCCAGCGGTTGGGTGCCGGCGCTGCTCTTCGGCATTCCGGGCGACACCATCACGGCGATCGCCATCGGCGTGCTCTACATGAAGGGGCTGAACCCGGGGCCGACGCTGTTCACCGAGCGGGCGTCGAGCATGTACGCCCTCTACATCATTTTTATCCTCGCCAATATCATCATGATCCCGCTGGGCATCATCATGATCCGGCTGGCGGCGCATGTGCTGCGGGCGCCGCGCGCCTCGATCATGCCGATCATCCTGATGCTCTGCGCGGTCGGCGCCTTCGCCACCGGCAACAACATGTTCTCGGTGCTGCTGGTCGGCTTCTTCGGCGTTGTCGGCTACGTCATGGAGCGCAACGGCTATCCGGTCGCCGCCCTGGTGCTGGGCATCGTCATGGGCTCGATGGTGGAGCAGAGCTTCGTCACCTCGCTGATCAAGTCGGACAACAGCCTGCTGCCCTTCATCGACCGGCCGATCTCCAGCGTGCTGGCCGCCATCACCGCCGGCGCCCTGCTGTGGCCGGTCGGCGCCTGGCTGCTGCGCCGCCGCGCCCGCAACCGGCCGACGCTTCAGCGCCCCGCGTAATCCTGGCTGACGGCCGCGCTTTCGTTCATAGTTCGAGATGAACCGGCATCCATGCCGGAGCCATGAAAACGACAGAAAAACACAGGAAGGAAGCACCATGTCCCCATTCTCCCGCCGGACGCTGCTCGGCGCGGGCGCCGGGCTGGCGGTCGCCCCGCTGGCCGCGCCCGCCCTCGCCCAGCCGCGCTACCCGGTCCGACCGCTGCAGCTGATCTGCCCCTGGGGCGCCGGCGGCGGCACCGACGCCACCGCGCGCATCGTCGCCGCCCTGCTGGAGAAGGAGCTGGGCCAGCCGGTGAACGTGGTGAACCGCACCGGGGGCTCGGGCGTGGTCGGCCATGCGGCGCTCGCCAGCGCCAATCCGGACGGCTATTCGATCGGCATCATCACGGTCGAGATCGCCATGATGCACTGGCAGGGGCTGACCGAGCTGACCCATGCCAACTACACGCCGCTTGGCCTGGTCAACCGCGACGCGCCGGGGGTGCAGGTCAGCGCCAGCTCGCCCTACAAGGACATCAAGGCGCTGGCCGAGGGCATCAAGGCCAGCCCGCCGGGCCGCCTGAAGGCCTCGGGCACCGGGCAGGGCGGCATCTGGCACCTGGCGCTGGTGGGCTGGCTGCAGGCGATGGGGCTGAAGCCCGACCATGTGCGCTGGGTTCCCTCCAACGGCGCGGCGCCCGGCATGCAGGACCTGGTGGCCGGCGGCATCGACATCGTGCCCTGCTCGATCCCCGAGGCGCGGGCGATGCTGGATGCCGGCCGCGCCCGCAGCCTGGCGATCATGTCGCCGCAGCGCGACCCGCAATTCCCGGATATCCCGACGCTGAAGGAGAGCCTGGGCGTCGACTACCAGACCGCGGTGTGGCGCGGCATCGGCGCGCCGCTGAAGCTGCCGGCCGAGCATGCTGCCTTGCTGACCGGGGCGCTGGAGAAGGTCTACAAGTCCGACCAGTATTCCGAGTTCATGAAGGCGCGCGGCTTCGGCATGGACTGGGCCGACGGCGCCGGCTTCGGCAGGGTCATGGCCGAAACCGACGCCGCGATGGGCGTGGCAATGAAGGCCGCCGGCCTGGCGAAGACCTGATTGACAGAAAGAGAAGGGGGCGCGGGGGAATTCCTTCCCCCGCTGCTTGCTTTCTTTTGGTTGTCATTCGTTGCCCCCTGGCGGTCCATGCTGCAACGCGTCAAAGGGTGGGTTTACGCCCGGGACGTTGTTCATGGACCGCACGATGACGCAGGGCATCCTGCTGGCTTTCCTTGCTTATCTTGCCTATGCGGTCTCGGATGCCTCCGTGAAGCTGCTGGAGGGCTCGATCAGCGCTTACGAGGCGGTGTTCTTCGGCGCCGTCTCCGGCATGGTGGCGATCCCGTGGGTGAAGCGCCCCGGCGAGCGCTACCGCGACATTTTCCGCGCGAAGAACCGCATCATGTGGGGCGTGCGCGCCGGCGCCGCGGCCACCGGCAGCCTGGGCAGCGTGGTGGCCTTCACCCATCTCTCCATGGCCGAGGCCTTCTGCCTGTTGTTCCTGATGCCGACCTTCGTGACCATCCTGTCGGTGGTGTTCCTGCAGGAGCAGGTGGGCTGGCGGCGCTGGGGGGCGGTGCTGCTGGGCTTCGCCGGCGTGCTGGTGGTGCTGCGCCCGGGCTTCCGCGAGCTCAACATCGGCCATGTCGGCGCCGTGGTCGGCGGGCTGTCGGGGGCGATCACCGTGGTCACGCTGCGCGCCTTCGGCCAGACCGAGAAGCGCATCTCGCTCTATGGCGCCGGGCTGATCGGGCCGATCCTGGCCACCGGCCTGCTGATGCTGCCGGGCTTCGTCTGGCCCAGCCCGCTGCAATGGCTGTGGATCCTGGGCTATGGGCTGCTGGCGGCCACAGGGAATATCCTGGTGATGCTGGCCTCGGCGCGGATCCCGGCCAGCCTGGTGGCGCCGGCGCAATACAGCCAGATGATCTGGGCGATCCTGTTCGGCTACCTGGTCTTCGAGGACCATCTGGAGCCGATCATGGCGGTGGGCGTCGCCATCATCCTGTTCTCCGGCGTGCTGACCTTCAAGCGCGAGCGGGTGCGCCGGCCGAAGGGCTGGAGCCGGGTGCCGCCGGTCCACCCCCAGTAATTCCCCGGCGGATGTGTCCGGGTCTGGCGGCAGCGTGAGGGCGGCCCGCATTCCCTGAGGGCGGCGCGGTTCCTTGTCCTGGGCGCCAGGGCGCCAGGGCGCCAGGGCGAAGGCCGCGGCGCGGGAGGGCAATGCCGCGCGCTCTGCCGAGGGGGCGGTGGCCATGTTTCGCCAGCAGGCCGGGCTGGACCCGCGCAGCCTGGTGCCGGACGCCCGGGGGTTCCACCGCGGAAGCTAAGCACACCCTCCGGTTGCCGCTGGCCGGGCCGCATGGCAGATTGCCGCCCCGCCCGGCGGCTTCCTTGCCCGGGCGAGATGGTTGACGGGTGCTGGAAATCGATGGCGCAGGGGCGACAGGGCGCAGGCGCGGCCGGTGAATCACACGCCCTCCGCTTCGGCGGTTTCACCCTGTGGCCGGCCCGGCACCTGCTGACGCAGGATGGCGACGGGCAGGATGGCGACGAGCAGGCGGTGCCGCTCGGCAGCCGCGCCCTGGCGCTGCTGGTGGCGCTGACCCGCCAGCCCGGCGAGATGGTCGACAAGCGGCAATTGATGGCCGAGGTCTGGCCCGGCCAGCAGGTCGACGAGAGCAACCTGCGCGCCCAGGTGGCGACGCTGCGCCGGGCGCTGGCGCAGGATCCGGCGCTGGCGCGCGCCATCCTCAGCATCGCCGGCCGCGGCTATTGCTTCGTCGCCCCCGTCCGGTCGGATGCCGGGGCCGTGCCGGCGCCCGCCGCCGAGCCCCGCCCGCTGCCGCCGCCGCCGGCGCGGCTGGCCCCGGTGGTGGGGCAGGAGGCGACCATCGCCGCGCTGGCCGCGGAGCTCGCCCGGCGCCGGCTGGTGACGCTGACCGGCTCGGGCGGCATCGGCAAGACGACGCTGGCCATCGCCGTGGCGCAGGCCAGCGGGCTGCCGGTCTGCTTCATCGACCTCGGCAGCCTGGCCGATCCGGCGCGGCTGCCCAGCCGGCTGGCCGCGGCGCTGGAGCTCGGCGGCGGCGGCGACCTGCTGGTCAGCGTGGCCGCGGCGCTGCAGGCGCGCCCGGCGCTGCTGCTGCTGGACAGCTGCGAGGCGGTGATCGACGCCACCGCGGCGGCGGCCGAGGCGCTGCTGCGCCAGGCGCCGGGCCTGCGCATCCTGGCCACCAGCCGCGAGCCGCTGCGCGTCGAGGGCGAATGGAGCTACCGGCTGCCCTCGCTCAGCGTGCCGCCGCAGGGCGGGGCGCGCGATGCCGCGGCGCTGCTGGCCTTCCCGGCGGCGCAGCTGTTCCTGCAGCGGATGCAGGCCGCCGGCGCCCGCGCGCCGCTGCGCGATGCCGAGGCCCCGGCGCTGGCGGACATATGCCGCCGGCTGGACGGCATCCCGCTGGCCCTCGAGCTCGCCGCCGGCCGCGCCGCGCAGCTCGGCATCGAGGGGCTGGCCGAGCGGCTGGACGAAAGCTTCGCCCTGCTGATGCAGGGCCGCCGCACGGCGCTGCCGCGGCACCAGACGCTGCGCGCCACGTTGGACTGGAGCCACCGGCTGCTGGCGCCGGCGGAGCAGGGCTTCCTGGCCCGGCTGGCCATCTTCAAGGGCCCGTTCAGCCTGGAGGCGGCGCTGGCGCTCGATGCCCGCTGCCGTGGCCTGACGCCCGAGGCGGCGCGGCGCGGCGAGGCGGAGACGGTCGGACGGCTGGCCGACTTGGTGGAAAAATCCTTCATCCTGGCCGAGCCCGGCCCGGCCGGCATGCGCTACCGCTGCCTCGACGTCACGCGCGCCTATCTGCTGGGCCGGCTGGCCGAGGATGGCAGCCTGCCGCGGCTGGCGGCCTGCCATGCCAGCTGGCTGCTCGACCTGCTGGAGGCGGCGGCGCCGCTCTGGGAAAGCCGCCCGCCGGTCGAGCTGCGCCGGCTGCTGGCGCCGCATCTGGACAATCTGCGGGCGGCGCTGGACTGGAGCCTGGGCGAGGGCGCGGCCGAGCCCGGCGCGGTGGGCACCGGCCTGGCGCTGTCGGTCGCCGCCGCGCCGCTCTGGGCGCTGCTCGGCCTGGTCGAGGAAAGCCGCCGCCGGCTGGAGCTCGCGCTGGCCGCGCTGGCCGGCGCGCCGGAAACCCCGCCGCGGCTGGCGATGCGGCTGCACGCGGCCTTCGGCACCACGGCGCTGCTGATGGGCGACGTGCCGGCCCAGGCGCGCGGCTGGCAGGGCACCCTGGCCCTGGCCGGGCAGCTGGACGACCAGGAGCACCGGCTGCGCGCGCTGAACGGGCTGACCGTGGTCGCCATGGACCAGGATTTCCGCGCCGCGCTGGCCATGGCCGAGCGGTTCCGCGCCGAGGCGGCGACCGCCCCCGACCCGAACGATGCCGCCATGGCCGACCGGCTGGTCGGCTATGTCCTGCACAATCTGGGCGAGCAGGCCGAGGCGCGCCGCCTGACCGAGCGGATGCTGGCGCGCTACACCCGCCGCCCGGTCGCCTCGCATCTGGGGCGGATGAACTATTTCGACCAGCGCATCCTCTCGACCAGCACCCTGGCGCAGATCCTGTGGCTGCAGGGCCAGCCGGACCGGGCGCTGGCCCTGGCCAATGCGGCGGTCGAGGATGCGCTGACGCTGGACCATCCCTTCTCGCTGGGCTTCGCCGTCTTCTACGCCGCCCTGCCGGTGGCGCTGCTCTGCGGCGGGCTGCGCCATGCGGCGCCGGCGCTGGCCCTGGTGCAGGACCGGCTGGGCCAGCACGCCGTCTGGCAGCCGCGGCGCGAAATCTTCGCCGGGCTGGAGGCGATCCGCGCCGCCGGCGAGGAAGGCGGCTCGGCGGCGGAGGGCGTGGCGCGGCTGGCGGCGGCGCTGGCCGGCATGTCGCCCACCGCCATCGCGCTGCGCTCCGGCCAGATCCGCGGCGGGCTGGCCGAGGGCCTCAGCCTGACCGGCCGCCATGCCGAGGCGCGGGGCGAGATCGACGCCATCCTCGAGCGCACCCGCGGCAACCACGACCATTGGTACGAGCCGGAGCTTCTGCGCCTGCGCGCAGACATCCGGGCGCGGGCGGGGGAGGCGCCGGGGCTGATCGCGGCCGACCTGGCGGAAGGCCTGCTGCTGGCGCGCCGCCAGCAGGTGCCCGGCTGGGAGCTTCGCCTGGCCACCAGCATTTTTTTCCACTTCGCCGAGGGCGCGTTGCCGCCGGTATTGGCCGAGCTGGCGCCCGAGGGGGCGGCGGCGTTGCTGCGCCAGGCGCTGCGCGCCATCGAGGGCGGCGCCGCCACCGCCGACCACCGCCGCGCCACCCTCCTGCTCGGCGGCACGCGGAAAACCCTGACCGCGATCGCCGATGACCGTGCGTGAGGCCTTCGCGATCTTGCTGCTGGCAGCAGCGCTGTCGGCGCCAGCGATGGCGCAGCCGGCGGCCGGTCCGACCATCGGCCTGGCGGCGCCGCCGACCAGCTTCGACCCGCATTACCAGACCCATGCGCCCAGCTTCGCCCTGCAGCGCCATGTCTTCGAGACGATGCTCGACTGGTCGCCGGAGGGCGCGCTGCTGCCGCTGCTGGCGCGCGAATGGGCGCCGCTGGAGACGGGCCATGGCTGGGAATTCCGCCTCGACCCCGCCGCCCGCTTCCAGGATGGCAGCCCGGTCACCGCGGAGGATGTCGCCGCCAGCCTGCAGCGGGCGCGCACCCTGCCGAACAGCCCCTCGCCGCTGACGCCCTTCTTCCGCGACATCCGCGCCGTCGAGATCGTCGATGCCCGCACCCTGCGGCTGACGACCGACGGGGCCGTGCCGCTGCTGCCGACCAACATGACCACGCTGATGGTCATCCCCGCGCGCCTGGCCGCGGCCGCCACCGGCGCCTTCAACGACGGCAGCGCCGCCATCGGCAGCGGCGCCTGGCGCCTGGCGCGGTTCCGTCCCGGCGAGGGCGCGGTGCTGCAGGCCGATCCCGGCTGGTGGCGCCCGGCCGCCGAGCACCCCGCCTGGCCCCAGCTGTCGCTGCGCGCCATCCCGCAGGACGCCGCCCGGGTCGCGGCGCTGCTGGCCGGCGACGTCGCCCTGATCGAGGCCGTCCCGCCGCGCGATTTTTCTGTCCTCGACGCGCGCGACGATGTCGCGCTGGCGCGGGCGCAGAGTCCGCGGCTGATCTACATCGCCCTCGACCAGCGCGACGCGGTGCCCGACGGCGTGCTGGACGCCGATGGCGCGCCGCCACCGCGCAATCCGCTGGCAGACGTCCGGGTCCGCCGCGCCCTGTCGCTGGCCATCGACCGCGACGCGCTGGTGGCGCAGGTGATGCAGGGCGAGGCCCGCGCCACCGGCCAGCTGCTGCCCGCCGACAGCGTCTCGGCCGATGCCAGCCTGCCGCCGCCGGCGCTGGACCGCCCCGAAGCCCGCCGCCTGCTGGCCGAGGCCGGCTGGCCGCGCGGCTTCCGCCTGACCCTGACCGGGCCGCAGGACCGCTATGTCAACGATGTCGAGACGCTGCAGGCGGTGGCGCAGATGTGGGGCCAGGTCGGCGTCGCGACCGAGGTGCAGACGATGCCGAATGCGGCCTGGCTGCCGCGCTTCGTCCAAGGCCGCTTCGCCGCCTCGCTCTCCGGCTGGCTCGGCCTGTCGGGCGAGCCGCAGAGCTACCTGACCGCCATGCTGGCCAGCCGCGACCGGGCGCGCGGCCGCGGCAGCTTCAACCCCGGCGGCTATGCCAATCCGGCGCTGGACGCGCTGATCGATCGCGCGGTGGAGACGCCCGGCAGCGACGCGCGCCAGGCGCTGTGGCGGCAGGCGGTGCGGCTGGCGGTGGTCGACGATGCCGCGCTGCTGCCGCTGCTGCACGGGGTCAATGCCTGGGCGATGCGGCGCGGCCTGGCGTTTGCCGCCCGGCGCGACGGGCTGACCATCGGCACCGGGTTGCGGCCGGCTCCTTGATGGAACCATTTGCGAATCACTCGCATCCAGGCTAGCAGCGGCGCCAGAAGGAGCGCCGCTTGTCCCAGGACCCCCTGCTGATCGAGGCCTTCCTGGGCCATCGCACCGCGCTGCTGAAGGCGGCCGTCGCCGTGCTGCGCGACCGCAACCGGGCCGAGGATGTGCTGCAGGACGCCTATCTGCGCCTGTGCAGCGCGCCGCCGCTGGCTCGCGTCGAGCAGCCGCTCTCCTACCTGTTCCGCATGATCCGCAACTTGGCGATCGACGCCGCCCGGCATCTGTCGCGCGAGGGCCGGCTGCGCGACGGCCTGGCCGCGCCGCCGGCCATCCCCTCGCCGGAGGACGAGGCCGCCGGCCGCGACCGCCTGCGCCGGCTGGAGGCCGCCCTGGCCGAGCTGCCCGACCGCACCCGGCTGGTCTTCGAGATGAGCCGCATCGGCGGCTATACCGTCGACCATGTCGCCGGCACCCTCGGCATCTCGCCCCGGCTGGTGCATCTGCACCTGCGCGACGCCATGACCCATTGCCGCGCCCGGGTTTTTCCGGGAGGGGAGGGCTGATGCCGCCCGAACCCCCGCCCGGCGCCCTGGCCGCCGCCGCCGACCCTGCCTGGCAGGCCGCGATGGATTTTCTCCTGGCGCTCGAGCAGCGGCCGGACGACGCGGCGCTGCGCGCCCGGCTGCGGCGCTGGCTGGCGGAAAGCCCGGCGCATGCCGCGGCCTATGCCGAGGCCTGCACCCTGTCCGAGCTGGCGCCGCAGCTCTCCCCTGGCCTGGCCTGGCCCAGCGCCGTGGCGCCCACCCGCGGCCCCACCAGCGGCATGGCCCCGCGCCGCCGGCTGCTGGCCGGCGGCGCGGCGCTGGCGGCTGCGGCGGCCGGCCTCGCCTGGACCGGCTGGCCGGCGCCGGAGGGGCTGCTGCAGACCGCGACCGGCGAGATCCGGCTGGTCGAGCTCGCCGATGGCAGCCGCGTGACGCTGGACACCGGCAGCGCGATCCGCGTCGATTTTGCGGACGGCGCCCGCCGCGTCGCGCTGCTGCGCGGCCAGGCCTTCTTCGCCGTCGCCCCCGATGCGGCGCGGCCCTTCACCGTGGCCATCGCCGCCGCCGAGGCGCGCGTGCTCGGCACCCGCTTCGCGCTGCGCCGCGGCGCGGCGGAGCTCGAGCTGGGGGTGGAGGAAGGCCGCGTCGGCCTGGCCTTCGACGGCCGCGACCTGACCGCCGCGGCGCCGCTGACCGCCGGCGCCCGCGCCCGGCTCGACCTCGGCAATGGCGCGCTGCGGCGCGAGGCGGTGGCGCTCGCCGCCATCGCCCCCTGGCGCCAGGGCCGGCTGGTGGTCGAGCGCTGGACGGTGGCCGAGGTGCTGGCCGAGCTGCAGCGCTACCTGCCGGCGCGGCTCTGGCTGCGCGACGCGGCGCTGGGGGCGCAGCGGGTCAATGGCAGCTACGACCTGTCCCGCCCCGAGGCGGCGGCGGCGGCGGTGGTCGAGACCGCCGGCGGCCGGCTGCGCCGCCTGACGCCCTGGCTGCTGCTGGCCGAGGCGCGCTGACGCTCATTGGTGAAGAATCTTTGCAGGGTTTGCCCGGCCCGGACGTCAACCCGGCAAGAGCGAGCTGCGACTGACTGTCAGCCGCAGCTCGGAAGCGCTGCCCGGAGACTTGCCGCCTTGCCACCGACCCTTTCGCTGACCCGCCCGGCCCTGCTGGCCGGGCTGCTGGCCACCACCGGCCTGGCCCTGCCCGCCGTCGCCCAGGCGCCCGCCGCGGAAAGCGCCCAGGCGCTGCGCCGCTTCGACATCCCGGCGCAGAAGCTGCCGGCGGCGCTGGCTGCCTTCGGCCTGCAATCGGGGCTGCAGATTTCCTACCCTTCGGCGCTCGATGCCGGCGCGACCGCCCCGGGCGTCAACGGCTTGATGACGCCCGAGGAAGGGCTGCGCCGGCTGCTGGCCGGCAGCGGGCTGACCTGGCGTTTCGCCGGGCCCGGCACGGTGACCCTGGTGCCGCTGCCGCGCCCGGCGGCGGAGGGCGCGATGGCGCTGCCGCAGGTCGATGTCCAGGCCGCCGCGGCGCGTGGCTACAGCCCGGTCGCCGGCATGGTGGCGCCGGTCTCCGCCACCGCCAGCAAGACCGACACGGCGCTGTCCGAGATCCCGCAATCGATCAGCGTCGTGCCCCGCGCGCAGCTGGAGCAGCAGAACGTCCAGTCGGTCTCCGAGGCGCTGCGCTATGTCCCCGGCGTCGCCATCGAATCCTATGGCGTCGATCCCAAGGGTTTCGACTGGATCCTGCTGCGCGGCTTCAACGCGCAAGGCACCAGCGACTATCGCGACGGCATCCGCCAGGCCAACAACAGCTACAGCTTCTTCCGCACCGAGCCCTATGCGCTGGAGCGGATCGAGATCCTGCGCGGCCCGGCCTCGGTGCTCTATGGCCAGGCGGATGCCGGCGGCATCGTCAACCGTGTCAGCAAGCGGCCCTCGGCGACGCCCGCGCGCGAGGTGCTGCTGCAGGCCGGCAACAACAACCGTCTGCAGGCGGCGATCGACGCCACCGGCCCGCTCGACGAGAACGGCCACTTCCTCTACCGGCTGGTCGGCGTGGTCCGGCGCAGCGACACCGGCTTCACCTATGGCAATGGCCAGGAGGTGGGCGACGACCGCGTCTACATCGCGCCGTCGCTGACCTGGGCGCCGGATGCCTCGACGAGCGTCACGCTCTTCGCCGACTATCTGCGCGATGAATCGGGCGGCACCATCAACCTGGTCACCCGCGACGCGCGGCCGACCCGCACCCTGGTGGGCGACCCGAATTTCGACCTGTTCTCCCAGAAGCAATTCAATGTCGGCTACCAGTTCGAGCACCGCTTCAACAGCGCGCTGACGCTGCGGCAGAACCTGCGCTACGGCGAGGTCGACATCCTGCTCAACAACCTGCAGCTGCTGACGCTCGGCGCCGATGGCCGCACCTATTCGCGCTATGCCCGCCGCTTCGACGAGCACCTGTCGCAATTCTCGGTCGACACCCATCTGCAGGCGGATGTCAGCACCGGGCCGGTGGCGCACACGCTGCTGGCCGGCATCGACTACTACCGCACCGCCGGGCGTGTGCGGCGGAGCATCGGCACGGCGCCCTCGCTCGACCGGCTGAACCCGGTCTATGGGGTGAGCATCCCCTACCCCACCACGCCGCAGGTCGACTACAACACCTGGTACGACCAGCTCGGCCTCTACCTGCAGGACCAGGCGAAGATCGACCGCTGGATCTTCACCCTCGGCGGCCGCTTCGACAGCTTCAGCAGCGACACGCATAACGAGCTGGCGCGCACGCGCAGCAGCCTGGACGACACCGCCTTCACCGGCCGCGCCGGCATCTCCTATGCCGCGCCCTGGGGCGTCACGCCCTATGTCAGCTATTCGGAATCCTTCGTCCCCAACAGCGGGATCGCCTCGCCGGCCAATGGCTCCACCCCCTTCGCGCCGAGCTTCGGCCGGCAGTGGGAGGCGGGGATCAAGTACCAGCCGCTAGGCACCGAGCTGCTGCTGACGGCCGCCGTCTTCGACATCGTCAAGAGCAACGTGCTGACCACCGACCTGCGCAGCCCGGGCTTCAGCGTGGCCGAGGGCGAGGTGCGCTCGCGCGGGCTGGAGCTCGAGGGCCGCGCCAGCCCGGCGCCCGGCCTCGACCTGCTCGCCTCCTACACCTACACCGATGCCGAGGTGACCCGCAGCAACAGCGGCAATCGCGGCCAGGCGCCGACGCTGGTGCCGCGCCACATGGCCTCGGCCTGGGCCAATTACCGCGTGCCGGAGGGGCTGCTGGAAAGCCTCAGCCTGGGCGCCGGCATCCGCTATGTCGGGCAGAGCTGGGGCGATGGCGCCAATACCCTGCGCATCGCCGCCCATACCCTGCTGGACATGGCCATCGGCTATGACATCGGTCCCGCCCGGCTGCAGCTGACCGCCACCAACCTGACCGACCAGCGCGTCATCTCCACCTGCGGCGCGCAGGATGCCTGCTACCTGGCGGCCGGCCGCACCGTCATCGCCGGCCTCCGCTACCGCTTCTGAAACGAACCGGTCCCGTCGCCGTTTTGCGGGCGGCGGCGCTGGCGTCCGGGACCCATCCGTTCATATACCGCTATCAATCGGCGGCTATGGGGGCCGCGGGATGGGCCGGCTTGACCAGGGCCGGCGGCGGAACAGGACGATCGGGCGCGGCATGGTGCTGGAGCAGGTGGAGCGCGAGGCGGGCAGCCCGGCCCGGTTCGGGCGCCGGCTGAACCTGCTCGCCCTCGGCATCGCGCTCGGCGTCATGGGGGTGATCGGCGCCAGCCTGTGGCAGTCGCGCCAGGATGCCTGGGACAGCGCCGAGATCGGCGCCCGCAACGTCATCGCCGCCCTCGGCCGCGACATCGGCGGCAATATCCGCCTGGTCGAGGCCGCCATGCAGGGCGTCGCCGACGGCCTGGCCCTGCCACATCTCTGGGACTACCCCGACGATGTCCGCTACCTGATCCTCTTCGACCGCTCGGCGCGCTCGCCCTATCTGCACAGCATCATGGTCTTCGATGCCGCCGGCGAGGCCGTCGCCGATTCCAACGGCATCGCGGTGCGCCGGCTGAACGTCGCCGAGCGCGATTTCTTCCAGGTCCATCGCGCCGCCGCCGATGCCGGGCTGTTCCTGAGCCAGCCCTTCCCCAACCGGCTGCATGACGGCGCCACCAGCATCGCCATCAGCCGCCGGCTGCAGGGGGCCGATGGCAGCTTCCGCGGCGTCGTCGCCGCCACCCTGTCGCTGAGCGCGGTGCAGCAGCGGCTGGCCGGCATCGCGCTGGCCGAGAACAGCTCGCTGAACCTCTTCGCCCTCGATGGCAGCATCCTGGTGCGCCAGCCGCCGCTGCCGGGCGGCGCGCCGCTCAGCCTCGGCGGCACGCCGACCTTCGAGCGGATCAAGGCCGAGCGGGAGGGCGTCTTCACCGGCTCCTCGGCGATCGATGGCAGCCTGAAGCTCTATGCCTTCACCCGGCCCGAGGGGCTGCCGCTGATCCTCGACGCCGCGCTGTCGACGCGCGAGATCATGCAGCCCTGGCTGCGCAAGGCGGCGATCCTGGCGGCGCTGAGCCTGCTGCTCTGCGGCGCCGTGGTGGTGCTGACCTTCCTGTTCCAGCGCGAGCTGACCCGGCGCAGCCGGCTGGAGGCGGCCCTCGCTGCGCTCGCAGTGACCGACGCGCTGACCGGGCTGGCCAACCGCCGCGCCATGGACCAGGCGCTGGAGCGTGAATGGCGCGCCGCGCGGCGCAACGGCCGGCCGATCAGCTTCATGATGATCGACCTCGACTGGTTCAAGCAATTCAACGATTTCTACGGCCATACCGACGGCGACCAGGCGCTGCGGGCGGTGGCCGGCCTGCTGCTGGACATCGCCCGCCGCCCGCGCGACCAGGCCGCCCGCTATGGCGGCGAGGAGTTTTGTCTGTTGATGCCGGAGACGGACGCCGCCGGCGCCCGCAGCGTCGCCCGCGCGCTGCAGGCGGCGGTGGGGCGGCTGGCCATGCCGCATGCCGGCAGCCCGAGCGGCCTGCTCAGCCTCAGCATCGGCCTGGCCACCGCCGATCCGCGGCTGCAGGAGCCGGGGCCGGAGGATGCGCTGCAGCTGGTCGAGGCCGCCGACCGCGCGCTGTACCGCGCCAAGGCCGCCGGCCGCGACCGCATCGAGGCGCGCAGCGTCGCCTGAGCCGGAGCACGTTCTCTGATCGCGTGATTCAGGCTTCTCGGTGATGCCACCTCAAGCCATCACGCTCTACCGCCCCGCTGCCATGGCCAGCGCCTTCGGCCGCAGCGCCGCCACCCGGTTCAGCCAGCCGCGCAGGAAGACCTCCTGGCTGGGCTCGTCGACGACGCGCTGGCGGTGGAAGGCCTCGCGCGCGTCGCAGAGCGCGCTGACGAGCGCCGCGGGCGCGCAGGCGGCGACGGCGGCGGCGGTGGCGCGGCCGAAGTCGCCATCGACGTCGCGGCCCCGCAGCCCGGCCGCCTGCTGCAGCATGCGGATCGCGGCGCCCGGCCCGCGCAGCACGGCGGTGTCGAAGACGCAGAGATCGACGCCGGCCGGCAATTCCGGGCAATGCGCCTTCTTCCAGTATTCGGCCTGGTAGATTTCCAGCGCGGCGTCCTCGGTGAGCGACGACAGCTCCTCGGGCGTGGCCGGGCGACGCAGCCAGGCCGACAGCGTGTCGCGGGTGATGCCGCGGTTGGTGTGGCCGCCGCGATCGGCCGGGTGGTTCACCTCGCCGCCCTCGCGCAGCAGCACGAAGTCGGCGCAGGCCTGCCAGCGCGCGCCCGCCGGCGCCGAGGACGCAAAGGCGGGGGGCGACGGGTGGGGGGTGCCCGCCGATAAGGAGGCCGAGATGCCGGCGGGCCTGGTCGCCGGCGCCGGGACTGCCGGCATTGGTGCTGCCGGCATCGGGGCTGCCGGCATCGAAGCTGGCGCGGCGGCAGGCTGCATGCCGACGGCGGCGGTCTCCACCACGGTGCCGTCCGGCGTCTCCACCCGCGCGGCGAGGCCGGTGGGCCCGGTCATCGGCTGCGGCGCCATCGGGGCGGGGGGCGGCGGCGACTGGCGCTGGATCTGGCCGAGTTGGCTGATGGCGTTGGTCGCCTGGGTCTGCAGCAGCTCCGACTTCTCCTTCGAGCCGGCGGAGGAGCCGAAATAGAAGCTGACCACCTGCTGCGCATTGGCCGAGAAATAGCCGAGGATGGCGCCGACGAAGCCGGAGACGGCGACCCAGGTCTGCGCGTCGACCCCGGCGGTGCGCAGCCCGCCGGTGACCATGGCGACGACCACGGTCAGCGTCAGCAGCGCCACCACGGTGAAGGAGGCGAGCACCGCCCAGGCCAGCCGGTCGGCGGTGTTGCTGCCGGCGGCATAGGCGGCGGCCTGGCGCGAGCGGGCATCGGCCATGTCGCGCTGCGCCATGTCGGCGAAGCGGAACTCGTTGTCGGCCTCGAACTTGCGCAGCGCCAGCTCGGCCTCGCGCAGCCGGGTCATGTCGGCCGGGTCGGTGATGCGGGCGATGCGCTCGGCGACGCTGGCGGGGGTGGCCTTGGCCTGCTTGTCGGGCTCGTCGGGGAACAGGAAGCCGGCCACCACCGAGGCCACCATCCCCCCCGCCGGGCCGAACAGCCCGGTCGCCACCGTCGGCGCCACCACCCGCGCGATGTCGGTCCACTCGGCCATGATCTGTCTCCCCCCCCGCCTCGCCGGGCGACGCTAGGGGAGGGTGGCAAACCGTTTCCATTAAATAACGGACAAGCGTCAGCACGGTTTTTTGTGAATTGCGCCCGGGGTATATTCTTCCCAATATTGATCCGGGTCGCGGCTTTAGAGCGTGATGGCTTCAGGGGGAATCACCGAGAAGCCTTGATCACGCGATCAAGCAAAGAGCGAGGGTGAGTTGGCCTCGTTCTTCCGAAGCCAGCTCACCCCAGAGGCTCAGCCCGGCAGCGGCCGGTAGGGCAGCGGCGCGAAGCGGCTGGCATGCCATTCCACCCGGCTCCAGACGCCGCCGGTCAGATAGGGATCGGTCGCCCACCAGCGCTGCGCCTCGGCCAGGCTCGCATGGCGGGTGATGGCGACCGAGCCGGCCATGCCGCCGGCCGCGTCCAGGATGGCGCCGCCGACAGTCAGCAGCCCTTCCTCGGCGGCCGGGCGGACGCGCGCCAGATGCGCCTCCCGCACCGCCAGGCGGCGGGCCGGGGCCTCGGCATCGCTGCCGTCGAAGGCGATGGCCACCGCATGGCTCGGCTGCGCCGGCGCCGGGCCCTTGGGCAGCGGGCGGTAGGGCAGCGGGGCGATGCGGAAGCGGTGCACCACGTGGCTGGCCCAGATGCCGTGCCGCAGGAAGGGCTCGGCGGCCAGGTAGCCGTCCAGCGCCTCGGTCGCGACCAGCATCAACGAGCCCTGGTAGCCGGCGCCCTCGCCCATCAGCGGGATGCCCAGGATCAGCGCGCCCGAGGCCGCCATCGGCTCGATCAGCGCCAGGTGGGCCGCGCGATGCTCGCCGATGCGCGCCGCCGCATCGGCCGCCCCGCGCGCCAGGACCAGACGGCATTCGGTCATCGATCGTCTCCCTTCGCCGTCGTGTCGCGGCGCAGCACAAGAAAGCTGATCGCGCCGAACAGCGCCAGCTGCAGGGCGGCGGCGAGGAAGGCGAGCTCGTAGCTGCCGCTCCAGCCGACCAGCCAGGCGAAGGCCAGCGGCCCGGTGATCGAGCCCAGGAAGCCGAACAGGCTGGCCGCCGAGGTGACGTCGCTGACCAGCGGCAGCGGGGCGACGCGCGCCAGCTCGGCGATATGCACCCCGTTCCAGCCGATGGCGGTGAAGCCGACGAGCGCCGCGCAGGCGTAGAGGGCAAGGCCCCCGGCGCCGCCGGCCACCAGCAGCAGGGCCACGGCCGCGGCCGAGGCCAGCGCCTGCAGCGCCAGGTGGCGCAGCGCCCGGCCACGGCGGTCGGCGACCCAGCCCATCAGCACCCGGCCGATCATGCTGCTGAACTGCATCACGGCGACGATGCCGCCGGCCTCGGCCAGCGTCGCGCCGTGGCGGGTGATGGCATAGGTGGCGGTGAAGGCCATCAGGCAGGCCTGCATCGTCGAGTACGAGGCGCCGAGCGCGGTCAGCAGCGGCAGCGAGGGATGCGAGCGCAGCACGCCGAGCGAGCGGGCGAAGACCCGCGGCGAGAACAGCGCCCGCCCCCAGCTTGCCGTGGGTGCCGGGGCTGGCGTGGTGCCGGCCGGCGCGTCGAGCCGGCGGCGGAAGGGCTGCACCAGCAGGATCGAGACCAGGGTGACGCCGGTGATGGTCCAGAGCGCCGCCTGCAGCCCGTGATGCTGCACCAGCGGCGCGATGGCGAGGCCCGCGAGCGCGCCGCCCAGCGGCACGCCGGCCTGCTTGATCGAGAAGATCAGCGTCCGGTGCCGGGCCGGCGCCGTGCGGATCAGGATCTGGCTGCCCGCCGGCGTGTTCGGCCCGCAGCCGAAGCCGATGGCCAGCGCGCCCAGCAGCGCCACCAGCCCGACGGGCTGGGCCATCAGCAGCAGGCCGGCGGCCATGCAGGCCAGGCCGATCTGCAGGCTGCGCACCGCGCCGAAATGCCCGAGCATCGGCCCGCCGCAGGCCAGGAACCAGGAGATGCCGCCCGAGGTCAGCGCCGAGACATAGCCGATGCTTTCCGGCGACAGGCCGCTGCGCGCCATCAGCGGCGGTCCGAGCAGCGGCAGGGCCATGCTGCTGAAGGAGCTGACGGTCTGGACGAAGAGCGTCGCGGTCAGCGCGCTGACCCAGAGGGGCAGGCCCTGGGGCCGCCCGCCACGGGGTTCCGGATCAGCCCCGGGTTGATCCCTGGAGCTTGAAGGCACTGGCAATTTCTGGTGTTCCCATCCCGCCGCCGGCGGCAGGGGCCCCCGGCGGCGGCGCCAGCATGGCCGAGCCCCCGCCCCCTGCCAAGCCGAGCCCCGTGCCGGCGCGCGCAGTTCAGCCCGGCGCGGATCGCAGACTTTCACGGCTTGTTGAATCTCTTGCGCCATGCTGCGCCGGACAGTGGCAGTCGAGGACCCCATGCCCCTCCGCAATGACGGCGAGCTGGAAAAGCGGCTGGCGACCTTCAAGGTGACGGCCGAGGATGTGGCGGTGCTGAAGGGCATGGCGGATTACGCCCGCTCGCGCCTGCCCGACCTGCTGCAGGAGCTGCATGTCGAATTCGCCGGCTGGCCGGAGATCCAGGCGGCGCTGACCAAGGCCGATGTGCACCGTGCCCGCGTCGCCCATTGGTGCCGGGTGGTCAGCGGCGACGTGGGGCCGGGCTTCACCGACTCGGCGCAGACCCTGGCCTCGCTGTTCTACGACAACGGCGTGCCGGGCTATGCGGTGGCCATCTGCCACTCCTCGGTGATGAACGGCATCCTGCGCGACCTTGGCATCGGCGACGGCGCCCGGGCCAAGGGCGGCCTTTTCGGCCGCGGCGGCCCGCGCAACGCGGACGCCATCCGCAGCGCGCTGAACAAGGGCGCCTGGTTCGACCTGGAGCTGCTGCTGGAGGTCTATGCCGCCGCCGAGCAGCGCAGCCGCGCCGCCGCGCTGAACAACATGGCGGAGGCGATCGAGCGCGAGGCCGGGATCGCGGTGGAGAAGGTCAGCCAGCTGACCGGCGACATGTCCGGCACCGCCAAGGCGATGGCCTCCACCGCCGCGCGCACCGGCCAGAATGCCGGGGAGGCCGCCGAGGCCGCCCTGCAGACCCGGCTGACCGCGGAGACGGTGGCCTCCGCCGCCGACCAGCTGACCAGCTCGATCCACCAGATCGTCCGCCAGGTCAGCGGCAGCACCGCCTCGGCGCAGCGCGCGGTGGTCGCCGGCCGCGGCGCCCGCACCAGCATCGAGGCGATGTCGCAGCAGGCCGCGCAGATCGGCAAGATCGCCGAGATCATTGCTGACATTGCCGCGCGGACGAATCTCCTGGCCCTGAACGCGACGATTGAGGCCGCCCGCGCCGGCGATGCCGGCAAGGGTTTTGCCGTCGTCGCCGGCGAGGTGAAGCAGCTGGCGACGCAGACGGCGCAATCGACCGCCGATATCACCCGGCAGATCGCCGCTGTCCGCCAGGCGACGCAGCTGGCCGCCGACGAGGTCAGCCAGGTCGTCGGCCTGATCGGCGAGATCGACACCACCACCTCGGCCGTCGCCGCCGCGGTGGAGGCGCAAGGCAGCGCCACCTCCGCCATTGCCCGCAGCGTCAGCGAGACGGCGAGCGCTGCCAGCCGCATGTCGCAGCGCACCGACGATGTGCGCGCCGCCGCCGCCGAGGCCGACCGCCAATCCGACACCGTGCGCAAGACCGCCAGCGTGCTGGACGAGGCGGTGCGCCAGCTGCGCCAGACGGTGATCCGCGTCGTCCGCACCTCGACCAAGAGCGTCGACCGGCGCAAGGGCGACCGCGTCGATGTCGACCTGTCCGGGCGGCTGCTGCTGGCCGGGGGGGGCGGCGCCGGGGAGGCGGTGCGTGTCACCAATCTTTCCGACAATGGCGCCCTGGTCACCGGCGCCCGCGACGCCGCCGCCGGCATGCAGGGCAGGCTGCAGGTCGAGGGGCTGGATATCCCCGTCTCCTGCGTCGGGCTGCGCGGCGGCGCCATGGTGCTGCGGCTGATGCCGAGCGAGCGGCAGCTGCAGCAGCTGGGCGACCTGCTCGGTCGGATGAAGGCCGCCTGACCAAACATGGCGGAATGACGGCCGGGTCATGTGGCGAATCGCTGAAAGCCGCATGAAGATTACGTAGGAGCCGCGCGCCACACGCAGTGCTGCGCCGCAACATGCGGACTGGCGATTGCCGGCGGGATGCCTAACTTCCGCGACAACAACCGCGGAGCAAGTGCCATGGCCAACGCCACCCATGCCGACCGTCGGGACCGTGCCGAGGAATCGCGGCGCGACAGCCAGACCCACCAGGCCGCGGCGCCCCGCCCGGCCGAGCAGGACCAGCCTGCCGAGGAGAGCCAGGCCCCGGCCGTCTCCTTCGAGAAGCTTTCCGGCTTCATGGCGTCCTGAGGCGGGCAGAAGCCCCCTTCGATGGGCGGGCGGGCGGCCCCTGAACCGGGCCGCCCGCCCGCTGTTTCCTAGCTGACCGACAGGCGCTGCAGCAGCGCCTGGGCCTCCGCCGCGATGGTCTTTGTCAGCGCGGCCGCCGGCATCGCCCGCCCCAGCCGGAAGGCCTGGCCGGCCCAGAGCGACATGAAATCCCCCGACCCTTGCGGCTCGCTGGCGCCCCGCAGCGGCGTCAGCGCGCCGCCGGCCAGCGGAAAGGCCGGGGCGGCGGGCTGCAACGGCCCGTGCTCGCGCATGAGCCGGTTCAGGATGCCGCGCGCCGGGCGGCCGGTGAACAGGTTGGTCAGCGCCGTCTGGTCATCCGCCGCCTCGCGCAGCGCGGCGCGGTGCGGCGCCGGGACCCGGGCCTCCGGCGTGTGCAGGAAGGCGGTGCCGATCTGGACCCCCGCCGCCCCGAGGGCGAGGGCCGCGACCAGCCCGCGCCCATCGGCGATGCCCCCCGCCGCGATCACCGGCACCGAGACCGCATCCACCACCTGCGGCACCAGCGCCAGGGTCGTTGGCTGGCTGGCCACCGCCGCCACCGGGTCATCGGCGAGGAAAACGCCGCGATGGCCGCCGGCCTCGGCGCCCTGGGCGATGATGGCGTCGCACCCCTGGGCTTCCAGGAAGCGCGCCTCGGCGACGGTGGTGGCCGAGGCGATGACCCTGGCCCCCGTCGCCTTCACCCGCGCCAGCAGCGCCGCCTCGGGCAGGCCGAAATGGAAGCTGACCACCGAGGGCCGCAGCGTCTCCACCAGCGCGCAGGCCTCGGCGTCGAAGGGGGCGCGGTTGCTGGCCGGGATCGGCGTGTCCGGCGGCAGGCCGAGCTCCGCGAAGTAGGGCGCCAGCCGGGCGCGCCAGGCCTGCTCCCGCGCTGCGTCGAAAACCGGCGGCACGTGGCAGAAGAAATTCAGGTTCAACGGCCCCGCATGCCGGGCGCGAACGGCCAGGAATTCGGCCTCGACCTGGGGCAGGGTGAGCAGGGCGCAGGGCAGCGCGGGCAGGCCGCCGCCCTCGGCCACGCCGATCGCCAGCGGCGCCAGGCCGGGCCCGGCCATCGGCGCCAGCAGGATCGGCTGGGTGATGCCGAACAGCTCCAGCAGCCGGCGGTCCTTCCACATTCTTCTGTTCCTTCGTGTGACCTGTCGCAGATTGGCGCGGAAGGTCGCGTTTGACAGCCCCTGGCCGCGCGCCCTAGGCGTGTTGCGGGAGGGCAACGAGACCGATGACGCCTGCGCTGATCGCCCTGGACTGGGGCACCTCGAGCCTGCGTGGCTTCCTGATGGATGCCGGCGGCGCCGTGCTGGACAGCCGTGCCAGCCCGCATGGCATCACCAACCTGCCCGCCCCGGGGCCGGAGGGCTTCGACCTGGCCTTCGAGGCGCTGTGCGGCGCCTGGCTGCAGGCCGACCCGACCCTGCCGGCGGTGGCCGGCGGCATGGTCGGCAGCGCCCAGGGCTGGCGCGAGGCCCCCTATGTCGCCTGCCCGGCCGATCTGCAGGGGCTGGCCGCCCAGGCGGTCAGCCTGACCACCCGCCAGGGCGTCGAGCTGTGGATCGCCCCCGGCGTGCTGGCCGACCCGCCCGGCGGCACCCCCGACGTGATCCGTGGCGAGGAGATCCAGATCGCCGGCGCCCTGGCCCAGCAGCCTGGCCTGGCGGCGCGCGGTCATTTCCTGATGCCGGGGACGCATTCGAAATGGGTGGCGGTGGAGGGCGGCCGCATCACCCGTTTTTCCACCTACATGACCGGCGAGCTGTTCGCCGTGCTGCGCCAGCACTCTTTGCTCGGCCGGCTGATGCCGGCCGGCGAGGAAGGCCATCCGGACGAGGTCGCCGCCGCCTTCGCCCGCGGGCTGCAGCTGGCACGCGACAGCCGCCCGGGCGACCTGTCGCGGCAGATCTTTGCCGCCCGCAGCCTGGGGCTGACCCGGCAGATGGCGCCCGCCGTGCTCAAGGATTTTCTCTCAGGCCTGCTGATCGGGCATGAGCTGGTCTCCGGCCTGGCCGAGGCCGGACGTGACACCGCGCTGGCGCTGATCGGCGACCCGGCGCTGTGCGACCGCTATGCCGCGGGGCTGGCCGCGCTGGGCGCGCCCGCGCCGCTGCGGCTGGGCAACACCGCGCCCTCCGGACTGTTTCACTTTGCCCGGGCGGCCGGGTTGCTGGCCACCGCGCGAAAGGCGACGCCATGACCCCTCTCGCTCTGCTGGCCCGGCTCGATGCGGCCATGGCGCAGCTGCCGCTGGTCGCCATCCTGCGCGGGTTGACCCCCGCCGAGGCGGTGCCGGCGGCCGAGGCCCTTTACGCCGCCGGCTTCCGGCTGATCGAGGTGCCGCTGAATTCGCCCGACCCCTTCGCCAGCATCGCCGCCATCCGCCGCGCCTTGCCGCAGGATGCGCTGGTCGGCGCCGGCACGGTGCTGCGCGTCGCCGATGTCGAGGAGCTGAAAAAAATCGGCGCCGAGCTGGTGGTGATGCCGCATGCCGACACGGCGGTGATCGGCGCCGCGGCGACGGCCGGCTTGCTCTGCGTGCCCGGCATCGCCACGCCGACCGAAGCCTTCGCTGCCCTCGCCGCGCGGGCGGTCGCGCTGAAGATCTTCCCGGCCGAGATGGTCGGGCCGCCGGTGGTGAAAGCGATGCTGGCGGTGCTGCCCAAGGGGACAAGGCTGCTGCCGGTGGGCGGCATTTCGCCCACCACCATGGGGCCGTTCCGCGCGGTGGGCGTGGCCGGCTTCGGGCTGGGTTCCGCCCTCTACAAGCCGGGGATGACGCTGGCGGAGCTCACCGCCAATGCCGAGGCCTTCGTCGCCGCCTGGAAGGCCGGCTAGCCGCGCTTCACCGCATCGGCCAGCTTCTCGGCGATCATGATCACCGGGACGTTGAGGTTGGCGCAGGGGATGCTCGGCATGATCGAGGCATCGGCGACCATCAGCCCCTCGACGCCGATGACGCGGCCTTCGGCGTCGCAGACGGCCATGGCGTCGTCCGCGGCGCCCATGCGGCAGGTGCCGCAGGGGTGCCAGACGCCGCCGACATGCTGGCGCAGGTGCTTCTCCAGCGCGGCCGGGTCGGCGCAGAGCGTCTCCAGCGGCGCGATGCCCTGCTGCGCCATGCCGAGGATGCGGCCGCGGACCAGCGCGCTGCGGTCCATCAGCGGCCCGGCGATGGCGGTCAGGAAGCCGTTGCGCTTCGTCGGCCGCAGCAATCTTTTCACTTCCTCCGAATAGGTGGAGGGGAATTTTTCGACCACCACGCCCGACAGTTCCGGCGCGTCCAGCACCCGGGCCGCGAGAAGGAAAGCCTGGGCCAGCCGGGTCAGGTCGCGTTCGTCCGACAGCAGGTTGAAATCGACATCGGGCGGCGTGTCGGCACCGGGCGACGTCAGCGAAACGCGCCCCTGCGAATAGGACTTGTTGACCCAGGAGAAGAGCGTCGCGATGCGATGCCCGACCGCATGCCAGCCGGAGCGGGTATTGACCGCGGTGTGCATGTCGCCGGGTGCGACGCCCTCCATCCCCGAGGACCAGCGCAGGATCGATTGGATGTGGTAGCGGTCGCCCGCCGCCAGCCGCGCCGCGGGCGCGATGAAGGCGGAGAGCCCGATGGAGGGATGCTCCAGCAGGTTGCGCCCGACGCCGGCGCGGGCGGCGACCGGGGCGATGCCCAGGCGCTGCAGCTCCGCCCCCGGCCCGATGCCGCTGCGCAGCAGCACCGCCGGGGAGTGCAGCGCCCCGGCGGAGAGGATGACCAGCGGCGCCGTCACCATCCCCTCGGCCCCATCGCGGCGCAGCAGCGCGCCGGTCGCGCGGCGGCCTTCGAACAGCAGGCGCAGCACGGTGGCCCCGGTCCAGACCGTCAGGTTCGGCCGGGCGCGAACGGCCTCGGTCAGATAGGCGGTGGCCACCGAGGCGCGGGCGCCTGCGCGGTCCAGATTGACGGTGATGGGGAAGACACCGTCCTCCCAGACGCCGTTCTGGTCGTCATGGGCGGCGAAACCCTGCGCCACCATCGCCGCCTCGGCGGCCTGGGCGAAGCCGGAATGCAGGCGCCGCGGAATGCGCTGGATCGGCAGGGGCCCGCTGCCGCCATGCAGCGCGCCGTCCTCGCCATGGTCGAGATCGGTTTCCAGCTTGCGGAAATATGGCAGGACATCGGAAAAGCCCCAGCCGGCGGCGCCCATCGCCTCCCATTCGGCATAGTCCGAGGGCGCGCCGCGATTGGCGCCGATGCCGTTGATCGAGGACCCGCCGCCCAGCAGCCGCGCCTGCTCATAGGGGCGGATGGTGGCCTGGCCGGCATTGCCCGGCGCGCGGCCCATGCTGGCGCGAAGCCCGGGCCAGGTGTTGTCCGGGTCGAAATACGCCCGGCCGGGATAGGGCGAGGCGATGGAGGCCGGCACCGCGCCGGGGCGCAGGTCGCGCCCGGCCTCGACCAGCAGGATGCGGCGGCCGGCATCCTCCGACAGCCGCGTCGCCAGCACGCAGCCGGCCGAGCCACCACCCAGGATGACGGTGTCGAAATTTCCCAGCAGCGGCGCAGCGGACATCACGATCTCCCCCGAATCCGGTCAGGCTAGGCCCGGGGGAGGCATCGCTCAATCGACGATGTGGTAGCCGCCGTCGATGAACAGCGTCTGGCCGGTGATCAGCCGGGCGGCGTCGGTGGCCAGATAGGCGGTGGCCAGGCCGACATCCTCGATTGAGACCAAGGCCCGGGCCGGGGCCTTGGCCTCGGCGCGGGCCAGCAGGGCGTCGAATTCCGGGATGCCGGAGGCGGCCCGCGTCTTCAGCGGCCCGGGCGAGATGGCATGCACCCGGATGCCCTGCGGCCCGAGCTCGGTCGCCAGGTAGCGGGTGGCGGATTCGAGGGCGGCCTTGACCGGGCCCATCATGTTGTAGTGCTCGACCACCATCGAGGCGCCGTAATAGCTCATGCAGAACAGGGCGCCGCCATCGCGCATCAGCGGCTCGGCCAGCTTCGCCATGCGGATGAAGGACCAGCAGGAAATATCCATCGCCTGCAGGAAGCCGTCGCGCGAGCAGTCGGTGACGCGGCCCTGCAAATCGTCGCGCGGGGCGAAGGCGATGGAATGCAGCAGGAAATCCAGCTTTCCCCACTTTTCTTCCAGTGCCGCGAAGACCGCTTCGAGCTGGCCTTCGACGCGCAAATCCAGCGGCATCAGCAGGGAGGCTTCGACCTCCGCCGCCAGCGGCTCGACATAAGGCCGCGCCTTGTCGTTGAGATAGGTCACCGCCAGCTCGGCGCCCAGGCTGCGGAAGGCGCGGGCGCAGCCCCAGGCGATCGACTGGTCGTTGGCGATGCCTGTCACCAGCCCGCGCTTGCCTTCCAGGCTCGGCAAAGCGAGGGGCGTCACCATGCCGTCTTCCTCCCGCGCAGCAGGTCCAGGGTGTGGCGGGCGATCATGCGTTCCTCGTTGGTCGGCAGCACCCAGGCGGAGACGCGGCTGCCCTCGGCGCTGATCCGCGGGCCCTGGGCGTCGTTGCGCGCGGGGTCCAGCGCCAGCCCCAGCCAGGCGCAGCGTTCGGCGATGGCGGCCCGGATCGGCGCGGCATTCTCGCCGACGCCGGCGGTGAAGACCACGGCGTCCAGCCCGCCCAGCGCGCTGCCCAGCTGGGCGATGGTGCCGGCGGCGCGATAGGCCAGGAAGTCGAGGGCGAGCTTCGCCGCCGGCGCGTCGCTGCCCAGCAGGTCGCGGACATCGCCGCTGATGCTCGACAGGCCCTTCAGCCCGCAATCATGGTAGAGCAGGTGCTCGATCTCGGCCGGCGCCATGCCCTGCTCGGCGAGATAGAGCACCACGCCGGGGTCCAGCGCCCCCGGCCGCGTGCCCATCGGCAGCCCGTCGAGCGCGGTGAATCCCATGCTGCTGTCGACGCTTTTGCCATCGCGCAGGGCGCAGGCCGACATGCCGCTGCCGAGATGCAGCACGACGACGCGGGCCGACGGCAGCGACGGGTCGAGATCGGCGAGATGCCCGGCGATGTATTCGTAGGACAGGCCGTGGAAGCCGTAGCGCCGGACGCCCTGGGCATAGAGCGCTTCGGGAATGGCAAAGCGTTCCGCCAAAGGCCCGTGGCTGCGATGGAACGACGTGTCGAAGCAGGCGACCTGCGGCAGGTCCGGGCGGCGCGCCAGGATCGAGCGGATCGGCGCCAGGTTGGCTGGCTGGTGCAAGGGCGCCAGCGGGGTCAGCGCCTCCAGCCGCGCCAGCATCGCCGCATCCACGCGGACGGGCGCGGTGAACTCCGTGCCGCCATGCACGACGCGGTGGCCGACGGCGCTGGGCGGCGCGCCGGCATGGTCGAGATACCATTCGCCGAGCAGCGCCTGCGCCGTCTCGACATCCGCCAGCCGCGCCGGGTTGGGGCGCTCGTCGGCGAGGGTCGCATCGGCGCCATCGACCACCTGCAGCCGGCCATGCGGCGTGCCGATGCCGCCGATCAGCCCCTTGAAGCGGCGCGACAGGGTGTCGCCTGGACCCACGTCATAGAGCTGGAACTTCAGGCTGGAGCTGCCCGCGTTCAGCACCAGGATTTTTTCTCCGTTCATGCGGAGACCGGGCGCTTCAATAAAAGATGCCGGGCGTAAAGCAGAGCAACGGCGGTCGAGGCCAGCCGCGTGCGCGAGGAATCCGCCCGGCTGGTCAGCACGATCGGCACCCGCGCTCCGAGCACGATGCCCGCGGCATCGGCCCCGGCCAGGAAGGTCAGGTTCTTGGCGAGCATATTGCCGGCCTCGAGGTCGGGGACCACCAGGATCTGCGCCCGGCCGGCGACCTCGGAGCGGATTCCCTTGATCTTTGCGGCTTCCAGGCTGACAGCATTGTCCAGTGCCAGCGGGCCGTCGAGGATGCCGCCCTGGATCTGGCCACGATCGGCCATCTTGCAGAGCGCGGCTGCCTCGATGGTGCCGGGCAGCTTCGGGTTCACCGTCTCCATCGCCGACAGGATCGCCACCCGCGGGATGCCGAGGCCGAGCCCGTGATGCAGGTCGATGGCATTTGAAATAATGTCGGCCTTGGTCGCCAGGTCGGGGGCGATGTTGATGGCGGCGTCGGTGATGAACAGCGGCCGCGGATAGTCGGGCACGTCCATGATGAAGACATGGCTGATGCGGCGCTCGGTGCGCAGCCCGCCTTCGCGGGCGACGACGGCGCCCATCAGCTCGTCGGTGTGCAGGCTGCCCTTCATCAGCAGGTGCGCGCGGTTCTCGCGCACCAGGCGGACGGCATATTCGGCCGCGGCGTGGCTGTGCGGCGCGTCGATCGTCTCGAAGGCGGCGATGTCGAAGCCGATCCCCGCCGCCGCGGCGCGGATCTTTTCCAGCGGTCCGACCAGGATGGGGGTGATCAGCCCCTGGCGGACCGCCTCGGCGACGCCGGTCATGGCGGCGGCGTCGCAAGGATGGACCACGGCGCAGGACAGCGGCTCGACCCCGGCGCAGAGGGCGATCAGCGCGTCGTAATGCGGATGCGCCTTGGCGCGGGGCGGGGGCATGTCGGTCATGTCAGGAGGCCGGCTGCAGCGTGCCGCCGGCGAGCACCGCCAGCCGGGCCTCGATCTCGGCCAGGCGGGCGGCGGCGGCGGGGTTCAGCGGCGCGGCGGTTGCCACCTGGCGCAGCGCGTCGGCGAAGGCGGGGATGGCCTCACGCGGCAGGTCGCCCAGCATGGCGGGCAGTGCCGCCAGCGCCGCCGCGCGGTCCAGGCGCAGCATCAGGAACTGCTCGCGCAGCAGCGCCTTGAAGGCGGCGAGGTCCTCGCCGCCATGGCTGCGCCACAGGGCACGCAGCACGGTGAAGCTGCGCTCGTCGGCGCGGCGCTCGGCCAGGCCGATGAAGGCGACCAGGCGCAGGAAGGCGGCGCGCGGGCCGCCCCCGGCGATGCGGCCGCGCAGCTCGGCGATGCGGGCGGCGCGGAAGGCCTGCTGCGCCGGCTCGGTGGCCGGGCGGCGGCGCACCGGCCCGTCGCCGGCGCCGAGCCCGACCAGCGCCTGCAGCAAAGGCTGGCCATAGATCGCGTGGAACAGGTTTTCCTGGCCGTGGTCGCGGCTGGCCCCGGCCAGCATCAGCACCGCCTCGATCCAGGCCGAGGTCGCGTGCTCGGCCTGGCGCCAGGGGTTTTCGTCCGGCGCCGCGCGGCGGTTGGCGCGCACCGCCCCGGCCAGCGGCGCCAGGGCGGCGACGGCGGGATTGCTGTCAGAGAAAAAAGAGTACTGGAAGCGCAGCGGCTGCAGCTGGCGCAGCGCCTCGGCCACCGGCGCCGTCACCGCGCCGCGCAGCCAGGGCTGCAGCAGCTGGCGATAGAGGCCCAGATTGATCTCGGAGACGCGGCGGACGGTCGCGAACTTGCGGTCGTCCTCCGGGTCGGGGCGGGTGATGGCGCGCAACGCCTCGATCTCGCGCGCGGCGAAGCGCAGCAGATGGCCGCCTGGGCCGCTGCCATCCTCGATCTCCGCCTCGTAGAGGCCGGGCGGCAGCACGTCGATGAAGTCGATGTTGGAGGCGAATTCCTCGTGCTCGCGGCGGGCGATGCTGCCGGAGACGAAGATGCCCAGATGGCCGATGCTGGGATGGATCATGTAGACGATGGTCTGGCCGGCGGCGCGGATGTCGTCGACGCTGTCGTAGAGATCGGTGATCCAGCCCAGCGCCTGGGGCGGCGGCGTGATGTTGTCGCCCTCGGAGCAGAAGACCAGGATCGGCGCCTGGATGCTGCGCAGGTCGATGCGCTCGCCCTCGCGGGTGGTGAGCTCGGCGGTGGCCAGGCGGTTGCCGACGAAGAGCTTGTCGACGATCTCCTGCATCTCGCCGGCATTGGTCAGGACATGGTGGGTCCACCAGCGCTCGAAGCCCAGATAGCGGGCGGGCTCGGTGTCGATGCGGTCGTAGAGGGCGTATTGCTTGGACCACAGCGTGTTGGCCGGGTTCAGCTTCTCGAAATTCTGCACCAGCCAGGCGCCGTCGAACAGGCCGTGGCCCAGGTCGCCGGCCAGCGCCGTCAGCCAGGTGCCGCCCAGCAGCCCGCCGGAATAGCGCATTGGGTTGCGGCCGCGCTCGCCGGCCCAGTAGGAGAGCGGCGCGCCAGCCAGGATCAGCGGCCCGAAGATCTCCGGCCGGGTCGCGGCGGCCATGGCGAGCTGCCAGCCGGCCTGGCAATTGCCGATGGCGACGGGGCGGCCATCGGCCTCGGGATGGGCGGCGGCGACGGCCTCGAGGAAGGCCTGCTCGGCGCGCATGACGTCCTCGATGGTCTGGCCGGGGACGGGCAGCGGCAGGAAGCCGATGAAGTAGCAGGGGTGGCCGGCGCGCAGCGCCACGCCGATCTCGCTGTCCGGCTTGAAGCCGCCGATGCCCGGGCCGTGGCCGGCGCGCGGGTCGACGATGACGAAGGGCCGTTTCCGATCATCGATCACGGTGCCCGCGGGCGGGGTGATGCGGAGCAGCCGGTAGTTCACCGGGCGGGGCAGGGTGGCGCCGTCGAGCACCAGCGTGCCGTCGAAGCTGAGCACCGTGGGCGCGGGCTTCTGCAGCTCGGCGGCCAGCTGGTTGCCGCGCTGGCGCAGCGTGTCGAGGAAGAGCACGCCGCGCTGCCAGGAATCCAGCGCATAGGCGGCGCCGTCCAGCCAGGGCTGGGCCCAGAAGAGCGAGGCTTGGGCGAGGGTGCCGGTCATGGGCCATCCTGTCGCTGCGTGGGGGCGCGGGCCGACCCTATTGCAGCGCAAAAAGGGGGGTCAAGCCTTGGGACCGCTCCCAGGCGGGCCCGATGGCGCGCGGCGCAGCAGCAGCGGGGCTGGCGAAGGGGCGTGAATTCTGCGTGACGGGGTTTTATGCGTCCCTGATCGTTAAATTCATAAATAGCGATTCAGGAATGGACTCTGTCCCCGATCTTCGCTTGGATGCGTGAAAGGCGCCGTGCTGCCATCGGCGCCGCCGAGAGGAGAATGCCGCGTGAACCAGATCACCCGCCTCGACCCCCGTCTGGCCGGATCGCCGAGCTTCAAGAGCCTGCTGCGGGAGGGGTCGCCCGCGCGCGACATCGCGGACGAGCGGCTGCACCGCAAGCAGCGGCTGGCGGCGACCTTCCGGCTGTTCTCGCGCGCGGGCTTCGACCAGGGGCTGGCGGGGCATGTGACGGCGCGCGACCCGGAGCATCCGCACAGCTTCTGGGTCAATCCGCTGGGCAAGCATTTCGGCCTGATCCGCGTCTCGGACCTGATCCGGGTCGACGAGACGGGCGAGGTGGTGGAGGGCGACCAGCCGGTGAACCGGGCGGCCTTCGCCATTCATTCGGCGATCCACAAGGCGCGGCCGGATGTGGTGGCGGCGGCGCATACGCATTCGACCTATGGCAAGGCCTGGGCCTCGCTGGGGCGGAAGCTGGATCCGCTGACGCAGGACAGCTGCAAGTTCTATGACGACCATGCGCTGTTCGACGATTTCACGGGCGTGGTGCTGGACGCTTCGGAGGGCGATCGCATCGCGGACTCGCTCGGCGCGCAGAAGGCGGTGATCCTGAAGAATCACGGCTTCCTGACGGTGGGGACCTCCGTCGAGGAGGCGGCCTGGTGGTATCTGTCGATGGACAATGCCGCGCAGGCGCAGCTGCTGGCCGAGGCGGCCGGCACGCCGCAGCCGATCCCGCACGAGGTGGCCGCGCATACCGCGAAGCAGGTGGCCCGCCCCAATTCGGGTGTGCTGAGCTTCCACCCGTTGTGGGAGCTGATCGTCTCCCAGGAGCCAGACTTGCTTGACTGACAGAAATAGAAGGGGGGTGCGGGGGAATACCTTCCCCCGCGCTTACTTTCTGTATCCCTGCGGTTCTATGTTGTAGCGCTTAAGCTTGTCGTAGAAAGTTTTCCGCGGGATTTTCAGCGCTTCCAGCGCTGTGCGGACGTCGCCCTGGGCGGTTGCCAGCGCCTCGCGCAGCAGCCGGGCCTCGAAGGCGTCGACGCGTTCGGGCAGGCTGCCTTCCTCGGCGGGGGCGGGCTCGGCGTTGGTGATGTTGGCCAGGCCCAGGGCGGCGCGCTCGGCGAAATGGGCGAGCTCGCGGATATTGCCGGGCCAGTCGTGCTCGGCGAGGTAGCGGTGCAGCGCGGCGTCGAGCGGCGGCACCGGTCTGCCGAAGCGCTTCGCGGCTCTGTCGACGAACTGGCCAAACAGCAGAAAAACATCCTCGCGGCGGTCGCGCAAAGGCGGCACGCGGAGCGTCACGACGTGCAGACGATAGTAGAGGTCCTCGCGGAAGCGGCCCTGGCGGACCAGCTCGGGCAGCGGCTGCTTGGTGGCGGCGACGACGCGCAGGTCGAGGCGGCGGATCTCGTTGGTGCCAAGGGGCGCGATCTCGCGGCTTTCGAGGACGCGCAGCAGCTTGACCTGCATGGCCAGCGGCATGGCCTCGATCTCGTCGAGGAACAGGGTGCCGCCATCGGCATGCTCGATGCGGCCGATGCGGCGTTTCTGGGCGCCGGTGAAGGCGCCGGGCTCGTGGCCGAAGAGCTCGCTCTCGATCACCGTCTCGGGCAGGGCGCCGCAGTTGAGCGCGACGAAGGGGCGGTGGGCGCGGCGGCTGGCGCGGTGCAGCGCCATGGCGGCGACGTCCTTGCCGCTGCCGGTCTCGCCCTCGATCAGCACATCGACATCGGTGTCGGCGATCTGGCGCAGCAGGGCGCGCAGCCGCTCGGTCGCCGGCGCGCGGCCTTGCAGCGGGTCGTCGGCATCGGCGATGGCGAGCGCCCGGGCCAGTCGGCGGTTCTCCAGCACCAGGCGGCGCTTTTCCAGCGCATGGCGGATCGGGCCGAGCAGGGCTTCGGCAGGGTAGGGCTTGGGCAGGAAGTGGTAGGCGCCCTGGCGCAGCGCCTCGACCGCCATGGGGATGTCGCCATGGCCGGTGATCAGGATGACGGGCAGGTCCGGGTCGCGGGCGCGGAGGCGGGCGAAGAGGGCCAGGCCGTCCATGCCGGGCATGCGGATGTCGCTGACGACGACGCCGGGGAAGTCGTCGCCGACCAGCTCCAGCGCGCGCAGCGCCGAGGGGGCGGCCTCGGCCTGGAGGCCGGCGAGGGCGAAGCTTTGGAGGTTGGCTTCGCGCAGCATGGCGTCGTCATCGACGAAAAGCACGTCGGTCTCGCGCATATCCGGCATCAGGGGGCCTGCTCCAGCTCCAGCACGAAAAGGGCGCCGACGGATCCCGCGGCGGGCGGCGGGGCCTCCAGCGTGCCGCCCAGGTCGGCGGCGATCTGGCGGGAGATCACCAGGCCGAGGCCCAGCCCCGCCGATTTGGTGGTGGTGAAGGGCATGAACAATGCCGCGCGCACCGTGGCGTCGAGGCCGGGGCCGTTGTCCTGCACCGCGACGCGGACGCGACCGGCCCCGGCCGAGGCGGTGATGGCGATGCGGCCGTCGTCGCGGTCACCCAGCGCCTCGATGGCGTTCTGCACCAGGTTGACCAGGACCTGCTCCAGGCGGACGCGCTCGGCGCGGACGGCGGGGTCGCCCTCGACGGTCACCACGACGGCGACGCTGTTCTGGCGCAGGCGGTGGCCGAGCAGCAGCAGGGCGCCGTCGATGGCGCCGCGGATCGGCTCGGGGCGCATCTCGCCGGTCGACTTGCGGGCGAAGCCGCGCAGCCCCGCGGTGATGGCGCCGATCCGCTCGGTCAGGCCGGCGATGGTGGTGATGGCTTTCGCCGCCGCGGGCGTCTCGCCGCGGGTGACGAGCAGGGAAGCATTGTCGGCGAAGGTGCGGATGGCGGCCAGCGGCTGGTTGATCTCATGCGCGACGCTCGCCGTGATCTGGCCGAGGATGGCCAGGCGGTTGGCCTGGCCGAGCTCGTCGCGCATGCGGTGGACGGCGGCCTCGGCGCGGCGGCGTTCCTCGGCCTCGGCGCGGAGGCCGTCATTGGCGGCGCGCAGCTCGGCGGTGCGGAGCCCGACCTCGGCTTCCAGGGCGGCGCGGCGGGCCTCGCCCCGGGCGCGGCCCTCGGTGATGCGGCGGTTGCGGCGGCGGGCCAGCGCCACCAGGAAGATGCCGAGCAGGCCCAGCAGCAGGGCGGCCAGGCGCGCGGTGGCACGGGCGGGTTCCAAAGCAGGGCGGAGGGGCGCCAGGAGCGACAGGCGCCAGTCGATGCCGGGCACCGGCTCCTCGACCATCAGCCAGGGGCCGGAGGGGCCGTCCTGCGGGCGCAGCAGCGGCGGCTGGCCGGGCAAGGCGGGGCGGGTCGCCGGGATGGTGCGGAAAGACAGGTCGCGCAGCGGCTGGTCGCCGAATTGCAGGCTGGCGCGGATCTCCTCGCGCTGCGCTGGCGTCAGCGGCAGGGTGGCGCGGAAGTGCCAGTCGGGGATGCTGGTGACGGTGACGATGCCGCGGGCGTCGACCGCCAGCGCCGGCTCCGGCAGCCGGGCCCAGCTTTCCTCCAGCTCGTTGAACTCGGCCTTGACGACGATGACGCCGACCGGGCCGGCGGCATCCTCGACGCGCCGCGACAGATACAGGCCAGGGCGGTGGCTGACGGTGCCGAGGGCGAAATGCTCGGCCGGGCGGCCGGCCCAGGCCTCGCCGAAATAGGGGCGGAAAGCATAGTCGATGCCGACAAAACTTTCCTCCTGGCGCCAGTTGCTGGCGGCGACCGAGCGGCCGGCGGGGTCCAGGGCGTAGAGCACGCCGGTGCGGGTGGCGGCGGCCAGCCGTTCCAGCTTGCGGTTCAGCGCGTCGAGGCGCGCGGGCGTCGGGTCGCGCAGGGTCTGCACCAGGTCGGGGTCCTGGGCCAGGATGACCGGCAGGCTGCGCTGCTTCTCGATCTCGGCGCGGAGCACGGCGCCATGCAGGCCGGCGGTGGCCCGGGCGCCGGATTCGAGCTCGGCCAGGACCTGGCGGGTGGCCAGCAGATCGGCGGCGCGGTCCAGCCCGGCCAGCAAGGCGAGGGCGGCCAGGGCCAGGCCGAGGCGCTGCCAGCGCCGGGTCATGCCATGCCCCGCCAGGCGGCCATGCGGGCGAAAATCCGCACCGAGGCCGCCGAGACTGTGCCGAAATCCGCACAAACCGGTTCCGTCCCGGCAAAATGCTGCACCGCAAACATGTATAAGACCAAAGACTTAAAAATCCTCCGGGCCGGCCGGGCTTGTGGCATCCGGCTTGCCATAGGGGAAGGGTCACACGGCGCCGCGGCGTCGACCCTGAACCATCCGCCCGGTCCCTCGAAGGCCCGCGGCGAAGCACCTGGAGGAATTTCCATGGCTGCCCTCGACCTTGCCGCGGCCCGGCCGCCGGCGCCGCAGAAATTCTACCAGCACCTTTATGTCCAGGTGCTGTTCGCCATCACCCTCGGCATCCTGCTCGGGCATTTCTACCCGCAGCTCGGCGCCGACATGAAGCCGCTGGGCGACGCCTTCATCAAACTGGTGAAGATGGTCATCGCCCCGGTCATCTTCCTGACCGTGGTCACCGGCATCGCCGGGGTGCGCGACCTGGGCAAGGTCGGGCGGGTCGCCGGCAAGGCGATGCTGTACTTCCTGGTCTTCTCGACGCTGGCGCTGATCATCGGCCTGATCACCGGCAATGTCATCCGCCCCGGCGCCGGGCTGAACATCAACCCGGCGACGCTCGATGCCGCGGCGGTGTCCGGCTATGCGGCCCGCGCGCATGAGACGACCATCACCGGCTTCCTGATGAACATCATCCCGGCCTCGCCGGTCAGCGCCTTCGCCTCGGGCGATATCCTGCAGGTGCTGTTCTTCTCGGTGCTGCTGGGCCTGGCGCTGGCCGCCATCGGCGACAAGGCGGAGCCGCTGATGCGGGTCTTCCACTCGGCCTCGGCGGGCATGTTCAAGCTGGTGGGCATCCTGATGAAGGCCGCCCCCATCGGCGCCTTCGGCGCCATGGCCTTCACCATCGGCAAGTACGGCATCGGCTCGATCGCCAACCTGGCGATGCTGATCGGCACCTTCTACCTGACCTCGCTGCTCTTCGTGCTGGTCGTGCTCGGCGCCGTCGCCCGCTACAATGGCTTCAGCATCCTGGCGCTGATCCGCTACATCAAGGAGGAGCTGCTGCTGGTGCTCGGCACCTCCTCCTCGGAAGCGGCGCTGCCGACGCTGATGGAGAAGATGGAGCGCGCCGGCGCCCGCAAGTCGGTCGTCGGCCTGGTGGTGCCCACCGGCTACAGCTTCAACCTGGACGGCACCAACATCTACATGACGATGGCGGCGCTGTTCATCGCCCAGGCCTGCAACATCGAGCTGTCGCTGTGGGACCAGGTGCTGCTGCTGCTGGTGGCGATGCTGTCGTCCAAGGGTGCCGCCGGCATCACCGGCGCGGGCTTCATCACCCTGGCCGCCACGCTGTCCGTGGTGCCCTCCGTGCCGGTCGCCGGCATGGCGCTGATCCTGGGCATCGACCGCTTCATGTCCGAGTGCCGGGCGCTGACCAACCTGGTCGGCAATGCGGTGGCCACCCTGGTCGTCGCCCGCTGGGAAGGCGAGCTGGACAAGGACCGGCTGGATGCCGCCATGGCCGGCAACCCGATCCCGCTGCGCGACCCCGACCTGGCGATGCAGCCGGCCGAATAATTTCTTGCGGTTGCCGCGACGGGAAGGGCGGGGGCGCGAGCCTCCGCCCTTTTTTTGTCAGCCGGCGACGGGTTCCGACATCGCGACGCGGTTGGCGACGCTCGGCCGCTGCTGGATGCGGTCCCACCAGGCGGCCAGGGCATCGCAGCCCTCCGGGATCTCCAGCGTCACCAGCCCGGCGAAGATCAGCCCGCCGGCCAGGGTGATGTCGGCCATGCTGAAGCTGTCACCGGCGACATAGGGCTGCGCCTGCAGCACCCCGTCGAAATAGCGCATCCCCCGCAGCGCCTTATCGCGCTGGCGCAGGCCCCATTCCGGGTTCTGGTACAGCTCGACATCCGGCCCGAGGCCGGGGGTCGCGTGGTGGAAATAGACGCTGACGGCGTCCAGCACCTCCAGCTCGGCGCGCTTGCTCATCATGTGGATCACGCCGCGCTCGCGCGGGGTGGCGCCGGTCAGCCGCGGCGCGGCGCCCAGATGGTCCAGGTATTCGGTGATGGCGGTGCATTCGGCGATGCAGGTGCCGTCGGCCAGCTCCAGCACCGGCAGCGTGCCGGAATAGTTCTTCTGAGCGCGGAATTCCTCCCGCTTGTGCTCGCCCTTGTACAGATCGACGGTCTCGAAGCGCATGCGGTCGCGCAGCCCCAGCTCGGCGACCGCGATGCGCACCCGCGCCGGATAAGGGCCGGTGGGCCAATCGTGAATGGTCATCATCGCCCGAATCTCCTACCTAACGTTCGGTAGGTAGACGACTAGGCCTTTCCAAAACCCTGGTCAAGCCCGATGGAGGGGGTGGCGATGCGACGGAGAGCCCGCGACGTGAGTCAGAATTCCCGGGAAGCGATCCTGGCCGCGGCCCGGCTGCGGGTGCAGGCGCATGGCTATGGGGGCCTGAGCTTCCGCGAGCTGGCGGCCGAGGTCGGCATCAAGGCCCCCAGCATCTTCCACCATTTCGCCAGCAAGGCGGAACTCGGCGCCGCCGTGGCCCGGCGCTACCGCGAGGATACCGGGGCGACGCTGGCGGCGATCGTCGCCGAAAGCCCGGACCCGGCGACGCGGCTGCGGCGCTATCCGGGGCTGTTCCGCCTCGCGCTGGAAAGTCAGAACCGCCTGTGCCTGGCCAGCTTCATGACCGCCGAGCTGGATGACCTGCCGGCGCCGGTGCAGGAGGAGGTGCGCGCCTTCGCCGCGATGAACATCGCCTGGCTGGAAGCGCAGCTGGCCGCCGCCGGCCTGGCGCCCGCCGGGCCGCGGGCGCAGGCCATCTTCGCCGCCATCACCGGCGCGCAATTGCTGGCGCGCGGCCGGGCCGATCCGGCGCTGTTCGACGCCGTGGTCGAGAGCTACCGCGCGGCGGGGCTCATCCCGGCCTGAAGGCGGCGGCCAGGTTGACCGTGCTGTCGGCGTCCTCTTCCTCCCCCGCCTCGGCGGCGCGGGCGGCGCGCTCCGACAGCTCGGCCCGGGCCTGGGCGGCGCGCCAATAGGTCACCACCAGGTCGGCGAAGGCCTGCGGCGTCAGCCCCTGGGCGGCGTAGCTGTGCAGGGCGACCTCGCGCAGCCCGTTATGGCTGCCGAGCTTCATGCCCTTGCCCAGCTTCAGCGGCAGCGGCAGGCGCGGGCGGATCAGGAAATTGCTGCGCAGCCGGCCATTGGTCACCTGGAAGGCCAGGTCGGCGACATGCAGCCAGGGGATTTCCGGCCCCTCCGGCACGCCGAAGCCATCGGGCGTCAGCCGCAGGAAGGGATGGCGGGCACGGCGCAGCAGGATCCAGGTGGCCAGCCCCATCAGCGCCGCCAGCAGCACCAGGGCGACGCCGGCCACCGGCACCGCGCGGTCGACCGGCCCGCTGCCGACGATGCCCTGCCACAGCGCCGCGCAGAACACCGCGCCCAGCGCGAAGAGGATGCCGACGCCACCGAGAAAAAAACCCTGGGCGCGGGTGTTGGGGTAGAACAGGCGCGCTTCCGCCTGCACCGCGCCGGCGGCTTCCTGCAGCGCCTCGGCCATGGCGGCGTCGCGCGAGCGCAGGCGCTGGATCAGCTCGTCCGACAGCTGGCGCATCAGCCCGGGGGCATCGGCGAAGGCATGCTCCAGCCCGGCCTCGGCCGCGACCACGGGCCGGGTGGCGCGGGCCAGCAGCGCCGGCGTCACCGCCTGGCCGAGCGAGGCCAGGCGCTGGCTGTCCGGCGGATGCGTGTCGGTCGGATGCGGCTGGCGGTCCTCCAGGTGGCGCGACGGGTCGTCGAGGCCGCGCTCGGCGGCGGCGGCCAGCATCTCGGCCAGCAGGTCGCGCGATCCGCGCGCGCCGGGGGCGTCGCGGGCGGCGACCAGCACCTCGTGGATGCGCGGCGCGATGGCGCTGCTGCGCAGCAGCGCGCTGGCGGCGGCCGGCGCCGAGGTGACGCGCGCGCCCACCGCGTCGGCGGCGAATTCGCGCAGGCGGCTCCAGTGATGCACCGCATGGTCGAACTGCTGCAGGAAGAAGGCGCCGAGCAGCAGCGCCGGGCGGGTCAGGATCGAATTCAGCCCGTTGCCACCCTCGCTGGCGGCCACCGCTTCCAGGCTGCGCAGCACCCCGGCATGGATGGGGACGAAGCGGCGCGAATACTCCGTGTCCTCGCCGGTGAAATGGCCGAGCTCATGGCCGATGATGGCGCCGCTTTCCGCCGCGTCCAGCATCGCCATCTGCGGCAGCGGCAGGTACAGCGTGCGGCCTTCCAGCTTCTCTTCGCCAGGCTGCAGCGCGACGTCGCTGGACGTGACGAAAAACCCCTCGGTCAGGCCGACCACCAGGTGGTCGGGCGGCGTGGCGCCGGCGGCCGCCGCCAGCTTCTCGATCCGCGTCCAGAGGCCGGGCGCCTGGGCGGGGTCCAGCCTGCGGCCGAAGACGGTCAGCGGGTCGGGGGTGAACAGCCGCCAGGCGGCGCGCAGCTGCCGCAGCGCCTGGACCAGCACCACCAGCGCGCCGAGGCCGAGGAACAGCGCCACCCCCATCAGCTTGATGTCGCCCTGGCTCAGCGAGCCGGCATGCCACAGCCCGGCGGTCTCGAAGCCCAGCGCCAGCAGGGCGGCCGCGGTGATCAGCAGGATCTGCGCCGCCATCTGCGCCGGCAGCAGGCGGCGCACCAAGCCGAAGCCGGCCAGCAGCGCCTGGCGCGAGGCGCGGCCGAGCCGGCCGATGACGATCGCCGCCAGCAGCCCGGCCGCCCCCAGCGCCGCCGCCAGCCCGCCGGCCAGCAGCGTCCAGAACGGCAGCGCCGCGCGGATATCCGTCACCGCCTGCACGCGGCGGACATCGTCCAGCCGGTCGGCGACGAGGGCCGCGGCCACCGGCGCGGTCTGCAGCCGGTCCTGGATGCGCACCCTTGTCTGCGGCGATTTCTCGGCCAGCGCGCGCAGCTCGGCCTCGGCGCGTTCCAGGGCGGCGACCAGCGCCGCGCCGTCCCGCGCGGTGGTGGCGACGCGCCCGGCCTGCCACAGGCCGATGCCGGAGAAGGCCAGCGGCAGCAGCACGGTCAGCGCCACCAGCCGCGCCCCGCGCCGCCAGCCGCCGCGCGCGGCGCCGCCCTTGTCCTGCCGTGCCGTCATCGCGCCGCGCCCTTTCTCGCCATCAGCCGGATCAGGAGGGGTGGCCCGCATCCTTGTCCAGTCAGAGCCGCTTCAAGCGGACGTGATGGCGCGGGCCGCCCGCGGGCGCAGCACGGGAAGGTGATCCAGGGCGGCGACCATGCCGCAGCCGTGATGCGCCCTTTGACCCGGCGGCGCATTCGGTGCAGGAAGGGCGGCGCGATCGGCCGGATCGGCTCGCGCTCCTACCCCCCAGGCCTGAGGCTTCGTTATCTTGGAACATCTTCCCAGGCTGCAGAGCGGCATCGAGGGCCTGGACACGCTGTTGAAGGGCGGGCTGGTCGCCGGCGCCTCCTACATGATCCAGGGACGCCCGGGTTCCGGCAAGACCATCCTCGCCAGCCAGATCGCCTTCCACCATGCGGCGCAGGGCGGGCGCGTGCTGTTCGCGACGCTGCTGTCGGAATCGCATGAGCGGCTGCTGCAGTTCCTCTCGACCCTGAGCTTCTTCGACAAGCAGCGCATCGGCACCGAGATCCAGTATGTCAGCGCCTTCGACACGCTGGAGAGCGAGGGGCTGGACGAGGTGGTCAAGCTGCTGCGCCGCGAGATCGGCCGGCAGAAGGCCTCGGTCCTGGTCGTCGACGGGGTGCTGAACGCGCGGTCCCGCGCCGGCAGCGCGCTGGACACCAAGAAGTTCATCGCCGAGCTGCAGGGCCATGCCGCCTTCGCCGGCTGCACCGTGCTGTTCCTGACCAGCGCGCGGCTCGATGATTCGAGCCCCGAGCACACCATGGTCGATGGCGTCATCGAGCTCGGCGAGGAGCTGAACGGCGTCCGCGCCAGCCGCAAGCTGCATCTGCGCAAGACCCGTGGCAGCGGCGCCATCGCCGGCCTGCACGAGATGGAGATCACCGACCGCGGCATCGTCGTCTATCCGCGGCTGGAGGCGATGGTCGGTCAGAGCCAGGCCGAGCCCGACCCGGCGGCGGCGCCGGTCTCCAGCGGCGTCGGCGACCTCGATGCGATGATCGGCGGCGGGCTGCAGCCCGGCTCGATCACCATGGCGATCGGCCCCTCCGGCAGCGGCAAGACCACGCTCGGCCTGCATTTCATGGCGACGTCGACGGTCGCCGAGCCCGGGCTGATCTTCGGCTTCTACGAGACCGAGCCGCGTATCCGCCGCAAGGGCCAGGCGCTGGGCCTGCCGCTGGCCGAGCTGATGGACAGCCGCGCGCTGCACATGCTGTGGCAGCCGACCACCGAGCGGCTGCTCGATCCCTTGGGCTACCGGCTGCTCGACCAGGTGCGGCAGACCGGCGCCCGCCGGGTTTTGATCGACAGCCTGGGCGGCATGGCGCGGGCCTCCACCAACCCTCAGCGGCATGTGGAGTTCTTCACCGCATTGCTGCAGGAGCTGCGGGTGATGGGGGTCACGGCGATGACGACCTGGGAAATTCGCGATCTCTTCGATTCCAGCGCCCAGGCGCCGGCGCTGGAGCTGTCCAGCCTGTTCGACAACCTGCTGGTGCTGCGCTTCGCCGAGGTGCGCTCCGAGCTGCGCCGGGTGCTGTCGGTGGTGAAGGTGCGCGACTGGCCCTACGAGGCCTCGCTGCGCGAGCTGGTGATCACGCCGCACGGGCTGCGGCTGAACCGGCATTTCGAGAATGTCAGCACGGTCCATCTGGGCGCCAGCGCCCCCCAGCCAGGAGGCTGAGCGCGACAGCGTTCGGGGCGGATCGCACGCATGACAACCATCCTGGTGGTCGATGACGAGTTCCTGATCGGCGACGTCCTGGCCTTCGCGCTGGAGGATGAGGGCTTCTCCGTGGTGCGCGCCAGCAATGGCCGCAAGGCGCTCGACGTGTTCCAGCGCGACCGGCCGGTGCTGGTGATCACCGATTTCATGATGCCGGTGATGAACGGGCTGGAGCTGGCCCAGGCGATCCGCCAGCGGCCGGAAGGCGCCACCCTGCCGATCATCCTGCTGAGCGGCGCCCAGGCGGAGATCGCCCGGCAGAACGGGCATCTTTTCGCCGCCGTCTTCGACAAGCCGTTCCGCGTCGCCGCGGTGCTGGCGCGGGTGGTGGAGCTGGTCGGCCAGCCGGGCGCCTGAGGCCGGCGCCTCAGGCCTCGGCGAAGCGGCCGCGCTGCGCCGGCACCAGCGTCGGCAGCGGCGCGCCGGCCAGGCCCGCGGCGAGGTTGGCCAGGATCAGCGCCGCCGCCGCCTGCACGCTTTCGGCCGAGCGCCCGGCCATGTGCGGCGTCAGCACCAGGTTGGGCAGGGCGCGCAGCGCCGCCGGCACCTCCGGCTCGCCCTCGATCACATCCAGCGCCGCGCCTGCTATTCTTTTCTGGGCCAGCGCTTCGATGAGCGCCGGCGTGTCGACGGCCGAGCCGCGCCCGACATTGACCAGGAAGCCCTCCGGCCCGAGCGCCGCCAGCACGGCGGCATCGACCAGGTGCCGGCTGCCGGCGCCGCCCGGCACCGCCACCACCAGGATGTCCGAGCGCGCCGCCAGCGCCACCGGATCGGGCGCGTAGCCGTAAGGGCTGCCCGGCACCGGCTGCCGGTTGTGATAGGCGATGCGCATGGCGAAGCCGGCAAAGCGCCGCGCGATCCGCCCGCCGATATCGCCCATCCCCAGGATGCCCAGCCGCTTGCCGCTGGCCATCGGCCGCATGGTGCCGCCGCTGCGCCAGCCGCCCTGGCGCACCAGCGCATCCATCGCCGGGATGTCGCGCAGCATCGCCAGCACCAGCGCCGCGGCATGGTCGGCGACGCAATCGGCATTCGCCCCACGCCCATGCGTCACCGGCACCTGCCGCGCCGTGGCCGCCGCCAGGTCGACGCCCTCATGGCCGACGCCCTGGGCGTGGATGATGCGCAAGCCCGGCAGCGCGGCGATCAGGGCGGCGGAAATCTCGGTGGTGCCATTGGTCAGGATGCCGCCGATGGCCGCACCCCGATCGGCGGCGATGGCCAGCCGGGCCTCGGGGGTCAGCCCGTGATGCAGGGTGAATTCGGCCTCGAGCAGCGCCCGGGTGGCGGGGGCCAGGTCGATGGCGACCAGGATCTCAGCGCGGGAAGCGGACATGCGCGGCGCCCTCCAGGCCGCCGGCAGACAGGGCGGCGGGGCCAGACTTAGCCAGCCCCGCGACGCCGCGGCAAGAGGCTCAGCCGCGCCCGGGCAGCCAGGGATGCGGCGGGATGGTCTGCGGCGGCTGGCTGGGCGCGCGCTGGCCGGGGGCCAGGCTGCCGGCCGGCGGCAGCAGCGGCCCGCGGCCCTGGGCGTCCAGGCGGTATTCGCTGAACTCGCTGTCCACCCGGTTGCCGTCGCCGCGCGGGCCGCCGGCCGGGCCGTAGCCGCCGGGATTGCTGCCGCCGGCATCCGAGCCATTGCCCTGGCCGGGGGCGGCCGGCTGGGTGGTGACGGGGCCGAGGGTGTTGCCGTCCTGGCGCGGCGCGCCCTGGGCGAGGGCCGCGCCGGCCAGCAGCGAGGCAGAGAAAGCAAGGGCAAGGGCGCGCATCAGAAGGACCTCCATGGCAGGCTGCGCCGGGCAAGGGGGGCCGGCGTCACGGGGGATAGACGCGCGGCGCACCCTTGCGGTTGCGCCCACGCCTTGCCGGCGTCGCGCCCGGGGTGCAGGCTCGGGGGCAACAGCGGAGGGAATGCGGCATGACGGGCAGACGCGTGGCGCTGGTCACCGGCGCGGGCCGGAATATCGGGCGGGCCGTGGTGCTGGGCCTGGCCGAGGACGGCTTCGACGTGGTGGTCAACGGTTCGAGCGACCGCGCCGCGGCCGAGGCCGTGGCCGCCGAGGCCGGGCAGCGGGGCGCCCGCGCCCTGGTCGCCATGGCCGATGTCGGCAGCCCCGAGGCCTGCGCCGCACTCGCCGCGGCGGCGCTGCAGCACTTCGGCCGCGTCGACGTGCTGGTCAACAACGCCGCGCTGCGGCCGGCCCAGAAGTTTCTCGACATCACCCCGGCCGATTGGGCGCGGGTCATGGCGGTGGACCTGGAGGCGGCGGTCTGGCTGTCCCAGGCGGTGCTGCCCGGCATGGTCGAGCGCGGCTGGGGCCGCATCGTCAACTTCACCGGGATGAACGCCATCCATGGCTATGCCGGCCGCGCCGCGGTCTCGGTGGCCAAGCATGGCGCCTGGGGCCTGACCAAGGCGCTGGCCAAGGAATTCGCCAGGCAGGGCGTGACGGTGAACGCCATCTCGCCCGGCCCGATCGCCGCCGATGACGAGGACCCGGCCGCCCCCGGGCCCCGCCAGGCCTATGTCGCGAAGGTGCCCTCCGGCCGCATGGGCACCCCGGCCGAGGTCGCCGCCGTGGTGCGGATGCTGGCCGGCGACGGCGGCGCCTATGTCAACGGCCAGATGCTGCAGGTCAATGGCGGCGCCGAGACCTGAGCGCGCCGGTCACGGCATGGCCCGCCCCACCGCCTCCGAGGGCGGCATGCCGTAGCGGCGGCGGAACATCAGCGCGAAATGGCTGGGATTGGCATAGCCCACGGCCAGCGCCACCTCGGTGACGCTGAGCCGCCGCTCGGCCAGCAGGGCGCGCGCCTTCTGCAGCCGCGCCTGCTGGACGAAGGCATTCACCGTCGTCCCCAGATGCGCGCGAAAACCTTCCTTCAGCTTGCGCTCGTTCAGCCCGGCGCGGCGCGACAGGGCGCGGATCGTCCAGGCCTCCTCGGGCGCTGCCAGCACCAGGCGGCGGGCCAGCTCCAGCCGGGCGAGCTCGCGTGGCGGGGTGGCGCGCTCGGCCGGCGGGTCGCGCATCAGCGCCATGGCGCCGACCAGGATGTCCAGCGCGCCCTTCTCGGTCAGCAGGTCGTCGCCCTCGGCATCCAGCCCGTGCCGCAGCAGGCGGGTGGCGATATCGGCCAGCGGCTCCGGCGTGCGCAGCAGGCCGACCCAGACCTGGTCGTCGGCGACATGGCACAGCGGATGCGCGTCGCCGGCGGTGCGGAAGGCGTCGCGCAGGCCGATGCCGTCGAGGAAGTCGAGCGACAGCCGCAGCTCGACGGCGCGGAAGGCGGCGTCGGGCGGCAGCCGGCTGCGCCCATGCACCGCGACGCCGCCATAGCAGAAATACAGGTTGTCGCCGCGATAGGGGATGGAGACATTGGACATCGCCTTGCCCGGCTGCGCCAGGTAGCCATGGCCGCTGCCGCTGAGCAGCAGGGTGACGGTCAGGCCCGGGGCCATGAAGCCGCCCTCGGGGAAGCCATGCGTCATGGTGAAGTCGTAGAGCGTCAGGTCGAAGCCCGGCCGGATGCCCAGGCGCCGGCATTGCCCGTGATAGGCGTTGGGCGCCGGCGCGCGGCTCTGCAGCTCCGACAGCAGCGAGCAGGGCGGGTCGAGCCGCGGCGCATGGCGCAGCGTGCGCTCCTCCAGGGCCAGGGGGATGGGGGCGGGCGGCATGATGGCGCTCCGGGTATTGCGACTGATTATCATTATCGTGCCATAAGGGGCGGGGCGCCGGCAACAGTCCCGATCCCGGCCTTCCCCGCCCCGCTTCCGGTGGCAGGGCAGGGCCCGGATCTCTAGGGCTGCCCGGCATTCCAGCCGACCCGGAGAGCCGCCGCCATGCCCCATCCCCCCCTCGCCCAGGCGCTGCGCCGCGGGTTTCTGCCGGTCTTCGCCCTGCTGGCCTTGCAAAGCGCCGCGGTGGTTGCGCAGACGCCCTCCCCGACCACCGCGGACGGCGCCGTCGTGCTGCCCGCCGTCAGCGTCACCGGCGCCAAGCGGCCGCAGGACCCGATGAGCGTGGACGGCACGCTGGAAACCGCCGAGCCGGAAATTCTGCGCGCCCGCGGCATCGCCTCGATCGACCAGCTCGACCGGGTGTTTCCCGACCTGCATATCCGGCCGCGCTCGGCCCGCGCCTATGCCAACCTGACCATGCGCGGCCAGACGTCGTCCGATTTCTATTCGCCCTCCGTCCTGGTGCTGGTCGACGGGCTGCCGCAGGATTTTTCGCTCGCCGGCCAGCTGATGCCGATGCAGCTGGAGCGGGTCGAGGCGCTCTACGGGCCGCAGGGCACGCTCTATGGCGCCGGCGCCGTGGGCGGCGTGCTGAACATCGTCACCCGCCGGCCGGATGACCTGTTCCGCGCCTCGGCCATGGCCGGCATCAGCAACCGCCGGCGCGAGGCGGGGGTGCTGCTGAACACCCCGCTGGTCCCCGGCGCGCTCTTCGCCGACCTGGCGCTGCAGACCCGCCAGGAGCTCGGCCGCTACCAGCAGATGAGCGGCAGCGACGATGTCGGCGGCAGCCGCGACTACACGGGGAGCCTCCGCCTGCGCTACGCCCCCGAGGGCAGCCCCTGGGACATCATGCTGAGCGCCGCCCGCGGCATCCAGCGCTCCACCGAGGAGCAATATGCGCTGGCCAATTCCCGCGTCGCCCTGCCCTTCGACTCCCACTACCGCCTGGCCACCACCAGCCTCGGCCTGAATGCCAGCTACGACCTGGGCGGGATGACCATCGCGTGGATCACCGGCTGGCAGGACCGCGACTTCGACCGCACCATCCAGGGCTACTACACCCCCGAGACGCAGCGGACCTTCAGCCAGGAGCTGCGCCTGGCCACCACCCCCGGCCAGGGCCGCGCCGTCGACTTCGTCACCGGCCTCTACTACCAGGATGTCGAATTCGAGCGGCGCATGCCGGGCCAGGTCTCGCGCCAGACGCTGCGCTCCTACGCGGCCTATGGCGAGGCCACCTGGCACATCACCAGCCGCCTGGACCTGACCGCCGGGCTGCGCGCCGACACCATCGACACCACCGCCGAGGCGCATGGCTTCGTCCCCCTGCGCGGCAGCCGCAACGACAGCGCGCTGTCGCCGAAGCTTTCTCTCGGTTATCGCCTGACCGAGGCGCTGCGCCTCTTCGCCCTCTACAGCAGCGGCTTCAAGTCGGGCGGCTTCACCCGCACGGTGACGCCCTACAACTTCGCCTATGACTTCGCCCGCGCCCGCACCGACAATCTGGAGGCGGGAATGCGCGCCCGCCTGCTGGACGGCCGGCTGGAGGCCTCGGCCAGCGGCTACTACGCCTATACCCATGGCTACCAGACCTTCGTCGGCACCCAGCCGGTGCAGTATCTGCAGAATGTCGGCGACGTGGAATCCTACGGCTTCGACGCCCGCCTCACCGCCTATGCCACGCCGGCGCTGCGGCTGAGCGCGGGGCTTGGCCTGAACCACGCCGAATTCGTCCGCTACCGCGACCCGACCGGCCAGGGCCAGGACAACAAGGGCCGCCGCCCGGCCTATGCCCCCGCCGTCACCGCGCAAGGCGAGATGGCCTATACGTTTGCCCTGCCGCGCGAGACCGGCGAGCTGGTGCCGCATGTCGGCGTCACCCATGTCGGCCGCACCTGGTTCGACGAGAGCAACAGCGTCGGCCAGGCCGCCTACACGCTGCTGGATGCCGGCATCAGCTGGAACCACCCCTCGGGCTGGGGCGTGCATGTCTACGGCGCCAACCTGACCGACAAGCGCTACGCCAGCTATGGCTTCGCCACCGGCACGCCGCTGGGCAATGCCTATCAGCTGGGCGCCGGGCGCGAGGTCGGCTTCCGCGTCACGGCCAGCTTCTGATGCCGGCGCCGCGGCTCGGGCCGGTGCTGGCGGCCATCGGCGGGCTCTATCTGGGCCAGTCGGTGATCGGCGGCCTGGCCTTCCAGACCCTGCCGGCCGTGCTGCGCCAGCAGGGCCAGGGGCTGCAGGTCATCGGGCTTTTTTCTCTGATGTTCCTGCCGCAGGCGCTGAAGTTTCTCTGGGCGCCGGCGGTGGAGCGGCTGCGGCTCCGCGCCGACGGGCGGCGGCATTCGAAGCCGATCATCCTGGCGGGGCAGGGGATCGCCGTGCTGCTGCTGATCGTCCTCGCGGCAGGCGACGGCGACCCCTGGTTCAGCTTCGGCCTGATCGCGGCGGCCATGCTGGTCGCCGCCACGCTGGACATCGCCTGCGACGGCTTCGCTGTGGAACAGCTGCCGCCCCGCGTCCGCGGCTGGGGCAACACGCTGCAGGTCGGCGGCGCCTATCTGGGCATGGCGCTCGGCGGCGGGCTGGCGCTGGTCCTGCTGCGCCATTGGGGCTGGAGCGCCGCCATCCTGGCCCTGGCCGCGGCCCTGGCGGTGGCCGCCATCCCGCTGGCCCTGCTGCGCGAGCCGCCGGGGGTGGCGCCCCCGGCCCGGCCCTCGCTGCGCCAGGCCTGGGCGCGGCCGCTGCTGCGGGACGGGCTGCGCCGCGTGGCAATGACCCAGACCGGGCTGCGCATGGCCATGGCGCTGCTGCCGGCGCTGCTGGTCGATGCCGGGCTGGGGCTGGGCGGCATTGGCTGGCTGAACGGGCTGGGCGGCACCACGGTCGGCCTCGCCGGCACCCTGGCCGCCGGAGCCTTGGCCGCCCGCGCCGGCGGCAGCGAGGCGCTGCTGCGCCCGGCGCTGGTGGCCCAGGCCGCCATCTTCCTGGCGCTGGGCGCGGCGGCGTTCTTCGCGGCCCCCGCCGCCGTGCTGGTCGGGCTGGCGCTGCTGCTGGGCCTGGCCGCCGGCTTCGCCTTCGTCGCCCTCTACGCCGCCATGATGGGCTGGGCCGCCGGCCCCCAGCCCGGCATCGACTTCTCTCTGTTGCAATGTGCTGATGCGGGGCTGGCGGTGGTGGCGGGGATGGCGGCTGTCTCTTAGACACATCTGACGCCGCCGACGACTTAATAGGTGTAAAACTCGGTGGTCGCCGTAT
>NZ_CACSJM010000013.1 GCF_902706185.1 Roseomonas sp. 18066 | reverse complement strand
GGGCGGGCGCCAGGGGCGGCCGCGCCGGCCGCCCGGTTGCCGCCGCGCCAGACGCGGAACAGCCGGGCCGCGGCCTCCTGCCGTTCCTTGTGCACCTTTCGGTGGTAGCTGTCCTGCGGCAGGGTCGCGGAAAGCTGCGCGGCGCCCGGCCTGGCGGCGGCCGCGGCCAGCGCGCGCCGGATCTTTTCCTGGTCGGCCGCCGGCGATGGCGGGGCGGGGCGGGGCTGCGGATCAGGCATGCGGCTCTTCCGCGGTGGGAAGCCCGGGCTTACCTGCTCATTCCTTGATATTCAAATCTTTTACGGTCAGCGCACCAATCGATACATGGTCCCGTTCCACAAGGTGCGGCGCCAGGGGCCGCGGGTGAAGCGGCTTTCGAAGTCGAGCCAGCCCTGGCTGCGGCTGTCGAGCAGCTGCACGGCATCGCCGAAGAAGGTGCCGACCTCGACATAGCGGGCGCCCTCGGCGCGCAGCACGATCAGCGGGCAGTCGCGCAGCCCCATGGCGGCGCATTTCTGCGGCGTCTGCAGGGTGGCGACGATTTCCGCCTGGCCGTCGCCGTTGAGGTCGATGCGGGCCGTGGCGATCTGCGGCTCGACGCCAAGCTCCCGCGCCCGCGCCACCTGCCAGGAGCGCGCCGCCTGCACCACGGCCCGCGCCCCGGCATCGCGGTTGTCGAGCGCCAGCGGCTGCTGCGCCCGGGCGCCGCCGGCGCAGAGCAGGGCCAGCAGGAAGAAAGCCAGAGAGCGCATGCCCGCGAAAACCCCTCCGTGGTTGGAGGCGGCATGCTGCGCCCGGCCTGCTGAACAGCCGGTGAAGCCCGGATCAGCCGCGGCGGAAGATCACCGTCAGGTTGTTGGCCGGCATCTCCACGACCCGGGGGCCGGGCAGGAAGCCCGCCGCGGTCGCGGCGGCGTCGACGGCTTCCAGGTCACGCAGGCCCCAGGCGGGGTCGCGGCGGCGCAGATCGGCGTCGAAGGCCTCGTTGCCCGGGGCGGTCGGCACGCCGTCCCGGCGATAGGGGCCGTAGAGCACCAGCGGCGTGCCCGGCGCCAGGCAGCGCGCGGCCCCGGCCAGCAGTCCGAGCGTCGCCGCCCAGGGCGCGATATGGATCATGTTGATGCAGAGCACCGCATCGGCCCGCGCGACCGGCCAATCGCCGGCGGCAGCGTCCAGCGCGACCGGCGGCAGCAGGTTGGGCAGCCCCGCCTCGGTGGAATGAACAGAAACACTGGCGCGGGCCCGGGCATCGGCGTCGCTCGGCTGGATGGTCCAGCCGTTCAGGTGGCGCGCCCAATGGGTGGCATGCTCGCCGCTGCCGCTGGCGATCTCCAGCAGCAGGCCGGCCGGCGGCAGCGCGTCGCGCAGCACCGCCAGGATCGGGTCGCGGTTGCGCAGCGCGGAGGGCGCCGAATAGCCGGCCATCTCAGCCGCGGCCGATCAGCGCCGCGCCCATGCGCCGCATCCCGGCCCATTGCTGGTGCAGCCAGCCGCCGGTGGCCAGGGCCTCGGGCAGCTCGGGGTCGCCGGTCTCCGGGTAGCGGTGCCGCTCGAAATCACCGGTGCGGAAGATCATGTCCCAGACCGGCAGGAGAACAGCAAAATTCTTGCCGCTTTCGCCGGAGCCGAGCACGCCGTGATGCAGCCGGTGGAAGCGCGGCGAGACGAACAGCCGCTCGCCCAGCGCGCCGAAGTTCAGGCGGACATTGGCGTGGCTCAGCGCCTCGGCCAGGCGCAGGATGACGACGACGATGGGGAACTGCCCCGGCGGCACGCCGATCAGCAGGGCCAGGCCACCGAACCAGACGGCGCCGATCATGTCGTCGATGATGTGGTTGCGGTCGTCGGTCCAGAAGGTCATCTGGCGCTGGGCGTGGTGGATGGAATGCAGCGCCCACCACCAGGGGAACATGTGCTGGAAGCGGTGCCGCCAGTATTCGCCGAAATCCAGCACGACGATATAGACGCAGAGCGCCAGCAGCGGCCATTCGCGCAGCACCGGGAACAGCGTCTCCAGCGTCGGCGGCACCCAGCCGCTGTCGGCGACCATGCCGGAGACCCGCGCCTCCATCGAGGCGAAGGCGACGAAGGCGATCAGCGGCAGCAGCCCCAGCCGGGTCAGCAGGGTGTAGATGACGTCGGTGCGGATGCTGCGGCGGTCGCTGCGCGGCTCCACCGGCATCCAGGCCTCCAGCGGGCGGCAGATCACATAGATGATCAGCACCTGCAGCAGGCCGAACAGGGCGAAGTCCATCCATTCGAAGGCGTCTTCCGCCCATTCCATCATGCCGGCGGCATAGAGGAGGGGCTGAATCAGCGTCTCGAAGAGCCAGCCATTCATCTCTTCCCAGCCGTCGCGCAGCATGTCGAACATGCGGGCCGATCCCTTTTCTCAGATGCCGCGGTCAGGCAGCAGGGCGAAGCAGAAGCCCTTTTTCAGCAGGCCGTCCAGCAGGGCCTCGAAGACCTGGCCGAAAGGTTCCTTTCTGCTGCGCACGCCCCAGTGCATCAGCAGCACCTCGCCGTCGCGGATGCGGCCAAGCGACTGGCTGAGCAGCCGCGCATTCGGATAGGCGGCGCTGTCCAGCTCGTCGCCCAGAAAGCCGTTGGCGGACCAGCCCTGGTGGCGCAGCCCGCAGGCGGCGGCCATGGCGCGGGCATTGGCGGTGACCCGCCCGCCCGGGGCGCGCCACAGCGGCAGCACCCTGGCATTCGGCGCGATCTGGCGCAGCGCGTCGATCGGCCGGGCGAGCTCGGCGCAAAGCGCGGCCTGGTCCAGCGTCTCGGCGCCCTCGCCGCGGCGGGAGGCATAGCGCACCCGCCCCGGCGCGGGGTCGGCGGCAAAGTACCAGTGGCGCCAGGTGTGGCTGGCGAAGGCATGGCCCTCGGCGGCGCGGGCGCGCCAGAAATCCGCCCAGCCGGGGCCGAGGGTGGTGCCGCCGCGGAAATCCGGCTCGTCGGCCAGGAACAGCGTGGCCTTGACCCCGTGCCGCGCCAGGGCGGCCGCGATCATTTCCGCCTCGCGCCCCCAGCCGGTGTCGATGGTCAGGTAGAGCGTGCCGGCCCGGCATTGCGGCAGGGCCGGCTGGGCCAGCACTGGGGCCGCCGTCAGCCCGAGCGCGCCGCCCAGCAGCCGCCGGCGGTGGATCGCAGCGAAAGCCATGCCCGCCTCAGTTGGTGGCGGCGGCGCGCTGGGCGGCGACCGAGGCGTAGAGGATGCCATGCGGCGAGCGGCCGGCGCGCTGCACCTCCATCTTGCCGGTCTCCGGGTCGATGACGGCGATGCGGCCCTGCCAGCGCAGCGTCACCCAGAGCCGGCCCTGCGGATCGATGCTGATGCAATCCGGCCCGCCCGGCACCCGCAGCGTCCGGGTCACCGTCAGCGTCGTCGGGTCGAGGAGCGAGATGCGGCTGTCGACGCGGCTGGTGACGAAGATCGGCCCGCCCTTCGGCGCCGGGAACAGCGCATGGGCGCCGCGACCGACGACGATGGTGCGCTCGATCGCCTGGGTGGCGGGGTCGACCACGGCGACATGGTCGCTGCCCATGATGCCGATCAGCAGCCGGTCATTGTGCCAGATGATGCCCGCCGGCTCCGGCCCGACATCGAGCGACCACAGCGGCTCCAGCGTCTCCAGGCTGATGGCGACCAGCTGGCCATTGCCCTGCAGCGTGACATAGACCACGGCATTGTCGGGGCGGAAGGCCAGGTGGCTCGGCATGTCCGGCTGGCTGAGGCGCTTCTGCAGGGTCAGCGCGGCGCCGTCCCAGCCATAGATATCGACCTGGTCGCGGCGCAGGCTGGTGATGACCAGCCGCTTGCCGTCGGGGCTGAAGCCCAGGTGATAGGGGTTGGACAGCACCTCGCGCTTCTTCAGCTCGCCCGTCGCCGGGTTGATGAAGAGCATCTCGTTGGCGCCGGAATCGCCCACCATCAGCGTGTTGCCGTCCGGCGTCAGCGCCAGGTGGTGCACCTCGCGCAGCACGGGGATGCGCTTGCGCTCCTCCCGCGTGGTGCCGTCGAGCACCAGGATATTGGCCTCGCCCGAATTCAGCACATAGACCAGGTCGCCATTGCTGCTGGCCGGGTTCGGGCTGTTGGCGGTGCTGCCCGGCGGCGTGGCCGGGGCTGTGGCAGGCGGCGTCGCGGGCGGCGTCGCGGAAGACTGGGCGCGGGCCGGGGCGGCGGCCGCCAGCGCGAGGCCGGGGACGAGGCGCAGAAGCTGGGCACGGGACAACCGCATGCGGCGAGGCTTTCGTGGCGCGCCGGGTCGTATCGACCGGGCGGAGAAGGCCACCATCCTAGCAGGCGCGCGGCCCGGCCTGCCAGCATCCGTCTGCGGCCCGGGCCGCATGGCAGGGCCCGCTTGCGCGCTGGATTTCCAAGGTTTCATGACGCGCCAAGGGCTTGCGCGCCCGGCTTCACCCGCGGCCGCAGGGCGGCGCCGAACCGCCCCGCTGGCGCCCAGAGTCGCGTTCGGGCGCCCTGTTTCGGGGCCGCCCGGCGATCAGACCTCGCGCGAGATCAGCCGGTTCAGCACGCGGCAGGCGGCGACCACCGCCAGCAGGGTCAGGCCCTGGGTGATCAGCATGGTCGGCGTCCAGACGGTGCCGCCGACCAGCAGCTGGCGCGGGACATATTGGAAGAAATGCTGGATCTCCGGCTCGACGCGGATGGTGGCGACCACCTGCAGCACGCCCCACCAGGCCAGCCCGGCCATCAGCACCAGGGGCGCCACCCATTCGGCCACCAGCTCGACGAAGGTCAGGGCGAAGCTGACCACCGCCCAGACGGTCAGCCGCAGCCCGCGCCAGAGCAGCGAGGGGGCCGGCTCCACGTCATCCTCGTATTCCTGCGGCGGGGCGTATCCGGCCATGACGGCGCTCTCCGGGCTTGCTCTGGGGGTTTGCTCTGGCTGCAATAGCGCCGCCGGGCCCGCGAGACAAAGTTTCCTGTCGCGGAAACGCGATCCGCGCCCGCCGGACCCGCTGGCGGGCGAATTCCGGCGGGCGAATTCCGGCGGGCCGCCGATACTTCCGGATACTGGAAGGCGTTTTCCGGGGCGCCGGGCGCTCGCGCAAAGCTGACCCGCCTGGTCGCGCGCGGCACGGGCTTTTTGCCCATGATCGCCGGTATCCTGCGAATGCCGGTATCGGGGTGCCGCAGCCGCCAGGCCGGTCGGCGCAAAAATGCGATTCGCGAAATTTGCAGTGCAGGCGCCAAACCGTGCAGCGCGGCGATCGCCCGGCGGGACCCTCCGCCGGCCATCCCGCGGAATTCTTTAACCTACGTTAAAAAAAATGGCCGAGAACGAGCTGAAATTGGAACCAATAAAGAATTGGTGCTATTCAACTATTGGAAATATTTGCCGATTCTTGAGCAAAACGCGCGGAATCAAGCTTTCACGTCAGAGGAACCTTCGTATCATGGTCACATGAGGAAAGGCGACGAGGCCCTGCAAGCATTGCGGGCTCATCTGGCGGGGCTCAGTTTGCCCGAAGGGGCGCGTCTGGCGCCCGAGCGCGACCTGGCCGCCAAGCTGGGATTGAGCCGCCGCGCCCTCCGCGAGGGGTTGGCGCGGCTCGAGCTGGAAGGGCAGCTGTGGCGTGGCGTCGGGCAGGGGACCTTCCTGGGCCCGCGTCCGGCGACCGAGCCCGCGCGGCTGATGCCGCCCGGCCAGCCGCTCGACATCATGGAGGCCAGGCTGGCGCTGGAGCCGCAGCTGGCCGGGCTCGCCGCCGCCAAGGCGGGCAGCGAGCACCTGGCGAGCATCGACCAGGCGGTGCGCCGCGGCAGCGAGACCGGCGACCTGGACAGCTGGGGCCGCTGGGACACCGCGCTGCACCGGGCGATTGCGCAGGCTGCGCAGAATCCGCTGTTGCTTGCGCTGTTCGAGCAGCTGGAAAGCTGCCGGGTGCGCGGCGAATGGTCGATGATGCGGGCCTCGCTGGTGGATGAGGCGGTGCGCCGCCGCGGCATCGCCGAGCATCGCCGCCTGGCCGACGCCATCGCCGCCCGCGATCCGGCCGCCGCCCATGCGGCGATGTGGGACCATCTGCAATCGGTGGCCAGCCTGATCCGCGACGCGCTGCGCGCCGGCCAGGCCTGGGGGCCGGGCACCGGCTTCAGCCAGCCGCTGTTCGACAGCGAGGCCGGGCAGGACGCCGCCGAGTAGTTTCTTCACCGTTATTATTTCATCTGATGCATGATAGGCCGGCCCGGGCAACCGGGCCGGCCTTTCTGCTGTGCCCCGCCGGAAAGCCGCCGACCTCCCGCCCATGGGACCGGCCTGCGCCCTGTGACCGGCCCCGGGGCGACAAGTCCCCTAAGGCAGCGCGGCCAGATCTGGAACCAATCGGGCCGCGGTCCGACCATTATTGCGCTAAGCGCAAATTCGGTCGCCAGGGCAACCCAAAAAATATACGTATCCCTTAAATTTGACGCCTCGCCATCAATTGACATGAGCTTGGCTAATTTCGAAAACTGGATTGGGTTGATAGCGTAAGGAGGCGGCGATGGCGGCTGGGCAGGATCGGGGTGGGGTCGAGCCCCGGGATGCAGGCGGCGCGGGGCCGCGCCTGCCGCGGCGCGGGCTGCTGCGGCTGGGCGCCGCCGGCCTGGTGGCGCCGCTGGTCGCGTCCCGCACGGCCGCCGCCCAGGAGAACCTGCTGCTGCGCGGCCGCGACGGCTGGCTGTTCCCGCGCTGGGACCTGTCGCGGCAGACCCCGCCCGAGGCGCGCCGCCGCATCGTCCATGTGCTGGGCGAGACCCGCCGCCTGCTGGCCGCCGGCGGCGTCGACCTGAACATCCTGCTGATCCCGTCGCGCACCCGCATCTATCGCGACATGATCCCGCCGGGGACATCCTTCCCGGCCGATTTCCAGGGCCGCTACAGCGCCGGGCAGAAGGCGCTGCAGGATGCCGGCTTCGCCATCGCCAACCTGGCCGAGGCCTTCGCCACCCAGCGCCAGCGCCAGCCCGACCAGCCGCTGTTCTTCAAGACCGACACCCACTGGACGCCCGCCGGCTGCGCCATCGCCGCGCATGGCATGGCCATGCAGCTGGCCCGCAACCCGGCGCTGTCGCCGACCACCGGCCAGGTGCGCTCGGCGGTGACCTATCGCGAGGACGAGCATGCCGGCGACCTGCGCAACCTGCTGCCGGTCGCCGACAAGCGCAGCTTCCAGGACCCGCATTTCTGGCAGCCGGTGATCACGCCCCAGGGCGGCGGCGCCTCGCTGCTGGACGAGCCGCGCGCCGATGTCGCCGCCATCGGCAGCAGCTTCTTCCACCAGCGCTACGGCCTGGCGGCGATGCTGGGCTACCACCTGAACCGCACCGTCTCGCTGGCCTGGAACGTGCACCAGATCGGCCCCTACAAGACCATGCTGGACTATGTCGGCAGCGCGTCCTTCCAGCAGGGGCGGCCCAAGGCCATCGTCTGGGGCTGCCATGAGCTCGATTTCGAATCGCCGCCCGACCGCACCGCGACCTGGGGGCAGAACGCCATGGCCGACGAGGCCTTCCTGGCCCGCATGAAGCAGGTGGTCGCGTGATGTCCTTTTCCGGTTTTCGCGCGGCGGCCCTGGGCGCCGTCGCTGTCCTGGCGCTCGGCCTCGCGCAGCCCGCCGCGGCGCAGGATTCGCTCTACGGCAAGCAGCCGCCGCCTGGCTCGGCCTTCGTCCGCGTCATCAACGGGCTGAACCGGCCGCTGCAGGCGCGGCTGCCGGACGGCACCCAGCTGCGCGCGACCGCCGAGGATGCTGGCCGCGTCACCCCCTTCCAGCTGGTGCGCGACGCCAGCCGCCCGCTGCGGCTGCAGCTGTCGGGCGGCCGCGAGCAGACCATCGACATTCCGCTGAAGCCCGAGGCCTACACCACCCTGGTCGTCACCGGCGAGGGCGCCCAGGGCTACCAGGTCGCCAGCGCCGCGGACGGGGTGATGTTCAACAAGGCCCGCGCCCGGGTTTCTTTTCATAACCTGATGCCGGCCTGCAGCGCGACGCTGAAGCTGGCCGAGGGCGATGCGGTCGTCTTCCGCGACATCGGCTTCGGCGCCGCCGCCTGGCGCGACCTGAACCCGGTCAGCACCGGCCTCGCCGCCCCCTGCGGCGCCCTGGCGCCGGCGACCATCACCCTGCCGCGGCTGGAGCCCGGCACCCGCACCAGCCTGTGGCTGCTGCCCGCGGGGGCGGGCAGCCGGCTGATCCTGACGACGGACGCCATCGCCGGCTGGAATTGATTTCTCTGATGTGAGGCGTGGCGCTCCGGAAGGGGCGCCCCGTTTTTCATTGGGGGGCGGCCAGGAACGCCTCGGCGATCGCGTCCCGCCGCGCCACCCAGACCCGGTCGCCCAGCCGCTTCAGCATCGCCAGCACGCCCTCGAAGGCGCGGAACCGCCCTGGCCGCCCGGCGATGCGCAGGTGGTAGCCGATGTTGAGCAGCCGCGGCTGGCCGCGTTCCGCCTCGGCCAGCAGCACGGCCAGCGCGTCCTCGACATAGTCGACCATCTCCTGGGCGCGGACGAAGCCGTTGGGGTGGAAGAACTTCATGTCGTTGCTGTCCAGCGCATAGGGCACGACGAGCAGCCCGGGATGGGCTGTGTCGCGATAGGGCAGGTCGTCGTCGAAGGCGTTCGAGGCGTAGAGAAAACCGCGCTCGGCCAGCAGCGAGCGGGTCCAGTCGCTCTCGGCGCCGCGGCAGAAGAAGCCGCGCGGGGTGGCCCCCGTGGCGGCGCGGATGGCGGCGATGGCGCGGTCGATATCGGCGGCCTCGCTGGCGGCATTGGCGTAGTCGGCATGCGGCCGCCAGAGCCAGCCATGCAGCGCCGCCTCGTGCCCCGCCTGCACCGCGGCTTCCGCCAGCCCCGGCGCGCGGGCGACGGCGCGGCCGCACATCAGGAAGGTCGCCGGCAGCGCGTGGCGTTCCAGCGCGTCGAGGAAGCGCCAGATCCCCGCCCGGGTGCCATAAGCAAAAATCTGTTCCTGGCCGCGGTCGCGGGTGCCGGGGGCGACGACGCTGATCACCTCGCCCATGCGTTCCGAGGCCGGGTCGCCATCGCCCACCTGCTGCTCGGCGCCTTCCTCCAGGTTGACGGCCAGCGACACCGCCAGCCGCGCCCCGTTCGGCCAGCGCAGATCCGGCCAGCGCCCGCCATAGCCCACCAGGTCCCGTGTCATGCCGCCGCCTCCATGCCGTGCCCGCAACGCGGAGCAAGAGCCGGGCCACGGTACCCGGCTGCCCGGAGAATGGGCAGCCGCGCGCGGTTTGGGCGCAGCCGGGGCGGGGGCGGCGGCGCGATCCTGGCAAACCGGGCCGCCGCGCCCCTGGCATGCGCCTTGCTGGTTGCCGGAGCGGAATGCTCGAGCAGATGCCCCCCGCCGATGCCGCCCTGGTCACCGGAACCCCGGCGGGCCACCGCCTGGACATGGACGGCATCCGCGTCCGCTACGGCCAGGCGACCGCGGTCGACGACGTCACCCTGACCGTCCCGCCGGGGGAGATCCTGGCGCTGCTCGGCCCCTCGGGCTGCGGCAAGACGACGCTGCTGCGCTCGGTCGCCGGCTTCATCCGCCCCGAGGCCGGGCGCGTGCTGGTCGATGGCAGGCCGATCGACCACCTGCCGCCCGGCGGCCGTGGCGTCGGCATTGTCTTCCAGTCCTATGCCCTGTTCCCGCATATGACGGCGGCACAGAACGTGGCTTACGGGCTCGAGGCCCGTGGCCGGCCGCAGAAAGAAATCCGGCAGAAGGTCGAGGCCGCGCTCGCCGCCGTGCGCATGGAAGCCTTCGCCGAGCGCAGGCCGCGCGCCCTGTCCGGCGGCCAGCAGCAGCGCGTGGCGCTCGCACGCGCGCTCGCCATCGAGCCCGCGATCCTGCTGCTCGACGAGCCTTTCGCCGCGCTGGACCGGGCGCTGCGGCTTGACCTGCAGCTGGAGATCAAGCGCATCCAGCGCCGCTTCGGCGTCACCGCTGTCCTGGTCACCCACGACCAGGACGAGGCGATGAGCATGGCCGACCGCATGGCGGTGATGCGCGGCGGCCGCGTCGAGCAGGTGGGCGCCCCGGCGGAGGTCTATGACAACCCCGCCACCCCCTTCGTCGCCGGCTTCGTCGGCACCAGCAACCGGCTGCACGGAAGGATCGAGGCGCGGGAGGGCGCGGCCTATCGCATCCGCCTCGATGTCGGCGCCAGCCTGGTCGCCGACAGCCCGCGCGGCTTCGCCGTCGGCGAGCGCGTGCTGCTGACCGCCCGCCCCGAGCAGCTGGCGCTGCGCGACGCGTCCGACCCCGACCCAGCCGCCTTCCCGGCCCGGCTGCGCCAGTCGCTGCCGCTCGGCCCGGCCCTGATGCACGACGTCGAGGCGGGTTCCACCGAGCTCAAGCTGCACCAGCCCCGCCATGGCGCGCCGCCCGTCCCGGGGCCGGTGCGCGTCGCCTTGCTGCCCGAAGCCCGTCCCGCCCTCTTCGCCGCCGGAGATGCCGCATGACCGACCTCAGCCGCCGCACTGTCCTGGGGGCCACGCTGGGCCTCGCCGGCGCGGCCCTCCTGCCGGGACGCCCGGCGCGGGCCGCCGGCAGCATGACCGCCGCCGTCTATCCCGGCGGCTGGGACGAGGCGCTGCGCGCCGTGCTGTCGCCGGCGCTGAAGCAGGCGCATGGGGTGGACGTCGCCTATGAGCCGCTCTTCGCCGTCGACCAGATCGCCAAGGCGCGGGCGGCGCGCGGCACGGCGCCCTTCGATGTCTTCGTGCTCGACCCCGGCCCCCGGGTCAGCGGCATCGACCTCGGCCTGTTCGAGCCCTTCGACCCCGCCCGCCTGCCGAACCGCGACAAGCTGCCGGCGGGCTATGCCGACACGGTCGGCGCCGGCGTCGCCGCCCAGGTGGTGGGCATCGCCTACAACCCGAAGAAGCTGGCCAAGCCCGCCGGCTGGCGCGACCTGTTCAAGCCGGAATATGCCTCGCGGCTTGGCCTGACGGGGTTCGGCACCACCTTCGGCACGATCTCGCTGATCGAGATGGCCAAGGTCTTCGGTGGCTCGGAAAGCGACGTCGAGCCGCTCTTCGTCGAATTGAGGAAAATCCTGCCGCAGGTGGCTGCCGTCGCGCAGCCGGCGGCCATGGCAGGGCTGTTCCAGCAGGGCCAGATCGATGTGATGTACACCAACACCTACACCGTGACCCTGCTGAAGTCGCGCGGCGTCGACATCGACTTCGCCGTGCCCGAGACGGGGGCGGCGGCCTTCGGCACCACCATGCATATCGCCAAGGGCTCGAAGAACATCGACGCCGCCTACCAGTATATCGACACCATGATCTCGACGCCGGTGCAGGCGGCGCTGAGCCAGGCGCCGTATTTCTTCGTCCCCGTCAACACCGGGGTGACGCCGGGCGCCGATGTCCCGGTGAAGTCGCTGGACGAGCTGAAGAACTTCGTCAGCCATGACTGGTCGAAGATCAACCCGCTGCGCGCCCGCTGGATCGACCGCTTCAACCGCGAGATGGCGAAGTAGCCATGGGCGAGGGCGCCTGGAAGCTGGCCGTGCCGCTGGGCCTGGCCCAGTTTTCTTTCTTTTTGGCGCCCTTGCTTCTCCTCGCGGCCACCTCCTTCGCGACGGATGAAAACTTCTCCCAGTTCAGCGTTCAGGCCTGGCTCGACGTGCTGGGGGACAGCTTCCATCTGGGCGCGGTGCTGAACACCTTGCGGCTGGGCGCGCTGGCGGTGCTGGCGACGATGCTGCTGGCGGTGCCGCTGGCCCTGCTGCACATGGTCGCCGGGCCGGGATTGAAAAAAATCATTCTGCTGGCGGCGGTGCTGCCGCTGCTGACCTCGGTGGTGGTGCGCACCTTCGCCTGGATCGTCATCCTCGGCCGCGAAGGGGTGATCAACACGGCGCTGCTGTCCACCGGCATCGTCAGCAGCCCGGTGGCGCTGCTGCAGACCGAGCCCGGGCTGATCCTGGCGCTGACCCAGATCGAGATGCCGCTGATGCTGCTGCCGCTGATCGCGGCGCTGGCCCGCATCGATCCCTCGCTGCTGGATGCCTCATCCGCGCTCGGCGCCTCGCTGTTCCGGACCCTGCGAAAGGTGGTGCTGCCGCTGGCGCTGCCGGGGCTGCTGGCCGGGGCCACGCTGGTCTTCGCCTCGGCGGCCACCGCCTTCATCTCGCAATCGGTGATCGGCGGCGGGCGGCTCGCCTATCTGCCGGCGCTGGTCTGGCAGCAGGCCATGGTGGTCTTCAACTGGCCGCTGGCCGCCGCCATGGCGCTGACCCTGATGGGCAGCGTGCTGGCGGTCGCCGCCGCGCTCTCCGCGCTCGCCAGGGGGGCGCAGGCATGATGCGCCTGGCCGCGCGCGACCGGCCGCTGGCGCTGCTGATCCTGGCGCTGGCGGCGATCGGGCTGCTGGTGCTGGCCGGGCCGGTGCTGATCGTGCTGCTGACCTCCTTCACCACCTCCCAGGCGCTGCGCTTCCCGCCGCCGGGGCTGACCTTGCGCTGGTATGCCGAGCTGTTCGACGCCACCCGCTCGGCGCAGATCCACCGGGCGGCGCTGAATTCGCTCGCCGTCGCCGCCTGCACCGCGGCGATCGCCACGGCGCTGGCCACCGCCGCGGCGCTCGCCATCTCCCGCTCCCGCGCGACCTGGGCCCGCTTCGCCGAGGGCGCCTTCCTGGCGCCGCTGGTGCTGCCCGGCATCGCCTACGGCCTGGCCACCCTGATGTTCTTCTCCTGGCTGCGGCTGCCGCCCTCCTTCCTGCTGCTGGTGGCGGGGCATGCCATCATCGCCACGCCCTTCGCGCTGCGCACCGTCGGCGCCAGCGCGGCCGGGCTCGACCCCGCGCTGCTGGAGAGCAGCGCCAGCCTCGGCGCCTCCCCGTGGCGCACCTTCCGCCGCGTCATCCTGCCGCTGATCCTGCCGGGCGTCGCCGCGGGCGGTTTCCTGTCCTTTGTCTCTTCTCTCGACAATGTTCCTGTGTCGCTCTTCCTCTCCTCCGCCGGGACCGACATGCTGCCGATCCGCCTGTGGGGCATGATGGAAAGCGCGCTGGATGTGCGTGTCGCGGCGGCCTCCGGCGTGCTGGTGGCGGTCGCTTTCCTTCTTCTCGTCGTGATGGACCGGGCCGTGGGCCTGGTGCGGAGGATGGCCGGATGAGCGTGACCGGAAGCCTGACCCTGAAGCGCCTGAGCGCGGAAGCCTTCGCCCCATACGGCGAGGTGCTCGAGGCCCCCAACCAGCCGGGTCGCGTCTATTTCGAGCGCGCGCTCGGCAGCGAGCGCGCCGGCGCTTGGCCCAGCCTGGCCTTCTCCTGCCGGGAGCCGCATCCGGGCGGGCTGCTGCGCGTCAGCACCATGGAGCGGCATGAGTTTTCCTCCCAGAGCTTCATTCCCCTGGGCCCCTCGCGCTGGGTGGTGCTGGTGGCGCCGCATGCGGCGAGCGGCGGGCCGGACATGGACCGCGCCGAGGCCTTCCTGGCCGGGCGCGGCCAGGGCGTGACCTATGCCGCCAATGTCTGGCACCATCCGCTGACCGTGCTGGAGGTGCCCGCCCGCTTCGCCGTGGTGATGTGGCGCGACGGCTCGGCCACCGACGAGGAATTCGTTCCGGTTCCGCCCTTCGACCTGGATCTCGACCTGCCCTGAAAGGCTTTTCCGCATGGCTTATGAGGTGCGTCGCGACTTCCGCGGCTACGGCGCCAATCCGCCCGATCCGCGCTGGCCGAAGGGCGCGAAGCTCGCCGTCAACTTCGTCATGAACTACGAGGAAGGCTCCGAGCCCTCGGTCCAGGACGGCGAGGGCCATAGCGAATGGGGCCTGACCGAATCCGGCGGGCAGCAGTCCAAGGGCCGCGACCTGGCCGCCGAGGGCATGTTCGAATATGGCAGCCGCGTTGGCTTCTGGCGGCTGATGCGGCTGTTCCAGGAACGCGGGTTGCCGATGACGGTCTTCGGCTGCGCGCTCGCGCTCGAGCGGAACCCGGAGGCGGCGGCGGCCATCCGGGAGAGCGGCTTCGACCTGTGCTGCCATGGCTGGCGCTGGGTGAAGCATTGGGAGCTGTCGGAAGACGAGGAGCGCGAGCATATCCGCCGCGCCGTGGAATCGCTCCAGAAGACCGTCGGGAACCGCCCGCTCGGCTGGTACTGCCGCTATGGACCCAGCGTGAACACCCGCCGCCTCGTCGCCGAGGAAGGTGGCTTCTTGTACGATAGCGACAGCTATGCCGACGAGCTGCCCTGGTGGCTGACGGTGGAGGGCAAGCCGCATCTCGTGGTGCCCTATTCGCTGACCCACAATGATGGAAAATTCAACGGGCATGTCGGCACCGGCGACGACTGGTTCAGCTTCGTCCGCGACGGCTTCGACATGCTGCGCGAGGAAGGTGCGAAGACGCCGAAGATGATGTCGATCGGGCTGCATATGCGCCTCATCGGCCATCCGGCGCGGGCGCGGGGCCTGGCCAAGCTGCTCGACTATATCCAGCAATTCGACGATGTCTGGGTGACGCGGCGCATCGACATCGCGCAGCACTGGATGGCGACCCACCCCTATCCGGGGCGCGGCCTCAATGAGTGAGAAGCGCATCCGGCTGGGGATGCTGACGCCCTCCTCCAACACGGTGCTGGAGCCGGTGACCCAGGCGATGGTCGCCAGCGTCCCCGGCGCCTCGGCGCATTTCTCCCGGTTCCGCGTCACCGAGATCGCTTTGTCCGACAGCGCCCTCGCCCAGTTCGACGACAGCGCCATCCTGCGCGCCGCCGAGCTGCTGGCCGATGCCCGCGTCGATGTCATCGGCTGGAACGGCACCTCTGCCGGCTGGCTGGGCTTCGAGGCGGACCACCGCCTGTGCGAGCGCATCACCGCGGCGACCGGCATTCCCGCCACCACCTCGATGCTCGCCCTGAACGACATCCTGGCGGCGACGGGGGTGAAGCGGCTGGGCCTGGTCACGCCCTATCGCGACGATGTCCAGGCGCGCATCGTCGCCAACTACGCGACGCTCGGCGTCGATTGCAGCAGCGAGCGCCACCTCGGCCTGCAGGAGAATTTTTCCTTCAGTGAGGTCGAGGGCGCGGCGCTGACCGGGATGGTGGAAGCGGTGGCCGCGGAAGGCGTCGATGCCGTCGCCGTCGTCTGCACCAACTTGCGCGCCGCACCCCTGGTCGCGGGCTGGGAGGCGGCGCTGGGCCTGCCCGTCTACGACACCATCGCGACCGTCGTCTGGAAAAGCCTGGCCGTCGCCGGGGCCGATCCCTCGGCGCTCAAGGACTGGGGCAGGATCGGCGCGCTGGGCTGATATCGGGTATATCCGATATCCTGCATCAGGGGATCAGAGCCCGGCGGGCAGCCCCAGCGCCAGCCGGGCCAGCTGCGCCGCCAGCGCCGCCAAGGCGAGCACCGCCAGGATCCGCCGCGGCGGCAGCCAGCGCCCGGCGGCCTGCAGCCCCCAGGCCACGGCGCCGCACAGGCCCAGCAGCATCAGCATGCCGAGGCAGATACCGGCGGCGAAGATCGGCGCCACGATCACCTGCATGCCGTTCATCTCGCTGCTGGTGACCACCCCCGCCAGCAGCAGCGGGAACATCATCAGCCGCGAGGTCAGGGCGCAGGCCACGAGCAGCGCCTTCGGCCAGCGCGCGCCGGCCGGGCGCCACCAGGCCAGCAGCGCCGCCGGCAGCAGCCAGGCGGCGTCGATCCACAGCGCCAGCTCCAGCAGGGCGAAGCGCTGCGCCTCCAGCCAGTCGCTCCAGGCCAGCGCGACCACGGCGGCCGGTACCGTCGCCGCCAGCACTGTGCCCGCCCCCCAGCGGAAGGCGGGCCACAGCCGCGCGCCCACCGGCTCCGGCCCCGCCAGCAGGAACAGCAGCACCACCGCCAGCACGCCCGGGACCAGCGCCAGCTGCTGGCCCAGGAACATGCCCGCCAGGCCGCCCACCAGCAGCGGCATCGGGCCGAAGGGCAGCAGCACGATGATCGCCAGGCCCAGCACCAGCCAGAGCGGGTTGATCGGTCGGGTCGGGGTTTCGCTCGGCATCGGCGCGACCTAAGCGCAGCCGGGGCCGGGCGGCCAGGGATCGCCGCTTCACGATCCGGGGCGCGGCCACCTTGACCGGGTGCGGCGCGGCCCTAGGCTCGCGGACTTCCGAGAGATGCTGAAGGATGGCCGCGATGACGTTGGCGATGAGCTGGGAAGAATGGGCCGGGCATGACGCGACAGCGCTGGCAGGCCTGGTCCGCGCGGGCCAGGTGACCCCCGCCGAGCTCGCGGCCCAGGCCGCCGCCGCCATCGCCAAGGTCAATCCCGCCCTCTCCGCCGTCGTCGAGGTCTTCGACGATGTCGTCGCCGATCCGCTCAAGGACGGCATGAATGCCGACGGCGTCTTCGCGGGCGTGCCCTACCTGATGAAGGACCTGGGCCCGACCTTGAAGGGCCGGCTGCAGGAGATGGGTTCTTTCCTGATGCGCGGCAATCGCGCGGCGGCCGACAGCTTCCTCACCGGCCAGCTGCGCAAGGCTGGGCTGAACATCATCGGCCGCAGCACCACGCCGGAATTCGGCGTCTGCAGCTCGGCCGAGAACCCGGCGATGTATGTCACCCGCAACCCGTGGAACCTGGACTACACCACCTGCGGGTCCTCGGCCGGCACGGCGGCGGCGGTGGCCGCGGGCGTCACGCCGATCTCGCACGCGACGGACGGCGGCGGCTCGATCCGCATCCCGGCCGGCGTCTGCGGCAATATCGGGCTGAAGCCGTCGCGCGGGGTTCTGTCGGTCGCGCCCGGCAGCTCCGACCTGATGGGGGTGGTCTCCACCCAGGGCTGCCAGACCCGCACGGTGCGCGACATGGCCAGCTTCATCGACGCCTGCCGCGGCGGCGCGCCGGGCGAGTTCATGCCCTACTGGACCGCGCCCGAGCCCTATGCCGATCTGATCCAGCGCGACCCGTCGAAGCTGCGCATCGCGCTGTCGCATGAATGGGGCGACTACCGCGCCATTCCGGAATTCGTGGCCGAGCTGGAGCGGGTCGGGCGCTTCCTGGAAACCCTCGGCCATCATGTCGAATGGGTGGTGCCGAAGGTCGATTTCCGCGCCGCCTATGCCGCGCAGACCACCTGCTACATCACCAACTTCGCCCAGACCATCGAGACGCTGCTGGCCCAGGTCGGCCGCAGCGCCCCGCCGCCGGCGGAGCTCATCGAGCCGATGAACATCCGCATCTGGCAGGCCGGCATCGGCGCCACCTATTCCGAGCGGACGAAGATGCAGGCCGCCTTCAACGCGACGTCGCGCGCCTTCGGCGCCTTCTTCGAGGACTGGGATATTCTCCTCACCCCGATCACCGCCTTGCCGACGCCGAAGGTCGGCACGACGGAATACCTGACGATCAGCGACAACACCGACGTGCACGACTGGTTCGGCAATCTCTGGAAGTTTTTTGCTTATACGCCGCTGTCGAATCTCTGCGGCATTCCGGGCATCTCGCTGCCGATGGCGGAGCAGGCGCATGGCCTGCCGCTGGGCATCCAGGCGCAGACGAAGCAGGGTGGCGACGGGCTACTGCTGCAGCTCTCGGCGCAGATCGAGCGCGCGCTCGGCGGGAAGTGGAACCAGGGGCGCCGCCCCGGGGTCCACGTCACCGCCTGAGGCGAGCCTAGCGCAGGGCGGCGGTGAGCGCGGCGTGGAAGGCCGCGCGCTCCGCCTTCATGTCGACCGTGTAGGCCGCCGCATAGGGCGGCTGCGGCCGGGCGGAGAGGGTGACCACCACCAGCTTCTCCGCCGGGTCCAGGCAGAGGCTCTGGCCGGCGAAGCCCACCGCCGCCATCACGCCGTCCTGCAGCCACCAGCTATAGCCATAGCCGGTCGCGCCGAAGGAGTTCTCGGCCGGGTTCAGGGTGAAGGCGGGGCGCGACGCCTCGGCGAGCCAGCCTTCGGGCAGCACCCCATGGCCGCCTTCCAGCAGGAACAGGCCGAAGCGGCCGAGGTCGCGCAGCGTCATGCCGGCGCGGCTGCCGCCGATCTCCTGCCCGCCCTCGGATTCCAGCGTGTAGAAGGCGTCGAACTCCATGCCCTGCGGCGCCCAGATGCGGCGCGTCATGTAGTCGGCGATGGTCGTCCCCACCGCCGCCGACAGCAGGCAGCCCAGCAGATAGGTGTCGCCGGTGTTGTAGAGGAAGCGGCTGCCGGGGGTGTGCTCGGGGGCGAGCTCGCGCAGCAGCGCCAGCACGCCGCCGGGCACCTTGTCGCCCAGGCTTTGGCTGTAGCGGTTCACGTGGGAATGGCGGTCGGTGTAGTCCTCGCTCCAGGCAACGCCGGAGGACATGGTCAGCAGGTCGCGCACCGCGACCGCGTCATAGGCCGAGCCGCGCACGGCCGGCACATAGGAAGACACCTTGTCGTCCAGGCTGGCGATGGCGCCGTCCTTCAGCGCCGCGCCAATCAGCGTCGAGGTCAGCGACTTCACCATCGACATGGTCGACCAGCGGGTCGCTTCCTCGAGCCCCAGCGCATAGCGCTCCAGCACGATGCGGCCGCGCTTGATCGCCAGGATGCCGGAGACGCAGGCGCGGTCGATATAGTCGTCGACGCCGTGCTCGACACCATCGACGACGTAGCGCGGCGCCACCTCGGGCCCGCGCGGCAGCAGCCGCGGCGTTGGCCCGCGGGTGACGGGCCGTGTCGCGAACATCCGGTCCACGTTGCGATAGGCGAAGGCCTGCTGCGTCGGCGGCAAGAGCAGAAATTCGCCGCCGGCGGGGATGTGGCAGCGCGGCTTCGCCTCGGACATTTTTCTTCCTATCAGCAGGGCGCCCTGCCGCGCCATCGAGCGCGGCAGAACCGGAAAAGAATCAAAACATGCCGGGGCGGCGGATGGGCGAGCCATCGACCAGGCGGGCGTAGCGGAAGGCCGTCGGGTCGACGATCGGCGGCTTGCCCAGGATCAGGTCGGCCGCCAGCCGGCCGGCGCCCGGGCCGATGCCGAAGCCATGCCCGCTATAGCCGGTCGACAGGTACAGGCCGGGCAGGGCGGCGACCTGGTCGATCACCGGCACCGCATCCGGCGTGCTGTCGATCCAGCCGCCCCAGCTCTGCCGGATCTTCACGCCGGCGAAGTCGGGCCAGGAATGGGCGATCTTCGCCAGCGCGGCGGGGATGATGGAGGTGTTCGGCGTCGGGTCCAGGGTGCGCATGTCTTCCTGCTCGAAGACCGTCGGCTTGTCGAAGGACCACTTGCCGTAATGCGCGCCGGGGCCGCGGAAGAACGACCCGCCGAAGCCCCAGGTCACGCTCTTGCGGCGCTCCATCAGCGTCGGCCAGAACTTGCGGGCATAGCGGATGCCCTGCGGCGTCAGCTCGATCTGGCCGCGATTGGCGGCGGCGATGATGTAGCTGCCGTCGCGGCGGCGGCCGACCGTCACCCCCGGCGTCGCCAGGCCGCCCGGCGTCACTTCCGGCGCCACCTCGGTCGCGAAGATGGTCGAGCGCACGCTGGATTGCGGCAGGTCGATGTCGTGGCGGCGCAGGAACATCGACGACCAGGCGCCGGCGGCCAGCAGCACCACCGGCGCGCGTATCAGGCCGCGCTCGGTGAAGACGCCGCTGACGCGCCCGCCCGTTGTGTCCATGCCGCGCACGGCGCAGCGCTGGTGGATGGTGGCGCCGAGCTTCCGGGCGGCCTCGGCGATGGCGGGCACGGCCTTGGCGGGCTCGGCCATGCCGTCGCTGGCCGATTGCACGCCGCCGATCCAGCGATGCGACTGGGTGTTGCCCGGGGTCAGCGCGCGGGCCTCGTCGCCGGTCAGCATGCGGCTGTGCTGCTGGTAGGTGCGGGCCATATCGACCCATTTCTGCCAGGTGGCGAGCTCGGACGGGCTGTCGGTGACATAGACCAGGCCGGTGCGGCGGAAGCCAAGATCGGCGCCGGTCTCGGCCACCAGCTTCTCCCACTGCTCCATGCTGCGCTGGGCCAGCGGGATCTCGCGCTCGTCGCGGTTCTGCACGCGGCACCAGCCCCAGTTGCGGCTGGACTGCTCGCCGGCGACGACGCCCTTCTCCAGCACGGCGACGCGCTTGCCGGCCTGGGCCAGGTAATAGGCGGCGGTGATGCCGGCGATGCCGGCGCCGATCACCACGACATCGGCTTCGGCCGGCAGCGCCGCATCATCCTGGACGCGATCGACGGGAGGAGACATGGCGCGGCGATTCCTGATCTGGGCTGCTGACGTCGAGAAAGGGCGGCAGCCTCCTGCAGCGATGCGCGGCTGGCAAGGGGCCCCCCGATGCTAGGCGCGGCGGGGCGCAGATCCTGCCGTTTGCGCCGCGGTGGGCGGCAGATCACTCTGCCGCGGGCAGCGCCGCGGCGGGACTTCCGGTGAGCGGAAGCCCTGACTCGGGAAGCCGGGCGGAGGCGCCGAGCCGCAGCGTGCCGCGCAGCAGCACGCGTTCCTGCGGCGCGGCGACGGCGCCCTGCTCGATGCCGGCCAGCAGCAGGTCGAGGCCGCGCGCCACCATGGCCTGCAGCGGCTGCACCACCGTGGTCAGCCGATAGGGCGGGCGGTCGGCGAGTGAAATCCCGTCCATGCCGACCACCGAGACATCGCCGGGGACGGCGAGCCCGGCCTCGCGCAGCGCGTCGATGACGCCCATGGCCAGGATATCGGCGACCGCGAAGACGGCGTCGGGGCGCTCGGCCGCCGGCATCGCCGCGATGCGCTGGCCGGCGGCGAAGCCCGCGGCATGGCTGGCGCCGCCGGTCACCAGCAACGGCATGTCGCCGCCAGCGGCGGCGACAAACTGACAGAAGCCTTCGGTGCGCTCGCGGCCGGTGGAGGTCGCGGCATTGCCGGTGACCACCGCCAGCCGCCGGTGCCCGGCCTCGAGCAGCAAGGTTGCCAGCAGCTCGGCCCCGGCGCGGTTGTCGCAGGAGACGGCCGAGCCATGCTCGCGCGCCACCCGGTTGATCATCACCAGCGGCACGTTGTTCGCCGCGCAGATGGCCGCGGCGCGGGAGGACAGCTCGGCCGAGCTGACCAGGCAGCCATCGACGCGATACTGCAGCAGCGCCTCGGTGGTGGCGTCCTCGATCGGGCCGGGGCCGGCATGCAGCAGCAGCAGCCGGCAGCCGCGATCGGCGGCCAGCCGCACCGCCTGCTGCAGCAGCTCGGCATAGAAGGGGTTCTCCACCGGCCCCAGCACCAGCCCGATCAGGCCGGAGCGGCCCAGCACCAGGGTGCGGGCCAGGATATTGGGGGTGTAGCCGGCCTCGGTGGCCAGGGCGGTGATGCGCGCCCGCACCTCGGTCGAGATCCGCGCATCGCCGCGCAGCGCGCGGGAGACGGTGGAGGCCGCGACGCCGGCGCTCTGCGCCAGGCTGCCCAGGGTGGCACGGCCGGTGGCGCGCCCCGAGGACGGCCTGGCCGCGGCGGGGCGGGCAGGGCGGCGCGGGGCGGCGGCGGCTTCATCCATGCCCTCCGGCTAGCATGGGCGGAATCGCCGTGCAAACGATCCCGCACTGCAGCATCGGTTCGAATCGGCTTTGACGCCGGAAAATCTATGCTAACGATTGCACAACGCGCCGGCCCCGAGACCGGTCGCGCCAAGGCAGGACAGGCAGCGCATCCCGGTCTCCCCCGGGGGAAGCGCTGCGGCGACGGGAAGGAAGCAGCATGCCGACAGGCGTCGCGTGGCCATGAGCGGCCGCAGCATCACCGAGAAGATCCTGGCCGCCCATGCGGTCGAGGGCCGGGCGCCGCCGGGCAGCATCATCACCGTGCGGCCCGACGTCGTGCTGCTGAACGATGTCTCCGGCCCGCTGGCCTTCGAGCAGTTCGACGCCATGGGGGCCGAGCGCCCCTTCGACCCGGCGCGCATCGTGCTGGTGGCCGATCATTTCGCGCCCGCCCCGGACGTGACCGCGGCCGGCGCCATCGCCATGACCCGCGACTTCGCCCGCCGCCACGGCATCGCGCATTTCTACGAGCCCGGCCGCGGCGGCATCGAGCACACGCTGCTGGCCGAGCTCGGCATGGTTGGCCATGGCAGCATCGTCTTCGGCGCCGACAGCCATACCTGCACCGCCGGCGCCTTCAACGCGCTGGGCATCGGCTTCGGCTCGACGGACCTGGCCGGGGCGCTGGCGCTTGGAAAGCTGTGGATGCGGGTGCCCGACAGCATCCGCGTCGAGCTGTCCGGCGCGGCCGGCGCCTATGTCACCGGCAAGGACGTGATCCTGGAGCTGATCCGCCGCATCGGCTCCGACGGCGCCGCCGACGCCGCGCTGGAATTCGGCGGCCCGGGGGTCGCAGCACTCGGCATGGACGAGCGCATGGCGGTCGCCAACATGGCGGTCGAGGCCGGCGCCGATATGTGCGTCTTCGAGGGCGACGCGCAATCGGCCGCCGACATGGGCAAGCGCGGCATGGCGCCGGCCGAGGCGGTCCGCGCCGATGCCGATGCCACCTATCGCGAGGTGATCCAGCTCGAGCTGGGGTCGCTGCAGCCGATGGTGGCGCGGCCGCCATCGCCGGCCTCGGGCGTCGCGGTCAGCGCGCTGCGCGGGCAGCGGGTCGACCAGGTCTATGTCGGCAATTGCTCAAACGGCACCATGACCGACCTGCGCCAGGTGGCCGCCATCCTGCGCGGCCGCCAGGTGGCGCCGGGGGTGCGCATGGTGGTGGTGCCGGCGACGCAGAAGATCTGGCGCCAGGCCATGGCGGAAGGGCTGCTGGAGATCATCTCGGGGGCCGGCGCCGCCATCTCGACGCCGACCTGCGGCGCCTGCTTCGGCGGCCATATGGGCATCCTGGCGGCGGGCGAGACCGCCATCGCCACCACCAACCGCAACTATCGCGGCCGCATGGGCCACCCCGACAGCCAGGTCTTCCTGGCCAATGCCTGGGTTGCCGCGGCCGCCGCGGTGGCCGGCGAGATCTGCCCCCCGGACGAGGTGATGGCGATGGAGGCCGTGGCATGAGCGCGTTGTTCAGTGGCCGCATCCACCGCTTCGGCGACGAGGTGAACACCGACGTCATCCTGCCCGGCCGCTACCTGGCGCTGCGCAAGCCCGAGGAATTGGGCAAGCATTGCATGGAAGGGCTGGACCCGGATTTCATCCACCGCGTCCGCCCCGGCGACATCCTGGCGGTGGGGCGCAACTTCGGCTGCGGCTCGTCGCGCGAGCATGCGGTGATCGCGCTGAAGGCGGCCGGTGTCGCCGCCATCGTCGCCGTCAGCGCCGCCCGGATCTTCTTTCGGAATGCGGTGAACCTCGGCCTGCCGGTGCTGCTCTGCGCCGAGGCCGCCGGCGCGCTGCGCGAAGGCGAGGACGCCGCCATCGACCTGGACGCCATGGCGATCACGCAAGGCGACCGCTTCTGGCAGGCGGCACCGCTCGGCGAGGAGGTGCGCGCCATCCTGGCGGCCGGCGGGCTGGTGCCGCGGGTGCGCCAGGCGCTGGCCGCCGCCGCCTGATTTCTTCACGACCCGGACTGGAACGAAACAATGGCTGACAAACGTCTCAAGGAAGCGCTGGCTGCGAAGCAGTTCATCGTCGCCCCCGGCATCTTCGACATGATCTCCGCCCGCATTGCCGACCGCATGGGCTTCTCCGCCCTCTACGCGACCGGCTATGGCACTGTCGCCTCGCATCTGGGCATTCCCGATGCCGGCATCGCCACCTTCACCGACATGGTCGGCCGCATGGGGCGCTTCGCCCAGGGCTCGGCGACGCCGGTGATCGCCGACGCCGACACGGGTTACGGCGGGCTGCTGAACGTGCGCCACACGGTGATGGGCTACGAGGCCGCCGGCATCGCCGCCATCCAGATCGAGGACCAGGAGGTGCCGAAGAAATGCGGCCATACCCCGGGCCGCCGCGTCATCCCGGCCGAGGAGATGGCGCTGAAGATCGAGGTCGCCGCCGAGGCCCGCAAGAGCGACGACTTTCTGATCATTGCCCGCACCGATGCCCGCACGACCCTCGGGCTGGATGAAGCCATCCGGCGTGGCAAGCTGTACCGCCAGGCGGGCGCCGACATCGTCTTCATCGAGAGCCCGGAGACCGAGGACGAGATGAAGCGCATCGGCCAGGAGATCGACGCGCCGCTGCTGGCCAACAATGTCGATGGCGGCGGCCGCACGCCGATCCTCTCGGCCGAGAAGCTGGCGAGCTTCGGCTATGACATCGCCATCTATCCGGCGCTCGGCTTCCTCACCGTCGCCGCGGCGCTGGAGCGCTCCTACGCGCATCTGAAGGCGAAGGGCGTCACCCACGGCCTCGGCGACGACGTCATCTACGACTTCGCCAAGATGAACGAGCTGCTGGGCTTCCCCGAGGTCTGGGATTTCGACCGCCGCTGGGCCCGCCCCGCCGAGGCCGCCGAGTAAGCTTCGCCTCTGTTGCCGGCCGCCCCCGGCGGCCGGCGCGCTGCGCCTGCCAAAAAAAGATCCAGGGACGTCCCATGAACGATTCAATTGAGAAGAATCCCACCCGGCGCGGGCTGGGACGGGCGGCGGCCGGGCTGCTGCTGGCGCCCGCCGCGACCGCGCTGACCCCGCCTGCGCTATCCCAGCCGGCGCTGGCCAATACCGCCGCCGCCGCCTGGCCGGAGCGGCCGGTGCGCATGGTGGTGCCCTTCGGCGCCGGCGGCGCGGTCGACACCCTGGCGCGCAGCTTCGGCCAGCGCTTCCCCGAATTCGCCAATGGCCAGCCGCTGGTCATCGAGAACCGCGCCGGCGCCGGCGGCATGGTCGCCGGCGCCTATACCGCCGGCCAGCAGCCCGACGGCTACACGCTGATGATGGCCGATATCGGCGCCAACTCGATCGGCAGGCTGCTGAACCGCCAGCTCAGCTATGACCCGATGACCGCCTTCACGCCGATCATGCATGGCGTGAACCTGCATGCCGCGCTGGTGACCAACCCGCAGGTGCCGCAGCAGACGCTGGCCGAGCTGATCAAGGCGGCCCAGGCGACACCGGAGACGCTGATCTACGCCTCGGCCGGCGTCGGCAATGGCAGCCACCTGTTCATGGCGCTGCTGGAGCGGCAGGCGCGGATCCGCATGGTCCATGTGCCGTATCGCAGCGGGTCGGAGACGGCGCTGGCGGTGATGCGCAACGAGACGCAGTTCTGCTTCCCCAGCCTGTCCTCGGTGCTGGGCATGGTGCGCGGCGGCCAGCTGCGCGTCATGGCGGTGGGCGGCGGCCCCTGCCCGCAGGCGCCCGAGGCGCCGCTGATGCGCGACACCATCCCGGGCTTCGACGTCGCCATCTGGTATGGCGTGGCGGCGCCGGCGGGCATGAATCCGGCGCTCGCCGACCGCGTCAACGACGTCTTCGCCCGCATCGCGGCGCTGCCGGAGATCAGGCGCGGCGTCGAGGAGAACCAGGCCGGCAGCATCGTCGGCGGTGGCCGCCAGCAATTCGCCGACTTCCTGAAGCGCGAATACGACCGCTGGGGCCCGGTCATCCAGGAGGGCGGCATCCGGGTCGAATGAGACCCATCCAGGTCGTTCCGCGAATTGCGCCGCAGAAAGTTGAACTGCGGCGCAGATCGCGTGAAATACGGATGAAAGCGCAGTATCGTTACTTAGCCGGACCAAAAATCCCGGCCATGGTCGGCACGTCCTGCGGCCGGCACGAGGCTGCACCCGCATGGGCGCGATCGGGAGAGCGACCAGGATGGCCCTGTATAACGGCTCGCGCGGGAACGACATCTTCCTGCTGGCCAGCCACCGGACCGGCGACACGATCTGGGCCGATGGCGATGCCACCATCGACGACCCCTTCGGCTTCAACATCATCGTCGCCGGCCGCGGCAACGACCAGATCCATGGCGGCTGGGGCCGCGATGTCATCTTCGCCGGCGCGGGCGACGACGTCGTCTTCGGCTTCGGCCAAACGCTGCCCTTCGGCAACCCGGCCAGCGGCGGCTTCGACATCCGCCGTGACGGCGACGACCTGATCGATGGCGGCGGCGGCAACGACACCATCCATGGCGGCGGCGGCGATGACCGCCTCCTCGGCGGCACCGGCAACGACACCCTCTATGGCGGGACCGGCAACGACATCATCCGCGGCGGCGCCGGCGACGACGTGATCTCCAGCGGCAGCGGGACGGACCAGCTCTGGGGCGGGGCGGGGGCGGATGTCTTCCTCTACCGCTACCTGATGGTCAATGCGCAGCAAGGCAACGACGCCGACGGGGTGGACACCATCCACGACTTCGAAAGCGGCATCGATCGGATCGACCTGCGCGGATACTCCATCACCGGCGGGGTCGAGCAGGTGCAGACCGATGACGGGCTGGAGCTGCATTTCTCGGCCATCGGCTCGGCGCGGGTGATCGCGCTGCTCGATGTCGCCAGCCTGGCCGAGGCCGACATCATCCTCTGACGCCTCGCTCCCGGCCAGCGCCGGTCAGCGTCGGTCAGCGCTGGCGGCTGAGCGCCTCCGCCGCATGCAGCACCAGCGGCGCCAGGCGGCGGAAGGCGGCCGGCTTCCACTCGGCCAGCGAGGCCGCGACATGGATGGCGGCGACCGGCCGGCCGGAGGCGTCGCGCACCGCGGCGCCCAGCGTGATCTCGCCGCGCAGCGATTCCTCCAGGCACAGCGAAAACCCGTCGCGCCTTGTCTCGGCCAGCTTGGCGCGGATGCCGGGCAGGTCGGTGATGGTGGCCGGCGTCAGGGCCGTGCGGTCGGAGCGCGCCAGCACGGCTTCCGCCTCCTCCTCCGGCAGGGCGGCCAGGATGGCGCGGCCGCCGGAGGAGCAGAAGGTCGGGATGCGCCGCCCGACCAGCGTGGCGGAAAAAGTCTCCCGCTTGCTCTGCAGCCGCACGACATAGATGACGCTGGTGTCGTCGAACAGGCTGAGATCGACGCGCTCGGGGATCGACTTGCGCAGGTCGTGCAGCACCGGCACGGCGCGCTCGATCAGCGGCTCGGCGCGCAGGAAGTCGAAGCCGCGGTCCAGCAGCTTCTTGCCCGGCGCCAGCCCGCTGGGCTGGCGTTCCAGGTAGCCCAGCGCCTGCAGCGTGTGGGCGATGCGCTGCGTCGCGCTCTTGTCCACCCCCGCGGCGGCGGCGAGCTCGGCCAGGCTGAGCGGGCGGGGCTGGCGGGCGAAGGCCTCCAGCACCTGCATGGTGCGCTGCACACCCTGCAGGAACAGGCGGTCATCGACGCCTGGCGGGATATCGGCGGCGGGCTTCGCCGTTGACACCTTCATCCGTGCTTCCTAACCTTTTGACGGCAATGTGGTCGTATTGCTCAGCAATATAGCGGCGATTTTCGCAGGGTGGAAGCCGCCGCTTCGCCAGCAGAAGGATTGGCCGGCATGCAGCGTTTCGCGGGGCGCGTCGGCGCCATCACCGGCGCCGGGTCGGGGCTTGGCCGTGCCGTGGCGCTCGGCCTGGCGGCGGAGGGCGCCCGGCTGGTGCTGTTCGACCGCGACGCCGCGGGGCTCGCCGGGACCCTGAAGGACTGCCCGGGCAGCATCGCCGTCCAGGGCGACGTGACGCGGGCCGCCGACCTGCGCCGCGCCGCCGCCGAGGGGCTGGAGAAGCTCGGGCCGGCGACGCTGCTGGTCACCGGCGCCGGCATCCTCGGCCCCACCGGCCCCGCCATCGAGGCCAGCGAGGACGACTGGGACCGCACCTTCGCCGTCAATGTGAAGGGCACCTGGGCAGCGGCCGCCGCCTTCATCCCGCAGATGCAGGCCAGCGGCGGCGGCGCGGTGGTGACCATGGCCTCGGCCGCAGGGCTGACCGGCTCGGCCCAGCTGCAGGCCTATTCGGCCAGCAAGGGCGCGGTGGTGATGCTGACCCGGAGTCTCGCGCTGGCGCATGCGCCGCAGGGCATCCGGGTGAACGCCGTTTGCCCGGGCTCGATCGAGACGCCGATGCTGGCCGCGACCTTCGCCGCCGCCGGCGATGCGGCGGCGCAGGAGGCGCGCATGGCGCTGTTCCGCGCCCGCCATCCGCTGGGCCGCTTCGGCCAGGCAGGCGAGGTCGCCGATTCCGTGCTCTATCTGCTGAGCGATGCCGCCAGCTTCGTCACCGGCGTCTGCCTGCCGGTCGATGGCGGCCGCCTGGCCTGACGTGCCGGGGCGAGGGGACACAGAGCCCCCGCCCACAGGGAAGAGTGCCTGCGGCTGCAACGGGTTTGGGGGATTTCCGGGATGAGTCTGGCAAGCATCTTTCGGCGTGGGCTGCTCGCTTCCGCGCTGGCCTTGGCGCTGGCGGCGCCAGCCCTGGCGCAGGGCACTGCCGAAAAACCGCTGCGGCTGGTGGTCAATGCCGGGCTGCAGGTGCTGGACCCGATCACCAGCCCCTCCTTCATCACCCGCAACTTCGGCTACATGGTCTTCGACACGCTGGTGTCGCAGGACAGCAAGGGCGATCCGCGCCCGCAGATGCTGGAAGGCTGGACCACCAGCGAGGACGGGCTGACCTGGCGCTTCACGCTGCGCCCGGGCCTGGAATGGCATGACGGCAAGCCGGTCACGGCCGAGGATTGCGTCGCCTCGCTGAAGCGCTGGGGTGCCCGCGATGCCACCGGCCGGCGGCTGCTGGCGGCCACCGCCTCGCTGACCGCGGACAGCCCGACGCAGTTCACCCTCGTCCTGTCGCGCCCCTATGGCGGGGTGATCGACGCCCTGGCCAAGCCCAGCGTCCACGTGCCCTTCATGATGCCGGCGCGGCTGGCAGCGACGCCGCCGACCACGCCGGTGCCCGAGATCATCGGCTCCGGCCCTTTTCTTTTCATTGCCAATGAATGGGTTCCTGGGGAAAAAGCGACCTTCCGCCGCAACCCGCGCTATGTCCCCCGCGCCGAGCCCGCCGATGGCTTGGCCGGCGGCAAGCAGGTGCTGGTCGAGCGCGCCGAGTTCATCAACATCGCCGATGCCGCGACCCGCGCCGCCGCGCTGCAGAATGGCGAGGTCGACTATCTGGAATACGCCCCCGTCGACTTCCTGCCGGTGCTGGGCCGCGACCGCCGCCTGACCATCGCCGGCGCCCGCGGCATCGCCCAGATCATGGGCGGGCTGGTGCTCAACCACGCGCAGCCGCCCTTCAACAACATCAAGGTGCGCCAGGCGCTGCAGATGGCGCTGGACCAGTCGGAGATCGTCGCCGCCCATGGCCTGCCGGAGGGCATGTCGCTGCCGATCTGCCAGTCGATGACGCTCTGCGGCACCCGCTATGCCAGCGAGGCCGGGTCGGAAAATCTTCGCCAGCCCAGCCTGGACCGCGCCCGGCAGATGCTGAAGGAGTCGGGCTACGCCAACGAGCGCGTCGTCTTCCTGCATTCGGCGACGTCGACCGTGATCAACCCGATGGCCATGGTGGTGGTCGACCGCATGAAGCGGCTGGGGCTGAATGTCGACCAGCAGCTGATGGACTGGGCGGTGGTGGCGCAGCGCTGGTCGAGCAACGAGCCGGTCGAGCGCGGCGGCTGGAGCGCCGTGCCCGTGGTCTATACCGGCTTCGACCTGGCCGATCCGCTGAGCAGCATGGGCATCGGCTACAACTGCACCGGCGGCGCGCCCTGGAACTATTGCGACGAGGCGCTGAAGCCGCTGCTGCAGCGTTTCGAGGCGACCCCGGGCACCGACCTGGAGGCCCGCCGCGCGCTCTCGGCCGAGATCAACCGCCGGGCCCTGGCCAATGTCAATTTCCCGCTGACCGGGCAGTTCTCCAACCCGGCGGTCTGGCGCAGCGAGCTGCAGGGGGTGATCGATGTCGGCTTCCCCGTGCTGTGGAACATCCGCCGCGCCCGCTGATTCTTCTGTCCTGTAGGAGGCCTGTCCCATGCCGCGCCATATCGCCTGCCTGTCCTTCGACTTCGACGCCTTCTCCGGCTTCGCCGCGCGGGGGATGCTGACGCCGACGCCGATCTCCCGCGGCGAGTTCTGCGTCATCGGCGCCGGCCGCATTCTCGATCTGCTCGGCAGCCGCGGCATCAAGGGCAGCTGGTACATCCCGGGCGTGGTGATCGAGACCTATCCGGCGATCTGCCACCGCATCGTCGAGGCGGGCCACGAGGTCGGCCATCATGGCTGGAGCCACGTGCCCCCCGCCGAGCTCTCGGCCGATGTCGAGGCGGAGGAGTTCGCGCGGGCGGTGGAATCGATCAAGAAGCTGACCGGCGCCGGGCCGAAGGGCTATCGCTCGCCGGCCTGGGACCTGTCCGACCGCACCATCGAGCTGGTGATGGAGCATGGCTGCGAATACGACAGCTCGATGATGGGCCATGACTGCGAGGCCTATTTCGCGCGGCGCGGCGACAAGGTGACGGTCGACGGCCCGCTGATCTTCGGCGAGACCACCACCCTGGTCGAGGTGCCGATCAGCTGGTCGCTGGACGACCATCCGCATTTCGAGTTCTTCCGCACCAAGGCGGGCGTCATGCCGGGCCTGGCGAACGCCAACGACGTGCTGGAGAACTGGCTGGCCGATTTCGACTATATGCAGCGCACGACGGAGCAGGGGATGCTGGTCTACACCTTCCACCCCTATGTCGTCGGCCGCGGCCACCGCATGCTGTTCCTCGAGAAGCTGATCGACGGGCTGACCCAGCGCGGCGCCGAGTTCTGCACGCTGGACCAGATCCAGCGCGATTTCCGCGCCCGCCAGGCCGGCTGAGGGGCACCGCGTCATGACCAAGAAGCTCGAGGGCCGCGTCGCCATCGTCACGGGCGCCGCGACCGGCATCGGCGCCGCGACCGCCCAGCGCCTCGCCGCCGATGGCGCGCGCCTGCTGCTGGCCGACCGCAACCCGGCGGTCGCCGAGACCGCGGCGGCGCTGGGGGCGGCGCACCTGCTGCTCGACATCAACGCGGCCGATGCCGGGAAGCAGCTGGCGCGCGCGGCGCTCGACGCGCATGGCCGCATCGACATCCTGGTCAACAATGCCGGGATCGGCGGCGCCAAGAAGCTCGCTGATTCCGACGACGAGCTGATCGACCGCTTCGTCGACACCAACCTGAAGGCGGTGCTGCGCGTCACCCGCGACGTGCTGCCGCATCTGACCCGGCCGGGCGGGCGGATCGTCAATGTCTCCTCGATCTTCGGCCTCGTCGGCTATCCCAACACCACCGCCTATGCGGTGGCCAAGGCCGGCGTCGCGCAATTCACCCGCCAGCTGGCCGGCGATGTCGGGCCCGAGGGCATCCTGGTCAATGCCATCGCCCCCGGCGTCATCGAGACGCCGATGACGGTGGGCCACCTGCAGAACCCGCATTATGTGCAGAACATGCTGGTGCCGACGCCGCTGCGCCGCGCCGGCAAGCCCGAGGAGATCGCCTCGGTGATCGCCTTCCTCGCCTCCGACGACGCCTCCTTCATGACCGGCCAGGTGCTGGTGGTCGATGGCGGCTGGCTGGTGGCGCGCAACGCCCCGGCGACGGCCTGAACCCTTTTGCCCTGGAGATCGATGCCGTGAAGCGTCGCACCTTTCTTGCCGCCGGCGCCGCCGTGCTCGCGGCCCCCGCTGTCGGCCATGCGCAGCAGAGCCGCGTGCTGCGCTTCATCCCGCAGACCGACCTCACCGTGCTCGACCCGGTGATCAACGCCTCCTACGCCACGCGCAACCATGGCTACATGATCTTCGACACCCTCTACGGCACCGACACGCAGTTCCGCGTGACGCCGCAGATGGTCGAGGGCCATGTCGTCGAGAATGACGGCAAGCTGTGGCGCCTGACCCTGCGCGAAGGCCTGAAATGGCATGACGGGGAAAAGGTGCTGGCGCGCGACTGCGTCGCCTCGATCCGCCGCTGGGCGACGCGCGACGCCTTCGGCCAGGGGCTGATGGGCGCGACCGAGGAGCTCTCGGCCCCCGACGACCGCACCATCCAGTTCCGCCTGAAGGCGCCCTTTCCCCTGCTGCCGGAGGCGCTGGGAAAGATGCCCTCGCTGGTGCCGGTGATGATGCCGGAGCGGCTGGCCAAGACCGACGCCTTCACCCAGATCACCGAGATGGTGGGCTCCGGCCCCTTCCGCTTCCTGGCCGATGAGCGCGTCTCCGGCGCCCGCGTCGCCTATGCCCGCTTCGACGGCTACGTCCCGCGCGCTAACGGCGTCGCCGACGGCACCGCCGGCCCGAAGGTCGTGCATGTCGACCGCGTCGAATGGACCACCATCCCCGACGGCGCGACGGCGGCGGCGGCGATGCGCAGCGGCGAGCAGGACTGGCTGGAATTCGCTGCCAACGACGTGATCCCGCTGCTGGCCCGCGCCCGCACCCTGAAGGTGGCGGTGCAGGAGCAGAGCGGCATGATCACCCTCATGCGCATGAACCACACCCAGGCGCCCTTCAACAATCCGGCGATCCGCCGCGCGCTGCTCGGCGCCGTCAACCAAGCCGACTTCGTCCAGGCCGTGGCCGGCGCCGACAACAGCATGTGGCACGCGCCGATCGGCTTCTTCACCCCCGGCAGCCCGATGGCCAGCGATGCGGGGATGGAGGTGTTCAAGGGCCCGCGCGACTACGACAAGGTCAAGCGCGACCTGGCCGCCGCCGGCTACAAGGGCGAGAAGGTCGTGCTGCTCGGCGCCTCGGATCCGGCCTTCATCGGCACGCTGGCCGAGGTGGCCGCCGACATGCTGCGCAAGGCGGGGATGAATGTCGACCTGCAGATGTCCGACTGGGGCACGCTGACGGCGCGGCGCCTGAGCCGCGAGCCGGTGGAGAAGGGCGGCTGGAGCTGCCTGATGACCGCGCTGACCGGCGTCGACATGGTCAACCCGGCGCTGCAGCTGGCGCTGCGCGGCAATGGCGACAAGGCCATGTATGGCTGGCCCAACCTGCCGGAGCTGGAGGCGCTGGTGGCCGAATGGTTCGCCGCCGAGGGCGTGGCAGCGCAGCAGGCGGTGGCCCGCAAGCTGCAGCTGCAGGCGATGCAGGACCTGCCCTATGTGCCGACCGGCCAGTTCATGCAGGCGGCGGCGCAATCGACGCGGCTGCAGGATGTGGTGCGTGGCTTCCCGGTCTTCTGGAACGTCAAGAAGACCTGAGGCGACAGCACGGAGGCGGCGCCCGCGTCGCCTTCGTCACCGCCCGCGCGCGGAAACTTCGCTGACCGGCGCTACAGATACCGCGCGGCGGCGTTGCGGGCTTCCTCGAAGGCGACGCGCTCGGGCTCGACCGACGAATAGCTGCTGACCTCGGGCGTGTCGATCTTCTCGAGCCAGGCGGCCTCGAGCTCGCGGGCGCGGGCCTTGATGGATTCTGGCTCGGCCAGGAGGAAGTTCTCGGCTTCGGCGCGAATGGCGTCCACGTCCTCATCGAGGGCGAGTTCCCACAGGCGATCCATCAGGACAGAGGCGATCATGCCGAAAACCTAGGCCGGCGCCGGAGCAGGGCGCAATGACCGGCGGATGCTTTCGTCATGGCCCGCGCCGGCGCAGATTTTCGTGTCATGCGCTTTGTGCTCTGCAACAAAAACGGATGCGCTGACGCTGCCCGTCGAAGCCAGTATTCGTTTTTGCTGATACAGCAACGGATCTTGCCAAGAGGCCGTGACGATATCGTCACGAAATTGCATGCTGCGCCGCAAAGACATCATTGCGGAAGCCGAAACGAAATCACCTGGTCTCGCTGTCTTGTGATGACCGGCCGCGCAACGCACCGGTCCCGCCACGCCAGTGATTCCTTGCTGTCGCCGCCAGGGACGAAGGCGACGGCGCGACGGGTCAGCCGCCCGCCAGCGATTCCAGCCAGCGCCGCTTGCCGCCCTCGGCGACATGCGCCTCGCCCAGCGCGCGGGCGCGGCCAGCGTCGCCGCTGGCCACGGCGTCGAGCATGGCGGCGTGCTCGGCATTGCTCTCGCGCATCGGCGCCGACTGGGCCAGCGCCCGCTGCCGCGCCAGGTGGCTTTCCTTCAGCAGCGAGCCATAGAGCGCCGCCGCCCGCCGATGCCCGGCCGCCGCATGCAGCGCGTCGTGGAAGGCCAGGTTGCGGGCATAGTAGCTGGCGGCGCGGCCGGCCTCGGCATCCTGCTGCATCAGCGCGACATCGGCCCGCAGCGCCTCCAGCACCGCCGGCGCCAGGCGTCCCGCGGAAAGCCGCTCGGCGAGGCGGGAGAGAATAAAGCCCTGCAGCAGGGCGCGCATGTCGTAGAGCTCGGCCATCTCCTCGGGCTCGAGGCGGCGCACGCTCATGCCCTGGCCGGCCGGGCCGGCGGCGACCAGCCCGTCGCGTTCCAGCCCGCGCAGCGCCTCGCGCAGCGGGCCGCGCGACAGGCCCAGGCGGGCGGCCAGCGCCACCTCGTTCAGCCGGCTGCCCGGGGCCAGCTCGCCGGCCAGGATCAGCGCCTCGACCCCGGCGCGGGCGCGCTCCGCCAGGGGAAGGCCGTCCGGGAGGGGGGTGGCAAGATGATCCATGGCGGGCAAGGCATCACGCCGGGCGGTGGGCTGTCAACAGGCTGTTGACAGGGGGCGGCGCAACCCGCAGCCTGCCTGCAGCAGGATAGAGAGACACGCCCGCCATGCCCGATATGCTCCCGCCCTCCAACCCGGCGCTCGGCACCGACAAGATGCTCTCCCGCAAGGCGGGCGGCGTGGGCTGGATGATCTTCAACAACCCCGAGCGCCACAACGCGGTCTCGATGGAGATGTGGCTGGCGGCCGAGCAGATTCTTGCCGATTTTGCCGCCGACCCTGAGGTCCGTGTCCTTGTCGTGACGGGCGCGGGTGGAAAAGCCTTTGTCTCCGGCGCCGATATCTCGAAGTTCGAGAGCGAGCGCGGCTCGGCCGAGGCGGTCGAGGCCTATCAGGTGCAGACCGCCAAGGTCTATGAGGCGCTGGCCGATTTCCCCAAGCCCACCATCGCCGCCATCCGCGGCCATTGCATCGGCGGCGGCTCGGCGCTCGCGGTCTGCTGCGACATGCGCATGGCGACCGAGCGCAGCAGCTTCGGCATCCCCGCGGCCAAGCTCGGCCTGGGCTATCCGCTGCAGGGCATCCGCCGGCTGGTCCATCTCGTCGGCCCTTCCTTCGCCAAGGAGCTTTTCTTCAGCGCGAAGAAGTTTTCGGCGGAAGATGCGCGCATCATGGGGCTGGTGAACCGCGTGGTGCCCGATGACGCGCTGGACTCGCTGGTCGAGGATTATGCCGCCACCATCGCCGGCAACGCGCCGCTGACCGTGGCCTCGGTCAAGGCCATCGTCGCCGAGGCGCTGAAGCCCGATCCGGACGAGGCGCTCTGCGACCGCCTGGTGCGCGGCTGCTTCGCCAGCCAGGACTATGTCGAAGGGCGCCGCGCCTTCATGGAGAAACGCGCCCCGCAATTCACCGGGAGCTAGCCTGTGATCGCCTGAGGCGGCCTCGCCGAAAGGCGTGCATCACAGGCTCAGCCACGCTCCCGGCTCAAGGGATCCGGCCCGGCCAGAGGACCCGCGACAGACGGGCCCGGCCGCGGCCGTCGAGGAGGAAGTCCGATGATCGACCGCCGCACCCTGCTGGGCGCTGGGCTGGGGGGGCTTGGCCTTTCCCTGGCCAGGCCCGGGCTGCTCAGGGCCCAGGAAAGCTGGCCCAGCAAGCCGATCCGCATCGTCGTCGGCTTCGCCGCCGGCGGCGCCACCGACATCAGCACCCGGGTGATGCAGCCGCGGCTGACCGCGCTGCTCGGCCAGCCGGTGCTGATCGAGAACCGCCCCGGCGCCGGCGGGAATCTCGCCACCGAGATCGTGGTGCGCTCGCCGCCCGATGGCGCCACCTTCCTGATGGGCACCATCGGCGCGCTGGCGATCAATCCCAGCCTCTATGCCAGCATGCCCTTCGACCCGCAGGCCGACCTGACGCCGATCGCCATGTCGGGCAATGTGCTGAACGTGCTGGTGGTGCCGGTCGACCGGCCGTGGAAGAGCGTCGCCGAGCTGATCGCCGCGGCCAAGGCGGCGCCGGAGACCATCACCTATGGCTCCTCCGGCATCGGCGGCGCGGGGCACCTGGCGGGCGCGCTGCTCGACCAGATGGCGGGGGTGAAGACGGTCCATGTGCCCTATCGCGGCGGCGGGCCGATGATGACCGACCTGATGAGCGGCAAGGTCGACTATGCCTTCTCCACCGCGCCCACCGCCCTGCCGCAGGTGCAGGCCGGGCGGCTGCGGCTGCTGGCGGTGCCGACGGCGCAGCGCATCAAGGCGCGCCCCGAGCTGCCGACGGTGGCCGAGACGCTGCCGGGCTACGAGGTGCAGAACTGGTACGCGCTGGTCGGGCCGAAGGGCCTGCCGCCGGCCATCGTCGCCCGGATGAACGCGGTGATGCGCGAGGCCCTGGCCGACCCCGATGTCGCCGCCGCCCTGGAAGGGCAGGGGGTGGAGCCGCTGCTGAGCACGCCTGCGGAGCTCGCGACCTTCATCAAGGTCGAGACCGAAAAATGGGCGCCCATCGTGCGGGCCACCGGCGCCAAGGTGGAGTGATCGAATGGATCTGGGCATGCAGGGGCGCTTCGCCCTGGTGATCGGCGGCTCCTCCGGCATCGGCCTGGCGACCGCCGGGCAATTGCTGCGGGAGGGGGCGCGGGTCGCCATCGCCGGGCGCGACCCCGCCCGCCTGGCCAGCGCCGCCGCCACGCTGATGGCCGAGGCGGGCAGCGCGCCGGAGACGCTGGTCTGCGACCAGTCCGACCCGGCCTCGCTCGCTGGCCTGGTCGAGCGCCTGGGCGGGCTGCCGCTGCATGCCCTGGTCTGCGCCGCCGGGGGCAGCCGGCGCAGCGCCTTCGCCGAGCTCTCCGACGAGGCCTGGCTGGAAAACTACGAGTTCAACATCCTGGGCACGGTGCGGGCGGTGCGCGCGCTGCTGCCGATGCTGCGCGCGGCGGGCGATGCGCGGGTGGTGCTGCTGGGCGCCGTCTCGGCCCGGCAGCCGACCGCGCATCAGGTGGTCTCCAACGTGCACAAGGCCGGGGTGCTGGCGCTGGCGAAAACGCTGTCGCTGGAACTGGCGCCGGAGGGCATCGCGGTGAACAGCGTCTCGCCGGGGCGGGCGCTGACGCCGCTCTGGCAGTCGCGGGCGAAGCAGATGGCGGCGGATGAGGGCATTTCGGAGGCCGAGGTGCTGGCCCGCGTCGCGGCCGATATCCCGATGGGCCGGCTCAGCACGCCGGCCGAGGTGGCCGCCATGGTGTCTTTCCTGGCCAGCCCGGTCGCGGCCTATGTCACCGGCCAGGCCATCGCGGTGGATGGGGGCTTGAGCCGCGGGGTGTGACGGGCGCGGCGTCTGCGTCTAGCCTCGCCGCCGACACGGAGGAAACAATGGACAAGAATGCCGCCGAGGCCGCGGAGGCCACCACCCATGCCCGCCTGGACGATGGCGTGCTGGAGCTCGCCATGTCCTATCCGCGCCGCCGCAACGCGCTGGCGCCGGCGCTGCGCGAGGCGATGATGGCGCATCTGGAGGCGGCGCTGGGCAACCCCGAGATCCGCGCCATCGTGCTGACCGGCGAGGGCGGGCATTTCTGCGCCGGCGGCGACATCGCCGGCATGCAGGGCATCACCGGCATGGGCGGCCGCGCGCGCCTGCACTGGGGCCACCGCATGATCCGCCTGCTGGCCGAGGGCGAGAAGCCGGTGATCGCCGCGGTCGAAGGCCATGCCGCCGGCGCCGGCATCTCGGTCGCCGCCGCCTGCGACATCGTCGTCGCCTCGCGCGCGGCGGTCTTCACCTGCTCCTTCAACCGGGTCGGGCTGGTGCCGGATCTGGGCCTGGCCTGGACGCTGCAGCGGCGGATGGGGCTGGGGCGGGCCAAGCGCGTCATGCTGGTCGGCGCGCCGATGGGGGCGGAGGAGGCGGCGTCGCTCGGCCTGGTCGACCAGCTCGCCGAGCCCGGCCAGGCGCTGGCGGCGGCGCGGGTCCTGGCCCGGCAGATCGCCGCCCGGGCGCCGCTGTCCAATGCCCTGGCCAAGACGCTGCTGAACCGCTCGACCGGCACGCTGGCCGAATCGCTGGCCGCCGAGGCCGATTTCCAGGGCCTGCTCTACACCACGGAAGACTTCCAGGAAGGCCGCGACGCCTTCCTGGGCAAGCGCGAGCCCCGCTTCGAAGGGCGCTGAGGCGGCCGGCGGCCGCAGCCCGGGGCCATCCTGCTAGCTGAACTGCCCGCGCAGGAAGCCGAGCGCCGGCAGCGGGCGCCAGCCGCGCGGTAGGTCGGCGCGGCGGATCGGCGCCACGCTGTAGCTGGGCATCGGCATGCTCGAGCTGCGCAGGAAGCCGGCATAGGCGCGGATCTGCTGCTCGCGCCAGCTGCGGTCGGCATCCGCCGCGGCGCGGCTGGGATAGATCTCGGCGATGCGGGTGCGGCGGCCGATGGCGGCGACGACGGCCCAGAGCCGGTCCTCGCGCGCCCGGCTGAGGCTGGCGACCCCGAGGGCGGGTGCCGGCGGCGCCTCCGGGCTCATCCGACGGTCCTGCGGGTGGCAATGCTGGCGCTCAAGCTGGGCTTCCCTTCCGGACCGACCTCGAGGAGCAGAAACGGCATGCTAGCGCAGTTTTCCGCCCCGTGAAGTCGCTTCCCGGCGAGGCTGTGGCGAGGCTGGGCCTCAGGCGGCCGCGGCGGCGCCGGCCTCCAGCGTGGCGGCGCGTGCCGCCAGCCGGTCGCGCAGCGCGGCGGGCAGCTGGCGGGCCGATTTCACCCGTGGCAGCGGCAGCTCGGGGATCGGCGGCCCGGCCTCGCCATGCAGCGCGGCGAACTCGGAAAAATTGTCGAAGCGGCGGCGGGTGACATTGTCGACGAAGCTCTCGCCCGCGACCCCCTCGGCCAGCACCAGCGCATGCCCGGGCAGCTCGATATGATAGTAGGAGAACCGCTCCGGCAGCTCGGCGGCGGCCAGCCGGGCGATCGAGCTTCCATTGACCAGGGCGCCGGCCTGCACCAGCAGCCCGTCCAGCCGGATGGCATGGTCGGGCGACAGCAGCAGGTCGCGCGCGGGCAGCCCCTCGGCCAGGGCGCCTGCGCGGATCCGCACCGGATAGGCCTGCAGCGGGTCGGCGAAGCGCTTCATCACCGTCTGGATGCCGATCCAGCGCACCGGCTGCGCGGCGAGGCCCATAGGGTCGACGGTGGTGACCAGGTCGCCGGGGCGCAGCGTGTCGATCGGGGCGGCGCCGCTGATCGTCATGATCAGCGTGCCGGAGGCGTAGCAGGTGGCGGCCATCATCACCGAGCCGTCGCTGCCGTCCTCGGACAGCGCGAACTGGTCCTGGGTGTAGCTGCCGGCCAGCGCCAGGGTGTAGGTCGTGGCGCCGTCGGTCACCGTCAGCAGGTTGGTCGCCGCATCCCATTGCGCGACCATCGCGGAATGATAGGTCAGCCCCTGCAGGTCGATGCGGTCGCCATAGGACAGGCCGCTGATGGTCAGCCCCCTGCCCAGCGTCTCCGGCGTGTCGAGCTGCAGGGTGGCGCCGGTGCCGACCAGCTCGATCCAGCCGGTCGCCGTGCCGCCGGCCTCGATGACCTGGGTGCCGCCGGAATGGATCTCGGTGTCCGAGCCGATGCCGCCCGACAGGATGACCTGCCGCCCGCCATGGCCTATGGCGTTCTGCCCGGCCAGGCCGCCGGCGGAGACATAGGACAGCCCCTCCATGATGTTCTGATAGGCGGTGCCGCCATCCAGGACATATTGCGTCGCGCCGGCATGGATGATGGTGGCCACCGAGAAGCCGGCGACATACTGCGTGCCGGCGACGATCTCCGTCCCGGCGGCGCTGCCCTCGGCCAGCACGTCCTGGCGCCCGCCGGTCAGCGTGGTCAGGATGGCGGTGCCGCCGCTGCCCACTTCCTGCAGGCCGCCCGATTCCACCGTGGTATAGGCGACGAAGCCGAGGTCGCCGACCTGCTGGAGGCCGCCGGACGCGATGGTCGTCCCTTCGGCGCCGCCATATTCCTCGATCCGCTGCACGCCGCCCCCGGCGATGACCGTGCCGCTGGCATAGCCGTCGTCGCGCACCACCTGCGTGCCGCCGGAGGCGATCTCGGTGCCGGTGGTCTCGCCATCATTCTCCACGGTCTGCACGCCGCCGGCGCCGATGCTGGTGTCGGTGGCGCTGCCGGCGGTGACGCCGTCGCCTGTGATGGTCTGGCTGCCGAAGACCGCGGCGCCGCCGGCATGGCCGTCCACCACCTCCTGCTGGCCGCCGAGGCGGATGGTGGCGTCGAGGCTCTCGCCGCCCTGCACCAGCTCGGCGCCGCCGCTCAGGATCTCGCTGGCCGAGGCGGTGCCGCCGGATTCGACGACCTGCAGGCCGCCGCTGTCGATGGTGGCCGAGACGGCGCTGCCGGCGATGGTGGCGCTGCCGCCATCGCCGACCGAGGTGGTCCAGGCGGTGCCGCCCTCCTCGACCTGCTGCGTGCCGCCCTCGAAGAGGCGGGTGGCGCTCGCCAGGCCGCCGGCATCGACCCGCTCGGTGCCGCCGCCATGGACGGTGGTGCCGGAGGCGGCGCCGCCGCTGACCAGGATCAGCTCCTGGAGAGCATAGGCCGAGCCCACGGCGCTGTTGACCGCGACGCCGCCGCCGCTGACCGTCTGTGAGCCCGACATGCTTCCCTGCCCTTATTCCGCGGCGGCGAGGGCCGCGATCGCCGGCGCCGTCTTGTTCTTCTGCTGCATGGCCTGCCAGGCCGGGATGCGGGCGATGATCGACAGCACCTGCTCGGCGGTGATCAGCCGCGAGCATTCGAACTGCCGCGGCGTGCCGGCATGGCGCGGGCACCACATGAAGTCCTTGTGGTCGAAGCGGTGCTTCGGGTCGTTCCAGCAGCTGTTGCAGGCGTGCCAGTTGATCACCCGATAGGGGGTGGTGAACTCGTTGGTCGGGTGGGTGAAGCCGCTGATCATCACCACCGGCGTGCCCGCCGCCCAGGCCAGCCAGGCGAGGCCCGAGCTGGTGCCGATGAAGAAGGCGGCATGGCGCAGCCAGCGGGCGCGCTCGGCCAGCGGCCGGTCGCCGGTCTCGTCCTCGACGCCATGCGGGATGTGGTTCCAGACCAGGCCCTGGCCGTGCACCGGCTTCTGGTCGATGCAGACCACGCGGAAGCCGGCCGCCTTCAGCGCGGTGACGACGCGGCGCCAGCCCTCGGGGTTGTTCCAGTACTTGCACTGGGTCGAGGACTGCACGGCGATGCAGACATAGGGCTGCTCGATCGGCGGGCCGGGGTCGGGGAAGCTGATCGCCGGCGCCACCTCGGAGGGGTCGACGCCCAGGATATAGCCGGCGGTGCGGTGCAGCCCGACCATGCGGAAATCGGTCGGCTGCAGGGCGTTCTTCGGGTCATCGAAGAACAGGCCGAGGCAGTAGCTGGCGTAGAAGCGGTCGCACCGGCCGGGCTCGCCCAGCTCCTCCGGGGTGATGAAGGTGATGTGCGGATAAGCGTCGCGCAGCAGCGGGATGATCAGCCCGGACAGGCTGCAGGTCAGGCGGCAGCCATGCTGCTCGGCGAAGCGGGCGGCATAGGGGAACCAGGCCAGGCTGTCGCCCAGCGTGCCGACCGGGAACTGCACCAGCACCTCGCGCCCGCGCGCGTCGTATTCATGGGTGAAGGCGGGCGGCCCGGAATCATCCGGCCCGTCCCAGAGCTCGATGCGGAAGCGCACGAAGAAGCGCTTCGACGAGTTGATGACCAGCCCTTCCCCGGTGGTGCGGAACAGCAGGCTGCCGGTATCGGCATCCCACAGGCGGATGGCGCGCCGCGTGCCCGGCGGCAGCATCAGCCGGGCGCCCTGGTTGAAGTCGAAGCGGAAGCCGGCCGGGCCGGGCAGCACCGGCGTCGTGGCCGGCGGCAGATAGCTGGCGCGCGCCGCTGCCGACGTTGGCGCCGACGCCGGGGTGGACACCGGTGCCGACGCTGGTGGCGAGGCCGGGGCCGACACCTCAGGCTTCGCCTTTTCCTCACTCATCCCGCCGTCCTGTCCCGCGCACGAAGGCGCGAGTTGTGCCGAAAATATTCTGGCGGGGCAATGTGATTACGCGGAAGCCCGACACGGCGCGCAATTTTTGAGCCGCCCGGCACGGTGCCGGGCGGCGCCGCTCAAGCCAGCGCCCCTTCCTGCAGCCGTTCCAGCACCGCCCGCGCCACTTCCGCCGTGCCCGCGCTGCCGCCGATATCGGGGGTGCGCAGCCCGCCAGCGAAGACCGCGTCGACCGCCGCCTCCAGCTCGGCCGCCGCCTCGGCCCAGGCCGGGCCGGCGCCGCGGCTCGACAGCCAGTCCAGCATCATCGCCGCCGAGAGCAGCATGGCGGTCGGGTTGGCGACACCCTTGCCGGCGATATCGGGGGCGGTGCCATGGCTCGGCTGGAAGACGGCATGGCCGTCGCCGACATCGGCCGAGGGCGCGAAGCCCATCCCGCCGATCAGCCCGGCGCCGAGATCCGACAGGATATCGCCGAACATGTTCTCGGTCGGCAGCACGTCGAATGCCCAGGGACGGCGCAGCAGGTCCAGCGCCATGGCGTCGATATAATGGTCGCCGGCGGCGACATCGCCGTGCTTGGCCGCGACCTCGTAGAAGATCTTCCGCATGAAGGCAAAGCCGGTGAAGACATTGGCCTTGTCGACCAGCGTCACCTTGCCCGGCCGGCCGCGTTTCTCGGCCCGCCGCCGCGCCAGGTCGAAGGCGAAATGCGACAGCCGCTCGGTCGTGGCCCGCGTGATCACCATGGTGTCGCGCGCCTCGCGATCCTCGATGATCTCGCCCCGGCCGCGCGCGGCGAACAGCCCCTCGGTGCTTTCGCGCAGGATGACGAGATCGATGTCCTTCGCCCGCGGATCGGCCAGCACCGTCGGCAGGCCGGGCAGGGCGCGGATCGGCCGGACCCCGGCGAAAAGCCCGAGGCGGAAGCGCAGGTCGAGCTGCGGCGCGATCTCGGTGCCGTCCGGATAGCGGATGCCCGGCCAGCCCATGGCGCCGAGCAGGATGGCATCCGACGCCTTGGCGCGGTCGAAGGTGGCCTCGTCCATCGCCGTGCCGGTGTCGCGATAGGCCATGGCGCCGGCGCGCAGCGTCTCGAAATTCAGCCCCAGCCCGTGGCGGGCGGCCAGCGGGCGCAGCACCGCGACGCAGGCCTCGGTGACCTCCACGCCGATGCCATCGCCCGGCATCAGCGCGATCTGCAGCGCATTGCGGGTCAAAGCCATGCCAGGCCACTCCTCTCGATCAGGGAAACCAGCTCGGCGCCGCTGCGGGCGCGGTGCCGGCGATACAGGGTATGCGCGCGCTCGGCCTCGCCGGCGGCGATGGCCTGCAGCACGCGGCGATGCTCGGCGGTGCTGCGCGCCGGCAGCGGCCGCTGCTGCAAGGTGAACAGCCGGGCGCGGTGCGACTGCTCCCAGACCTGCATCACCATCCCCGCCAGGCGGCGATTGCCGCAGAGCTCGGCCAGGCCCAGGTGGAAGGCCTCGTCGGCCGCGGCCCAGCCACGGCGGTCCTCGGCGGCCAGCGCCGCCTCCATGGCGTCGCAGGCCTGCTCCAGCCGGCCGAGCCCGGCGCCGGGATCGGCGCGGCGGGCCAGCAGCTCGGCCGCCATCGGCTCCAGCGCGGTCAGCACGGCATAGATCTCGCGCATGTCGGCGGCGGCGATCGGCAGCACCCGCATGCCGTGGCGCGGGGTGATGGCGACCAGGCCTTCCTGCTGCAGGCGCACCATCGCCTCCCGCACCGGGGTGCGCGACAGGCCGAGCTGCAGCGCCAGCTCGCTCTCCAGCCGCTGGCTGCCGGGGGGCAGGGCATTGTCCAGGATCAGCGCCTTCAGCGCGGCATGCGCCGCCTCCGCTGCGCTCCGCGCGCGGGCCCCCTCCGCCGTGGCTTCGGCCGGCATCGCCATTCCCTTGGACCTTGCTTGTGAATTCGTTTGCGTATGCATTGTTGGCAAAGGCAGGATGCCGCCGTCAAGCAGGAACGGTCCCGCCGGGGCATCCGGCAGAAGGACCGCCCAGGGAGGACCTTTGACGATGCCCAAGCTCGCCCGCCGGCCGCTGCTGGCCGTGGCCGCCGCGTCCCTCGCCGCGCCCGCCCTCGCTCAACCCGCCTTCGCCCAATCCGCCTGGCCGACGCGCCCGGTGCGGCTGATCGTGCCCTTCCCGCCCGGCCAGGCCGCCGACATCTTCGGCCGGCTGATGGCCGACGAGCTGTCGAAGCGCTGGCCGCAGCGCGTGGTGGTGGAGAACCGCTCGGGCGGCGCCGGCGCGCTGGGGATGGAGGCGGGGGCGCGCGCCACGCCCGACGGCTACACGCTGGTGGTCGGCACCTCGGGCACGCTGGGGGTGAACCCCTCGGTGATGGCGCAGCTGCCCTATGACGCCGAGCGCGACTTCGCCGCGATCACCAATATCTTCACCCTGCCGCTGGTGCTGGTCGCCCATCCCGGCAAGGGGCCGGCCGATTTCGCATCCTTCCTGGCGCAGGCGCGGAAGAATCCGGGGGCGGTGAACTATGCCTCGGCCGGGCCGGGCACGGCGCAGCACATGGCGACGGAAATGCTGGCGCATCGCGCCGGGCTGAAGCTGACCCATGTGCCCTATCGCGGCAGCGGCCCGGCCATCGCCGACCTGATCGCCGGCAATGTGCCGCTGATGATGGACAGCCTGGCCAGCGCCCTGCCGCAGATCCAGTCCGGCCGCGCCCGGGCGCTGGCGGTGACCAGCCGGGCGCGGCCGCCGCAGCTGGCCAGCGTGCCCACCGTCGCCGAGGCCGGCTTCCCGGGCTACGAGGCGCTGGGCTGGTCGGGGCTGGTCGCCCCGGTCGGCACGCCGGACGACATCCTGGCCAAGATCAACGCCGATGCCGTGGCGATCCTGCGCGACCCGGCGATCGCCGCGCGGATGGTGGAGCTCGGCGGCTTCCCCGACCCCGGCAGCCCGGCCGAGTTCGGCGCCTTCATCCGCGCCGAGATCGCCAAATGGCGCCAGGTGGCGCGCGAGGCCAAGATCCGCCTGGACAGCTGAGGCGCCCGGCGGCTTTCCTGACCATCCTGTAACCGGAAAGCCGCCAGGCCCAGGCTTGCCGCGACGGTCGCGCAGCCGCCGCCGCCAGGGCCCGGCCGGGCCGGCATGGCGCCGGGCCTCTGGCAGGCCTGTGGCCGAATCGCGGCGAAGCCTGTCCCAGACAGAGCGGGAGGGAAGCTGGCCGCATCGGGGCATCGCGGGCCGATCTCCGCCGACGCCGCCACGGCGCCGGCGGCCCTGTCGCTTCCACCGGGTGAAATTCGACAAACTGTTACCGCGGCCCTTGCCCAAGATTACCGGGACGACTATGCGGGCGCCTCGCATTCGCGTCTCATTCTCAATTGGCTGGCAAGGACTACGCATCATGGCTCGGCGAGCACCCAAGGCCCTTCTGCGCGGCCAGCGCGCCCTGATCGCGCTGGCCGCCGCCGGCGCCGTGGCGGCGCCGCTCGGCGCGGCCGTCGCGCAGGACAGCACCACCGCGCCGGCCGCCGCGGGCAGCCCCGTCGCCCTGCCGGAAGTCAGCGTCCAGGGCGGCGTCGAGCGCGCCTACAGCCCGGTGCAGGGCTTCGTCGCCGGCGTCAGCGCCACGGCCAGCAAGACCGACACGCCGATCATCGAGACGCCGCAGTCGATCTCCGTCATCACCGCCGACGAGATCCAGGCCCGCAACGCGCGCAGCCTGACCCAGGCGCTGCGCTACACCGCCGGCACCACCGTCGAGCCGCGCGGCAACACCGCCGTGCGCCTCGACCAGATCTCGATCCGCGGCTATTCGCCGGCCACCTTCGTCGACGGCATGCGCGTCGCCGGCGGCCGCGACGCCAATCCCAGCATCGACCCCTACCGGCTGGAGCGGGTCGAGGTGCTGCGTGGCCCGGCCTCGGTGCTCTACGGCACGACGCCGCCGGGCGGCCTGGTCAATGTCGTCACCAAGCGCCCGACCGAGGAGCGCATCCGCGAGATCCTGGTCGAGGGCGGCAACCGCGACAGCCGCCGCGTCGCCGGCGACCTCAGCGGCAAGCTGGACAGCGAGGGCAAGTTCCTCGGCCGCCTCATCGCCTCCTATGGCGAGGCCGATGGCGAGCTCGACCAGACCCGCACCCGCCGCTACTTCTTCAATGGCAGCCTGACCTGGCGGCCGGATGCCGACACCAGCATCACGCTGTTCGGCCACTACCAGCGCGACCCGGAATCCGGCTCCTATGGCAGCGTCTCCTCCTGGGGCTCGGTGCTGCCCAATCCGAACGGCCGCATCGGCACGCGCTTCTACGACGGCGACCCGAACCTGGAGCGCTCGAACCGCGAGCACTACATGGCCGGCTACCTGGCCGAGCACCGCGTCAACAGCGCGCTGACGCTGCGGCAGAACTTCCGCTACCTGCACACCCAGGGCGAGTATCGCAGCGTCTACCACTCGCTGATCTCGTCCGACCTGCGCCGCAGCGTCCGCTCGGTCTTCGGCACCGACGCCAATCTCGACGCCTTCACCGTCGACAACCAGGCGCAGCTGAACCTGCGCACCGGCCCGGCGCAGCACACCATCCTGGTGGGCCTCGACTACTATCGCCTGCTCAACGACGTCTATACCGGCTCCGCCTCCTACACCACGGCGGCCGGCCGCCGCGTGCTGCAGCAGGATTTCTTCAACCCGCGCTACGCCAACCAGGGCACCGCCTGGCCCGGCTTCGCCTCCTACAGCAGCCAGCGGCAGAACCAGATGGGCGTCTACCTGCAGGAGCAGGTGAAGATCGGCCAGCTGGTGCTGCTGGCCGGCGGCCGCCTCGACTGGTCGGACAGCACGACGGAGAACAGCGCGGTCTCGACCCAGCGCCGCACCTCGGTGTCGCGGCAGAAGGACCATGCGGCGACCGCGCGGCTCGGCGCCGTCTATCTGTTCGACAATGGCCTGGCGCCCTATGTCAGCTACAGCGAGAGCTTCGAGCCGCAGTCGGGCACCGACCGCTTCCTGAACCCCTTCGAGCCGACCACCGGCCGGCAGTATGAGATCGGCCTGCGCTACCAGCCGCCGGGCACCAACCTGTCGGTCAGCGTCGCCGCCTTCGACCTGCTGCGGCAGAACGTGCTGTCGACCGACGCGGTCAACCCGAATTTCAGCACGCAGCAGGGCGAGACCACCTCGCGCGGCATCGAGCTGGAGGCCAAGGCCAGCCTGGCCGAGGGGCTGCGCCTGACCGCCGCCTTCACGCTGCAGGACGTCGAGTACAGCCGCAGCAACAACACCACGACCATCGACTACGGCATCGAGGGCCGCGCCACGGGCGGCAGCGTGCCGCTGCAGGGCAAGACTCCGGCCGGCGCGCCGAGCCGCAGCGCCTCCGCCTGGCTCGACTACACCGCGCCCGAGGGCCAGCTGCAGGGCCTCGGCCTCGGCGCCGGCGTGCGCTACCTCGGCTCCAGCTACGGCGACGACGCCAACACCTTCAAGGTGGATGCGGCGACGCTGTTCGACCTGGCGCTGCGCTATGACCTGGGCCAGCTCGGCCGCAACCTCGAGGGCATGCTGGCCTCGGTCAACGTCAACAACGTGGCGGATACCCGCTATGTCAACAGCTGCGGCGGCTACACCTGGTGCTGGTACGGCTATGGCCGCACCGTCACCGGCACCATCCGCTACCGCTTCTGAGCGGCGCGGGCGCGTGGCGGCGGAGAAAGGGGTGCCGTCGCGCGCGTCCGAGCTGCGGCGCGTGGCCGGGATCGTCGCCCGGCTGCTCGCGGGCCTCGGCGGCGGCTATGCCGTCGCCGCCATGGCCAGCGCCTGGCTGGCCACCAGCCTGCCGATGCCGCGGGTCGAGGCGGTGATCACGGCGACGCTGCTGTCCTTCCTGATCCTCGCCGGCTGCATCGTCTGGGCCTTCGCCGCGCGGCGGCTCGGGCGCATGGCGGTGGGCATCGCCATCCTGGCGGCGATCCTGGCCGGGCTGCTGTGGCTGCAGGGAGCGGCATCATGAAGGACGGCTTCCGCCAGAGCATGGCCTGGCTGCACACCTGGACCGGGCTGCTGGTCGGCTGGATCCTCTTCGCCGTCTTCCTGACCGGCACGGCGGCCTATCTGCGCCCCGAGATCTCGCATTGGATGCGGCCCGAGCTCGCCGCCGCCCGCCCCGGCCCGCAGAATGCGGAGGTGGCGATGGCGGCGATGCAGCGGCTGGCGCCGCGCTCGACCAGCTGGTTCATCACCCTGCCGGATACACGCGAAAGCGCGATCCGCGTCTTCTGGCGCGACCCCGCCCCGCGCGACCCCGCCGCCCGCGGCCGCGGCTTCCGCTCCGCGGTGCTGCATCCCGACAGCGGCGAGGCGGTCGCGGCGCGCGAGACCCAGGGCGGCGAGTTCTTCTACCGCTTCCATTTCGAGCTGCACTACCTCAGCGTCTTCTGGGGGCGCTGGATCATCGTGGTCTGCACGATGTTCATGCTGATGGCGATCATCAGCGGCATCATCACGCATCGGCGCATCTTCGCCGACTTCTTCACCTTCCGCCCGGCCAAGGGTCAGCGTTCCTGGCTGGACGGGCACAATGTCGCGGCGGTGCTGGCGCTGCCCTACCACCTGATGATCACCTATAGCGGGCTGGTGATCTTCATGGCGATGGCGATGCCCTGGGGCATCGAGCGCGCTTATCCCAACGACCGCCAGGGCTTCAACACCGAGCTCTTCGGCAATGCCGCGCCGCGCCCGCGCGCCAGCCAGCCCGTGCCCCTGGCGCCGATCGCGCCGATGCTGGAGGAGGCGGCGCGGCGCTGGCAGGGCGGCAGCCCGGGCCGCATCGCCGTCAACAACCCGGGCGATGCCAGCGCCACGGTCCAGCTGACCCGCGCCGGCCATGAGCGCATCTCGACCAGCGCGCAGAGCCTGACCTTCGACGGCGCGACCGGGGCGGTGATCGCGCAATCCGGCGAGGCGGGGCCGGCGGCGCAGCTGCATGGCGTGCTCTATGGGCTGCATCTGGCGCGTTTCGCCGGGCCGGCGCTGCGCGCGCTGTTCCTGCTGGCGGGGCTGGCGGGAACGGTGATGGTGGCGACGGGCTGCGTGCTCTGGGCGGTGAAGCAGCGGCAGCAGGCGGTGAAGGCCGGGCGCGTCGGCTTCGGCACCCGGCTGGTCGAGCATCTGAACGTCGCCGCCATCGCCGGGCTGCCGCTGGCCATGGCCGGCTACTTCTGGGCCAATCGCCTGCTGCCGCTCGACCTGCCGCAGCGCGCCGCCTGGGAGGTGCATGCCTTCTTCGCCGTCTGGGCGCTGTGCCTGCTGCATCCGCTGTTCCGCCGCGGCCGCCGCGCCTGGGTCGAGCAGTTCGCCGTCGGCGCCGTGGCCTTCGCGCTGCTGCCGCTGCTGAACTTCTTCGCCACTGACGCGCATCTTGTCGCCTCCGCCCAGGCCGGCGACTGGCTGCGGGTTGGCTTCGACCTCGGCCTGCTGGGCTGCGGCGCGCTGCTGGGCGCCATCGCGGTGAAGGTCGCGCGCCATGCGCCGGCCGCGGCGCGACGCCCGGCGCGCGGCCCGCGCGCCGCCGAGGCCACGCCATGACGCTGCTCGGCCTGGCGCTGGCCTATGCCGGCTTCCTGGCGCTGTCGCTCGCCATGGAGCGCCACCACGAGCAGGTTCTTGCCCATCGCCGCATTCCCGCCCGGCGGCGACAGCTGCTGTTCTGGGGCGGCTGGCTGCTGCTGGCGGCGTCGATGCTGCCACCGGTCGCCGCCTTCGGCTGGGGCCTCGGCCTTGTCGCCTGGACAGGGCTGCTGACCGCCGCCGCCATGCCGCTGGCGCTGCTGCTGTGCTATGCCCCGCGGGTGGCGCTGTTCCTCGGCGCCGCGCCGCTGCCGGCGGGGCTGCTCGCGCTGCTTTGAGACTTCGACGGCCACGGAATGACAAAAGGGAATTCGCCATGCCGCATGCTCCTGTCCTTGGCCGCCGGCCGCTGCTGGGCCTCGCCGCCCTCGGGCTGCTCGCCATCCCGGCCCGCGCCGCCGAGCCGGCCGTGACCCGCAAGGAAGTCGGCGTCGGCCTCTACGAGCTCGCGGTCAGCGCGGCGCAGAAGGCGGTCTTCGTCGCGTCCTCCGGCGGCTTCGGCGAGAATTCGGTGGATGGCCGGGTGCTGCGCCTCGATGCCGCGACGCTCGAGGTCCAGGCCGAGATCGCGCTGCCGCTCAAGGGCTTTGGCGTGGCGCTGGATGAGGCCGCGGGCCGCCTCTATGTCGGTCACAGCACCGAGGCTGCCATCAGCGTCATCGACATCGCCGCCAACAAGCTGGTCGGCACGCTGCGCCTGGCCGAGAAGGTCAGCGGCCCCGACAGCAAGGAGCGCGCCCCCTACAGCCTGCGCGAGCTGCGCCTCGATGCCAGCGGCACGACCCTCTACATCCCCGGCTTCAGCACCGAGAACAGTGTTCTGTACGTTGTCGACGCCAAGGCGCTGACCCTGAAGGGCACGGTGACGGGCATGGGGCCGGGCGTGATCGGCATCGCCGTGGATTCGGCCAGCCAGCGCGTCTTCCTCTCCTCGCTGCTCGGGCGTCTCTACACGGTCGACGCCAAGGCGATGACGGTGGCCAGGGAGGTTGCCGCCGGCGGGCTGGAGCAGCCGATGAACCTGGAATTCGACGCCGCCAGCGGCCAGGTGTTGGCGGTCGACCAGGGGCTGGAAAGCATGCCGGGCTATCAGGCGAAGATGCAGGCGGACTTCACCTCGAAGCATCCGGGCAACCGGGTCGGCCGCATCGATCCCGCCGACGGCCGCCTGGTCGCCGAGGGCGTGGCGCCGAAGGGCCCGCTGTCGCTGCTGCTGGACGCGGCTGGCGGCCGCGTCTTCGTGGCCTCGCGCGAGGACGGCGCCATCGCCGTGCTCGACGCCGCGACGCTGGCCAATCGCGCCACCATCGCCCTGCCGAAGCACCCGAACAGCCTGGCCTTCGACGCGGCGGGCAAGCTGCTCTATGTCTCGGTGAAGAACGGGCGCGAGGCGCCGCGCAACTCGGCCGAGAGCGTGGCGCGCATCGCCTTCTGACCAGAGGGGACGGGCCATGCGGGCCAGCGGCATCGCCGGGCGGATTGCTGTGCTGACGGGCGCGGGGGGCGGCATCGGCGCCGCCCTGGTCCGCGCTTTGCACGAGGAAGGCGCGCGCATCGTCGCGACCGACCTCGGCATCGAGGGCATCCCCGAGCTGGACGGCGTCTGGCGCGCGGCGCTGGACGTCACCGATGCCGCCGCCGTCGAGGCGCTGGTGGCGCAGGTCGAGGCCGACTGGGGTGCGATCGATTACGGCGTCAGCGTCGCCGGCGTGCTGGCCACCGGGCTGGTGGCGGAGACCAGCGATGCCGACTGGGACCGCGTCTTCGCCATCAACGCGCAGGGCGTGTTCCATCTGGGCCGCGCTTTGGCCCGGCGCATGACACCGCGCAAGCGCGGCGCCTTCGTCACCGTCAGCTCCAACGCCGCCAGCGTGCCTAGGCACGGCATGGCGGCCTATGCGGCGTCGAAGGCGGCGGCCAGCATGTTCACCCGCTGCCTCGGGCTGGAGCTGGCGCCGCATGGGATCCGCTGCAACATCGTCGCCCCCGGCTCGACGCTGACGCCGATGCAGACGGGGATGTGGGCCGACGAGCACGGCGCCGCCCGCGTCATCGAAGGCCTGCCCGAGGCCTACAAGACCGGCATTCCGCTGGGCAAGCTGGCGACGCCCGACGACGTCGCCGATGCCGTGCTGTTTCTGCTGTCCGATCGCGCGGCCCATGTCACCATGACCGATATCCTGGTCGATGGTGGCGCGACCTTGCGGGGCTGAGGCGATGCCGCCGGTCTCGCTGTCGGGCACGCAGGTTTTCGACATTCCGGGTGGATGGCAGCTGTGGCTGGCGGTGCCGGAGACGCCGCCGCCGGAGCCAGGATTTCCCGTGGTCTGGCTGCTGGACGCCAATGCCTGCTTCGGCACCGCGCTGGAGACGCTGCGCATGGCCTCGGCGCGGCAGAAGGTGACGCGCATGGCGCCCGCCATCCTGGCCGGCATCGCCTATCCGACCGATGGCGGCTTCGACCGCGCCCGCCGCGGCTTCGACTATACCGCCGGGCCGCCAGCCGCCGAGCCGCATCGCGGCACCGCCGGCGGGCGCGACGGCTTCCGCGACATGCTGCGCGATGTCGCGCGGCCGCTGGTGGCAGGCCAGGCGCCGATCGATCCGGCGCGGCAGGTGATCATCGGCCATTCGCTGGCGGGCAACCTGGTGCTGGACCTGCTGGCGCATGACACGGCGCTGTTCAGCGGCTACGGCGCGCTCAGCCCCTCGATCTGGTGGGACCGGCCGCGGCTGCTGCGCGGGCTGTCCAACGCGATCCTGCCCGCCGGCGCGCGGCCGGATGTTTTTCTGGCCGTCGGCGAATGGGAAGAAGGCCTCGCCCCCTGGGAAGCCGGGCTGCCGGGGGCCGAGGACATCGCGGCACGGCGCCGGCGGCGTGCCATGGTCAGCAACCTGCGCGACATGGCGACCACGCTGGGCTCCTGCCTGCCGCAGGCGCGGGTGCAGGCAGAGACTTGCCCGGGCGAGACGCATGCCTCGATGCTGCCGCTCGGGCTGATGCGGTCGCTGCGTTTTCTGCTGGCGTCAGACGCCCAGATGTTCCTGGAGTAGCGCGCGGTCGGCGAGCAGCGCTTCCGACGGCCCGTCGAAGACCAGCCGCCGCCCGGCCAGCACCAGGGCGCGCGGGCAGAGACGCAAGGCCAGCGCCGCATTCTGCTCGGCCAGCAGCACGGTCAGCCCGGCCTCGGCGAGCTTGCCGACGTGCTGCACGATGATCTCTTCCGCCATCATCGGCGCCAGGCCTTCGCTGGGCTCGTCCAGCACCAGCAGCGGCGCCTGGGTCAGCAGCGCGCGGCCGATGGCCAGCAATTGCCGCTCGCCGCCGCTGAGCGCGCTGCTGGAGGCATGGCGCCGCTCCGCCAGCCGCGGAAACAGGGCGAAAATCTTTTCCAGGGTCCATTCGCCGCGCGGCTGGCGCAGCGTGGCGAGGCGCAGATTCTCCGTCACCGACAGCGTCGGGAACAACCCGCGGCCCTGCGGCACCAGCGCCATGCCGCGGCGCGCGATGCGATGCGTCGGCCAGTCCTGCACGGCCTCGCCCTGCAGGCGGATGCTGCCCGAGAGGCGCGGGCCGAGGTTGAACAGCGACTGCACCAGCGTCGTCTTGCCGGCGCCGTTGCGGCCGAGCAGCGCGACCTTCTCGCCGGCGGCGATGGCCAGCGAGACGTCGGAAAAAACCTCGACGGCGCCGTAATGGGCGGAAAGCCTGTCCAGCGCGAGCATCATGCCGCCAGCGCCCCGAGATAGGCGTCGCGCACCGCCGGATGCGCCTGCACGGCCGCCGGCGTGTCGAGGCAGAGCAGCCGCCCCAGATTGAGCATGGCGATGCGGTCGCAGGCGGCGAAGGCGATCTCCACCTCATGGGTGATCAGCATCACCGAGGTCTCGGCGTCATGGCGGCGGATGATGGCCAGCAGGCGGCGCGCTTCCTCGGGTGCCAGGCCGGCAGTGGGCTCGTCCAGCAGCAGCAGGCGCGGCCGCAGGGCGAGGGCGATCAGCAGATCGGCCATGCGCTGCTCGCCATAGGCCAGGTCGGCGACGCGCGCCTCGGCGCGGTGCGTCAGGCCGGATTCCGCCAGCAACCGGTCGGATTCTTCGTTCGCCGCGCGCGTCGCGCGCAGGCTGCCGAGCCAGGACAATCCTCGCCCGGCATGCTGGCGCGACGCCATGGCGATGTTCTCGCGGAGCGACAGCGCCGGGAAGAGCATCGGCTTCTGGAAGCTGCGCACCAGCCCGCGCGCCACGCGCTGCGCCGGCGACAACCGGTCGATGGCGGCGCCGTCGAAGCGGACATGGCCGGTGTCGGGCTTGAGGAAGCCGGTGATCATGTTGAACAGCGTCGTCTTGCCGGCGCCGTTCGGGCCGATCAGGCCGAGCGTCTCGCCGGCGCGCAGGTCGAGCGTGACATCGCTGACGGCGGCGAATTCCCCGAATTTCTTGCCCACGCCCTCGACCTGCAGCAGCGCGGTCATGACCGGCGCGCCTTGCGGGCCAGTCGGAGAAGCCCGCTCGCCAGCCCCTGCGGCATCACCAGCACGGTCAGGACGAAGAGAAGCCCGACGCAGAGCTGCCAGCGATCGGTCCAGGCGCCGACATAGGTCTGCAGCGCGAGGTAGGCGGCGGTGCCGAGGAAAGAACCCCAGAGCGAGCCGACGCCGCCGATCACCAGCATGATGATCATCGTCGCCGACAGCGTCCAATGCACGCTTTGCGGCCCGACATAGAGGTTGACGAAGGGGTAGAGCGCGCCCGCCGCCCCCGCCATGGCGCCGGAGACCAGCAGCGCGCGGAAGCGCAGCGAGAACAGGTTGTAGCCCAGCGCCTGCATGCGGATCGGCTGTTCCCGCGTGCCGATCAGCGCGCGGCCGAGCGGCGAGGCCACGAAGCTGCGCGCCAGGCCCAGGCAGCCCAGCGCCAGCAGCCCGGCCAGCACGAAGAGCGAGCGCGCATCGCCCAGCGCCCAGGGGCCCAGCGACAGCGTCGGCAGCCCGCGCAGCCCGTCGGCGCCGCCGGTGACGTCGCGCCAATGAAAAGCGATCTCCCAGACGATCTGTCCGAACAGCAGCGCCAGGATCAGCAGGAAAAGATTGCCGGCGCGCAGGATGACCAGGCCCATCACCGCCGCGACCGCGGTGCCCATGGCGATGCCGATGCCCAGCATCACCGGCAGCGAGGCGCCCCAATGCTGCGCGGCGATGGCGGCGGCATAGGCGGCCGAGCCGAACAGCGCGGCATGGCCGAGCGAGATCAGCCCGCCGAAGCCGATCAGCAGGTCGAGGCTCATCACCGCGGTGCCGATGATCAGGATCTCGGCCAGGAAGCGCAGCTGGAAATCGCCGGCCAGGACAGCGACCATGGCGATGGCCAGGAGCCCGCCGAGCGGGAGCGCGAGACGGTTCATAGCTGGCGGAGCGGCGGCGCGATCAGGCCGTTGGGGCGCGCCAGCAGCAGCGCGATCATCGCCGAGAAGGCGGCCAGATTGGCGAATTCCGGGAACCAGACCTTGCTGAAGGTCAGGGCGAAGCCGACGACCAGCGCGCTCAGCACCGTGCCGCCGAAGCTGCCCAGACCGCCCACGACGACGGTGATCAGCGCCAGGATCAGCACCTCCTCGTCCAGCCCCGGATAGGCGGCGAGCATGCCGGCGCCGAGCGCGCCGCTGATGCCGCCCAGCCCCGCCGAGAGCATGAAGACCGCGGCGAAGAGGCGGCGGGTGTCGATGCCCAGCGTCTCGACGATGCCGCGGTCGCTGACGGCGGCGCGCACGACGGCGCCCCACATCGTCCGGTCGAACAGCAGCCACAGGGCGAGCGCCAGCGCGAAGCCGGCGCCGATGATGAACAGCCGGTACAGCGGGAAGGGCATGTCGAACAGGAAGACCACGCCCTGCAGCATTTCTGGCAGCTCCGGCGACAGGATCTGCGCGCCAAAACCCCAGCGCATCAGGTCGGCGAAGATGACGGACAGGCCGTAGGTCAGCAGCACCTGCATCAGATGCGGCCGGGCGTAGAAGGCACGCAGCGGAAAGCGTTCCAGCAGCGCGCCGGCCAAAGCGGTCGCCAGGAAGGCCACCGGAAAGGCCATCCACCACGGCGCGCCCGAGGCCAGCCAATGCACCGCGATGTAGGAGCCCAGCAGATAGAAAGAGCCATGCGCCAAATTAACAAAATTCATCAGGCTGAGGACGACCGACAGGCCCAGCCCGGTCAGCAGCAGCAGCGCCGAGAAGGACAGCGCGTTCAGCACCTGGATGGCGGCATAGCCCATCATGCGGTCAGGCGGGGATGCCGGGGTCGCGCACCTGGGCATAGGTGTGCAGCACGGTGTTGACCATGCGGCCGTCCTCGCCGCGCTTCACCTCGTTGACATGGATGTCGAGGATGGCCTGGCCGTTGCGCGGATCGAAGGGCATCGGGCCGAAGGCGGTCTCGACCGGCGACGCGAACAACCCGGCGCGGGTCTTCTCCCAGTCGGAGACATCGCCGTTGCTGCGCTCCAGCGCCGCCTTGATCACCTGGCCGCAGACATAGCCGGTGGTGCTGAACTCGCCGGGCAGCGGCTTGCCGGTCGCGCGATAGGCCTCGATGAAGGCCGCGCTGGCGGGGGCGGTGGGCGACTGGTGGAAGGTGTTCAACGCGCCCAGCGCCGCGTCGCTGACGGCGGGCAGCACGTCCTCCTGGTCGAAGAAGGCGCCGGTGCCGACCAGCGGCACGCGCCCGGCCAGACGGTATTCCTTCCATTGCCGCAGGAAGCGGACGGCGTCGCTGCCGGCGAAGAAGCCATAGACCACCTCCGGCCGTTCCGAGGCGATGGTGGTCAGCAGCGGGCCGAAATCGGCGCTGCCCAGCGGCGTCCAGAGCTGCCGGCCGATGCTGCCGCCGAGCCTGCGGTAGCCCTCGGAGAAGTCGCCGATATATTCGCGCCCGGCAGCATAGTCGGAGCCGACGGTCAGCACCTTCGACTTGGACACCTTCTCATAGGTCCAGCGGGCGGCGGTGTCGCCCAGCATCCAGTTGGTCTTGGTCGGGCGCAGGATGAAGGGGCTGGCGGCCTTGCGCGCCAGGTCATTGGCCGAGCCGAGCAGGAAGGTCGGCATCCGCGCCTCGGTGACCACGTCGCGCAAAGCGAGGGCCACGCCGGAGCTGATGACGCCGCAGAGCAGGTCGACCTTGTCCTGGCCGATCAGCTTGCGCGCCTTGCGCACGCCTTCCTCGGGGCGGGCCTGGTCGTCTTCCACCAGGAACTCGACGCGCCGGCCGGCGATGGTCTGGTTGGATTGGGCCAGCAGCAGCTGCATGCCGGCGCGCATGCTCTCGCCCAGCGCGGTGAAGGGGCCGGACAGCGAGGTGACCATGCCAATGCGCAGCGGCCGGCCTTGGGCGATGGCGGGGCGGGCCAGCGGCAGCAGCCCCAGCCCGGCGGCGCCCGCCAGCAGGCCACGGCGACCGGGAGAAAAGATATTCTTTTGGCAATGCTGCGGCATCGAGGTCCCCTGCCGGCTGGCGCCTTCGCCTGCTGCGAATGAGTTGCAGCCTCTTCTGACAGCGGCGTCCGGGCATGGCAAGCCAGGCGGCCGGGCGCCTGCCATGTCGGCCCGGTCATGCGCGGCCCGCCAGCGCGATTGCCGGACGGCGGCGGAGCGGCGATAGTGAGAACCATTCGCAGAAACCGCCTGCAAGGAGACCCATCCCATGCCCCATCTGACGCGCCGCGGCGCCCTGGCTCTGTTCGGCGCCGCCGGGCTCGGCCTGACCTTCCGCCCGGCCTTCGCCGCCGCCGCGGTGGAGAAGACGGTCAAGCTGGCGCCAGGCCTGTATGAGCTGGCGGTCAGCAGCACCACCGGCCTGGTGCATGTGGCCAGCGCCGGGCCGCGCGGGGGGAAGGAGGCGAAGATCCTCGGCCTTGACCCGCGCACGCTGGAGATCAAGTCGACCATCGAGCTCGGCGATGATGCCGCCTTCGGCCTGGCGGTGAACGACCGCACGGGCACGCTGTTCGGCACCGGCACGCGGGCCGGCAACCTGCTGGCGATCGACCTGAAGACCGGCGCGGTGAAGGCCCGCATCGCCGAGGGCGAGGGCGCCCATCTGCGCCAGGTGATCGTCGACGAGGCGCATGACCGCGCCTTCGTCTCCTCCTTCGGCGCCCGCGACAAGCCCAGCGCGATCTGGGTGGTCGACACCGCCGGCGGCAAGGTTTCCGCCGTCATCACCGAGGGGCTGGAGGGTGGCATCACGGGCCTCGCCTATGACGCCGCCGGCGACCGGCTGTTCGCGACGGCGCTGACCAGCAGCGAGATCGTCGAGGTCAGCTTGGGTCGCCGCGCCGGCATCCGCCGCTTCGCCTCGGGCGGCGAGGGCGCGGTGAACATCGCCTTCCAGGCCGGCAGCAACCGGCTGTTCGTCGCCAACCAGAAGAGCGGCCAGCTGACCGTGCTGGATGCGGCCTCCGGCCAGGTGGTGAAGGCGATCGCCACGGGCGAGGGCGCGCTGGGCGTCACCCTGTCGGGCGACGGTTCCCTCGCATACGTCGCCAACCGTGGCGCCGGGACCGTCAGCATCGTCGATGCCAAGGCGCTGGAACTGAAGGAAAGCCTGGCCACGGGGTCGCATCCGAACACGGTGGCCGTCGATCGCCGCTCGGGCCTGGCCTATGTGACCAACAAGGCGCGCTCGGCCCCCAGAGGCCAGCCGCCGGTCGAGGATCCGAACGGCGACACCGTCAGCATCATCCGGGCTTGAGAAAACGGGGCGGGCCGGTGGCCCGCCCTTCTCAGGCCATCAGCCGCAGCAGCGCGGGCGCGATGATGGCGGTGGCCTTCGGCCCCATCATCTCGCCATGCAGGGCGGGGACGTCGATCACCGCGAGCTCGGTGGCATAGGGCGCCCACATCGCCGGCGTCAGCGCCCGGCCGGCATGGTCATGGGCGGCGCGGACATGCACCAGCCTTCCCTCGAAGCGGGCGTGGTGGTGGCCGCGCACCAGGCGGTTGTTGCCCTCGACCACCCGCACCACGCCGTCCAGCGCCGCCTCCGGCAGCCGGCCCAGGGGCGTGCCGCCGCGGCGCAGGAAGTCGATGACGGGGGCGCGGTCCAGGGTCAGCTCGGGATGCTGCGCCGGGTCGTGGCCGGCGATGACCAGCAGCGCGCGGTAGATGGCGCCCTGGTCGGGCTCCGGCTCGGCGCGCCAGGCGTCCGCAGGATAGGCGTCGAGCAGGGCGAGCAGCCCGACCTGCCGCCCGCGCCGCTGCAGCGCCACGGCCATGGCCTGGGCGATGATGCCGCCGACCGACCAGCCGGCCAGGTTGATGGCGCCCTCGGGCTGCGCCGCGACCACGCGGGCCGCATAGTCTTCCGCCAGCGCCGCCATGTCGGCCGGCGGCGCCACGGCGGCATCGAGCGACGGCGCCTGCAGGCCGAAGGTGCTGCGCTTGGGGGCCAAGGCGCGGGCCAGCCCGCCATAGCACCAGGCAATGCCGCCGGCGGGGTGGATGACGAAGAGCGGTGCCGCCGCATCCCCGCTGCCGAGGCGCAGCAGCGGCCGCAGCCCGTCATCGCTGGGCGGCAGCGCGGTGCTGTCCAGCAGCCGGGCGAGGCGGGCGACGCTGGGCTGCTCGAACAGCGCGCCGAGGCCCGGGTCACGGCCGAATTCCTGCCGGATTTTCTGCGTCAGCTCGACGGCCAGCAGCGAATGGCCGCCGAGCGCAAAAAAATCATCCTCGGCGCTGATCGTTTCCAGGCCCAGCGTCGCGGCGAAGAGCGCGGCGAGGCGGGTTTCCATCGCGCCTTCCGGGGCGCGGCCGGGGGTGGTGGCCAGGTCGGGGG
>NZ_CACSJM010000012.1 GCF_902706185.1 Roseomonas sp. 18066 | reverse complement strand
CCCTGATCGCCATCGCCCGCAAGCTGCTCACCATCCTCAATGCCATCCTCCAAAGCTCAACACCCTGGAGAACCACAACCTCCGCGAAGGAGCAGACCGCTTGACACCCAAGACAGTCGCTTCTTTTGTCTGTCAGATTGCCATGTCCACGGGGAGACAGGACGCTCCACGGCCAATGCGCAGCGCGACCTTTGAAGTTGCGCCGTCTGGCGCCCCGCCGTGATGCCCTGGTGTGGTTGCCGACGCGGCGCAGGTCATGCAAAGGCCGGTGACAAAAGAGAATGATGGGGGTCTGGGGGAAGAATTCATTCTTCCCCCAGTCTTTAAAATATCTTTGCTATCCCACGAACCGATGCCGCACCGGCCCCATCCTCCGCGCCAGCCCGTCGGCGATCCCCCGCGCGAAGGCGCGGAGCGCGGCGGTGTCGCGGCGGACCACGCAGTGGATCGCGGCCTGTATGGCGATGTACGGAAAGAGCTTCAGCTTCCAGCGCAGCGGGACGTGGTCCAGGCGCAGCATCGCCGTCTGGTTGCGGGCATAGGTGTAGAGGCGGAAGCAGGGTTGCCGCGCCAGCTGCAGCCCGATCAGCGGCACGCGCACCAGGCCCTGGCCCAGCCGGTGCGGCATCGCCAGGCCCGGCAGCATCCAGCAGGAGAAATGGCGCGCCCAGGCACGGAAGCACCATTCGATGTCGACCGCGTCGATGAAGAAGTCGTCGCGGAAGCCGCCGATCGCCTCGAAGGCCGCCAGGTCCAGCAGCGAGCCGGAGGAGATCAGGAATTCCAGCGGCCGGGCGCCATCGACCGGCGCGCTGCCATGGCGCAGGAACAGCCGCGGCGTCTTGGTGGCGCTGCCGCCGGCGGCGACCGGATGCGGGCCGATCACGGCCGGGCATTCGCCGGCCTCGCGCAGCCGGCGATGCGCTGCCTGCAGGTGGCGCGCCATGCCGGGGGGCGGCGTTGAATCCTGGTCGAGCAGCAGCAGCGTCGCGTGGCCGCCGGCGCGGGCGGCGGCGGCCATGCGGTTGTAGGCGGTGCCGAGGCCGAGGTTGCGCCCGTCATTCATCAGGATCACCGGCGCGGCCAGCGGGCGGCGCAGGCAGGCGCGCAGCGCCTCGTCGGCCGGGGCGTTGAGGAACAGGTACAGCGCGGCGACATCCGGGGCCAGCGCCGCCAGGGTCTCGGCCAGCGCGTCCGGGTCGGGGTGGAAGAGGACGATCCCGGCGGCGATCGCGGTCATGAGGTCCAGTCCTGCAAGGGGCTCGCGGCGGGCGGGAAGCCGGGCTCGGGCGGGTCGGCCAGGCCGGGCCGGCCGGGCTGCAGCGCCAGGTTGGCGTTGTGGAAGGGGTCGCGCCGCAGCAGCCGGCCCCACCGCCTGCGCATATGCGCGGCGTCGCGGGGGGCGGCCGGCTCGGGCGGCGGCGCCTGGTGACGCAGCTCGGCGAAGGGGGTGACCAGGATGCGGCAGCCGGTCTCGCGGATGCGCAGGCACAGGTCGACATCGTGGAAGCGCGCCGCCAATTGGCGCGCGTCGAAGCCGCCGACATCCTCGAAGACCGCGCGCCGCAGCATTAGGCAGGCGCCGCTGACGGCGGCGACCTCCCGCACCAGGGCCAGGCGTCCGTGATGGCCGGTGTCGCGCGGATCGGCCTGCTGGAAGCCGCGCCCGGCGACGCCGCCCAGGCCCAGCAGCATCCCCGCATGCCACAGCCTGCCGGCCGCATCGAGCAGCCGGGCGCCGACCGCGCCGATCTCGGGACGCGCGGCCTGGGAGACCATCTCGCGCAGCCAGTGTTGCGAGACCGGGGTGACCCCGGGCTGCAGGATCAACAGGAAAGAACCCTGGGCGGCCTCGGCGGCCAGGTTCAGCGCGGCGGCCGGGTGCCAGGCGCCGGGCAGGGTCAGCAGCCGCAGCCGGGCGCGGCCTTGCAGTCCGGCCAGCAGCGGCGCCAGGGCCGCGGGCGGGGCGCCGGCGGTGACCAGCAGGATTTCCAGCGGCCCCCAGCCGGTCTCGGCCAGCAGCGCGTCGACGCTGCGGCGCAGCGGCTCCGGCGCGCCTTCCGCCGCGATCAGCACGCTGACCATCGGCGTCGGATGCGGCAGCGGGCGGACGATGCGGTGCCACAGGGGCGCCGCCGGCGCGGCCTGGACGATGGCGCCGGCCTGGCCGGTCTCGGCCAGGTGGCTGACCACGGCGGCGCGGCTGGCGCGCAGGCAGCGGGCGGCGGCGGTCTCGGAGAAGCTGGCGCCGCGGCCCTGGCGCCAGTGGTAGAGGATGGCGGGGATGTGGTGGATCTGGTCGGGCCGCACGCAGGCCGCGACCCGCAGCGCCAGGTCGTGGTCCTGGCTGCCCTCGAAGCCCGCGCGCATCCCGCCCAGCCGCCGCAGCAGGCTGCGCCGATAGACGCCCAGATGGCTGACGAAGTTCTGCGCCAGCAGCAGGTCGGCGTCGAAATCCGGCTTGAAGACCGGGTCGAAGCGGCGGCCGCGGGTGTCGATCCGGTCCTCGTCGGAATAGATCAGCGCGGCGTCGGGGTCGGCTTCGATGCGGCGGGCGACCTCGAACAGCGCGTGCTCGGCGAGCGTGTCGTCATGGTCCATCAGCGCGACGAAGCGGCCGGTGGTCATGGCGATGGCGACATTGGTGGCGCCGGCGATGCCGAGGTTCTTCTCCAGGCGCCGGACATGGATGCGGGGGTCGGCGGCGGCGGCCTCGGCCAGCACCGCCATCACCGCGGGGGAGGGCGAGGCGTCGTCGACCACGCAGAGCTGCCAATGCGGATAGAGCTGCCCGCGCAGCGAGGCGATGGCGGCGCGCAGCAGGGCGGGCGGCGTCTGCCAGGCCGGCATCGCCACCGAGATCAGCGGCGGCTGCGGCATGGCGGCGATCTGCGCCGCGATGGCCTGGCGGGCGGCGGCGTCGCGCCGGTCATGCAGCTTGATCCAGCGGCGATAGGACAGGCCCTCCATGCCCGACAGCGCCGGGATGCGGGCCCGCAGCATCGGGATCAGCGGCCGCAGCAGGCCCAGCAGCGCCGGGTGGCGGCGGGCGCGGCGCAGCAGGGCGGGCAGCAGGGCCGGCAGCATGGATGGCAGCGTCGGCGACGGGCCGGGCATGGGATCGGGCACCCTTTGGTGGTAGGCCTTCTTTTATGTGGGAAAAATTCCCACGTCAATCAATGGGTGCCCGGCGCCGGCCTATTAGCCAAGCCTGTGCTTGTAAAATTGCCAGTGGCGGCGGGCGATGCGATAAGGCAACGGGATGGCCGCGGGCCGAAGACCCGGATGGAAGCCGAAGAGCAGGATGGACCGGGCAGAGATCGACGGTCTGCGGCGGCGGGAGCAGGCGCTGCTCGCCGAGCTGGCCAGGCTGCGCGCCGAGGCGGAGCACGAGCCTTCGGCCGCGCTGTTGGCGGCGCTGGCGGCGCTGGAGAAAACCGCGACGCCGATCGTGCTGACCGATCCGGCGCAGCCCGACGACCCCATCGTCTTCGCCAACCGCGCCTTCCAGGAGCTGACCGGCTATCCGGCGGCCGAGCTGCTGGGCCGCAACTGCCGCCTGCTGCAGGACCCCGAGACCGACCCCGCCGAGCTGGCCCGGCTGCGCGCCGCCCTGGCCGAGGGCCGCGAGGTCGCGGTCGAGCTGGTCAACCGGCGGCGCGACGGCAGCCGTTTCCGCAACGCCCTGCTGGTCAGCCCGGTGCGCGACCAGCGCGGCCGGCTGCTGTATCATTTCGGCACCCAGCGCGACCTCTCGGCCGAGGATGACACGGCCGCGCTGTCGGTGGCGCGGCTGGCGGCCAGCGAGGCGCGCTGGCACGCGCTGCTGGCGGCGGTCGACACCGGCTTCTGCATCGTCGAGATGCGCTTCGGCGCCGGCGGCCGCGCCACCGATTATCGCTTCCTCGAGGTCAACCCGGCCTTCGAGCGGCAGACCGGCCTGACCGGCGCCACCGGCCGCTGGATGCGGGAGATCGCGCCGGACCACGAGCAGGTCTGGTTCGACCGCTATGCCGAGGTGGCGCGCAGCGGCCGGCCGATGCGCTTCGAGCACGAGGCGGCGGCGCTCGGCCGCTGGTTCGAGGTGCAGGCTTTCCGGCTGCAGGCCGGCGCCGCGCCCGAGGTCGGCATCCTGTTCAGCGACATCACCGTGCGGCGCCAGGCGGAGGCGGAGCTGCGCAGCCGCGAGGCCCGCTGGCGCAGCGTGTTCGAGGGGCTGCAGGAAGGGCTGATCCTCGGCGAGGCGCTGCGCGACGCCGGGGGCCGGGTGACCGACTGGCGCTATCTCGACGTCAACCCGGCCTGGTGCGCCATGACCGGCCGCAGCGCCGCGGAGGCGCGCGGCAGCCGGCTGCTGGCGCTGTTCCCCAGCATCGAGACGGGCTGGGTCGAGGATGTCGCCAGCGCCCTCGACAGCGGTGGCATCGTCACCTTCCAGCGCACCGTCGACATGCTGGGCCGCTGGTACGAGGGCAAGGTGCAGCCGATCGGCGGCGACCGCTTCACCGTGATCTTCACCGAGGTCACCGCGGCGCGCGAGGCGGAGCGGCGCCGCGCCGCCCTGGCCGAGCTCGACGCGCTGCTGCGCGAGGGCGGCGCGCCCGCCGCCATGGTCGCCGAGGGCGCCCGGCTGCTGGGCCAGGCGCTGCGCGCCGACCGCGCCGGCTATGGCACCCTGGCCGCCGACGGGCGGGGTTTCTCCGTGGGCGCGGACTGGAACGCCGCCGGCATGCCCAGCCTGGTCGGCAGCTACAGCATGGACGTCTTCGGCGACTATGTCCGGTCGTTGCTGGCCGGCGAGGCGGTGGCGGTGGACGATGTCGCCACCGATCCGCGCACCGCCTCGATCGCCGCGATGCTGCAGGGGGCGGGCATCCGCGCGCTGCTCAACCTGCCGGTGGTCGAGGCCGGCCGGCTGGTCGCCCTGCTCTTCGTCAACCAGGCGGCGCCGCGCGCCTGGACGCCGGAGGAGACCGCCTTCGCCGCCGAGCTGGCGCAGCGGCTGCGCCAGGCGGTCGAGCGTCGCCGCGCCGAGGAGGAGCTGCGCGCGCTCGCCGCCTCGCTGGAGCGGCAGGTGGCCGAGCGCGCGCAGGCTTTGGCCGATGCCCAGGACTTCTCCCGCCTGGCGCTGTCGGCGGTGCAGGGGGTGGGGGTCTGGACCTTCGACGTCGCCAGCGACCGCTTCACCGCGGATGCGGCGGTGGCCGACCTCTACGGCCTGGACCCGGCCGAGGCCGCCGCCGGCATTCTCCGCGCCCGCTTCCTGGCCAATGTCCATCCCGAGGACCGGGCGCGGCTGCGCGCGGTGATGGCCGGCGGGCTGCAGCATGGCGGCGACCTGGAGCTGGAATACCGGCTGTGCCATCCGGATGGCCGGGTGCGCTGGGTGTTGTCGCGCGGCCATACCTATTTCTCCGCCGACGGCCAGCCGCTGCGCCGCACCGGCGTCGGCGTCGAGACGACGCGCCAGCACGAGCTCGAGGACCAGCTGCGGCAGAGCTCGAAGATGGAGGCGGTGGGCCAGCTGACCGGCGGCATCGCGCATGACTTCAACAACCTGCTGACTGGCATCACCGGCAGCCTGGAGCTGCTGACCCGCCGCCTGGCGCAGGGCCGCCACGCCGAGATCCCGCGCTATGCCGACGCGGCGCGCGGCGCGGCGCAGCGGGCGGCGGCGCTGACCCACCGGCTGCTGGCCTTCTCGCGGCGGCAGACGCTGGACCCGCGGCCGACCGACGCCAACCGCCTGGTGGCCGGCATGGAGGAGCTGATCCGCCGCACCATCGGCCCCTCCATCGCGCTGCAGATCACCGCCACGCCGGGGGTCTGGACCGTGCTGGTCGATCCGCCGCAGCTGGAGAACGCGCTGCTCAACCTGTGCATCAACGCGCGCGACGCCATGCCGCAGGGCGGCCGGCTGGAGATCGCCACCGACAACCACCGGCTGGACGCCGAGGCGGCGGCCGCCAGCGGGCTGCTGGCGGGCGACTATGTCACCCTCTGCGTCGGCGACACGGGCAGCGGCATGACGCCGGACGTGATCGCCCGCGCCTTCGACCCCTTCTTCACCACCAAGCCGCAGGGCCAGGGCACCGGGCTGGGGCTGTCCATGATCTATGGCTTCGTCCGCCAGTCGGGCGGCGCGGTGCGCATCGCCTCCACCCCCGGCGAGGGCAGCCGGCTGTGCCTGGACCTGCCGCGGCATGATGGGCCGGCCGTGACCGAGCCGCTGCCGCCGGCCGCGGTCGCGGTGCCGCGCGGCCAGGGCGAGCGGGTGCTGGTGGTCGATGACGAGCCCAGCGTCCGGCTGCTGGTGACCGAGGTGCTGGAAGACCTGGGCTATGCCGCGCTGGAGGCGGCGGACGGCCCCGCCGGCCTGCGCATCCTGCGGTCGCCGGCGCGGATCGACCTGCTGGTCACCGATGTCGGCCTGCCCCAGGGCATGCCGGGCGGCATGAACGGCCGCCAGCTGGCCGAGGCGGCGCGGCGGCTGCGGCCGGGATTGCGCATCCTGTTCATCACCGGCTTCGCCGAGAGCGCCGTGCTGAGCCATGGCGACCTGGGCCCCGGCATGCAGCTGCTGACCAAGCCCTTCTCGCTGGAGGCGCTGGCGGCGCGGCTGCGCGGGCTGCTCGCGGGAAGCTGATCGCGGGGTTCCACCAGCGCCGGGGCGCGGCGCGGCGCCGCCGCCCTGCCCGTCGCGCAGCGGGCAGGCCGCTCTTCCGGTGGTCCGTCGGCCGTTAACAAAATAGTGAGAATTTGCCGGTTAGCTGAGCGCCTGGTCCAGCAGGGGCACAATCATGTCGCATTCCCATCAGGCTTCCTTCGGCGCGATCCCGGCGCAGCAGCCCGCCGTGGCGCGCTCCGCCGCCCTGAGCCCGGCCCGCGGCATCATGATCGGGCTCGGCCTTTCCGCCCTGCTCTGGACCGGCATCTTCCTGCTGGCCCGGCCGTTCTTCTCCTGAGCTGATCGCCGCCTGACGGCGCGGCGGCCCGGGCGGCAGGCCCGGGTCGCGCCTGCAGCATCGCCTTCCGCCCCCGCCATGGCGGGGCAGGTGCCAGCACGGCCGGGCCCGTCCGGCGGCCGGAGCGCGCTGGCCTGCGATGGATCGTCGAAAAGCCTGAGCTGCACGATCGCACGAAAACCTGCCGGCCAGGCCTGGGGGATGACCGGCCTGAAGATCGCCCCTCCGCTCGCGGGGGGCGAAGGTGTCGCACGGGCCCGACCGGTGGCATCGCCAGCAGCCTGATGCCCCCTGTGCCGACGCCCTGGCCCCGCGGCGGTCCGGCCGGCTTGACAAGCCTGCCCCGGCATAAGCTGATCGTGGCCTCTCCTGACCACGGACAAACCCATGTCGCTGACCATCTACGGTGTCCTGCGCTCGCGCGCCTCGCGGCCGATCTGGCTCGCCCATGAGCTCGGCCTCGATTTCCAGCACGTGCCGGTGATCCAGTCCTACCGACTGGCCGATGCCGCGGCGCCGGGCGCGCCGCTCAACACCGCCTCGCCCGACTTCCTGGCGGTCAATCCGAACGGGCTGGTGCCCAGCCTGAAGGATGGCGACTTCGTCCTGCACGAGTCGCTGGCCATCTGCCTCTACCTGGCGCGCAAGGCCGGCGGCGAGCTCGCCCCGCGCGACAGCCAGGAGGAGGCGCTGATGACGCAATGGGCGCTCTGGGCCGCCACCGAGGTCGAGCCGAAGAGCCTGTCCATCCTGCGCGGCGTCGAGGTCGAGGCCAGCAGCGCTGGCCTGCGCCGCCCCTTCGCCGTGCTGGAGCAGCAGCTGAAATCCGGTGGCGGCTTCGTCCTCGGCGGCCGCTTCACCGTCGCCGACATCATGGTCGCCGAGATCGTCCGCTACGCCGCGGCCAGCAAGGCGCTCTTCGCCGAATTCCCGGCGATTTCGTCCTGGCTGGCCACCGCCCAGGCGCGTCCGGCGCATCAGCGGATGGCGGCCGATCGCGCCAAGGAACCCGCGTAACGTCCCGTCCCGGGGGCGATGCCCCCGGGGTTTCGCTCATTGGCCCCAGCGCAGCACCAGCGGATCCAGCCGGCGCGCCGCATCCAGCAGCCCCTCGCGCACGGCGGGGTGCATCGGCGCCAGCGGCGCCCGCGGCGCGTCGCAACGGATCACGCCGCCGGCCAGCATCAGCGCCTTGGCCGCCAGCAGCCCGCATTGCCGATTCTCGTAGTTGATCAGCGGCAGCCAGCGCGCATAGCCGGCGACGGCTTCCTCGCGACGCCCGGCCAGGTGATCCATGATGATCGGCCGGATGCCGTCCATGAAGGCGCCGCCGGTCATGCTGCCCGTGGCCCCGGCATCGAGATCGGCCAGCAGGGTGATCGCCTCCTCGCCATCCCACGGCCCCTCGACCGCATCGCCGCCCAGCGCGATCAGCGCGCGCAGCTTGCTGGCCGCCCCCGCCGTCTCGATCTTGAAGTAGCGGACCTGCGCGATCTCGCGGGCCATCCGCGCCAGGAAGGCCGCCGACAGCGGCGTCCCCGCCACCGGCGCGTCCTGGATCATGATCGGAATGCCGATCGCATCCGACACGCCCTGGAAGAAATCGAAGATCGCCCCCTCCGGCACGCGGAAGGTGGCGCCGTGATAGGGCGGCATCACCATCACCATCGAGGCGCCCAGCGCCTCCGCCTCGCGGCTGCGCTCGGCGCAGATGCGGGTGCTGAAATGCGTCGTGGTGACGATCACCGGCACCCGGCCCTTCACATGCGCCAGGATCTCCCGCGTCAGCAACGCCCGCTCATCATCCGACAGCACGAACTGCTCGGAGAAATTCGCCAGGATGCAAAGCCCGTCGGAACCGGCATCGATCATGAAGTCGATGCAGCGCTTCTGGCCCTCAAGGTCGAGGGCGCCGCGCTCGTCGAAGATCGTCGGGACCACCGGGAAAATGCCGCGATAGGGCATGAAAAAAACCTCCCCAATAGGAAGGAAGGCTGGGGGAATGAATTCCCCCAGACCCCCATCTTTTTTCTGTCAGATTAGTGATTGTCGCGAGGGACAGGCGAGCCGCTCTTGCCGACCAGGAAGTCGAAGTCGGCACCTTCGTCGGCCTGCAGCACATGCTCGACATACATGCGCGTGTAGCCGCGATCCATCGGCGGCTCGGGCGCCACCCAGGCGGCGCGGCGGATCGCCAGCTCGGCATCGTCGACATGCAGATGCAGCGAGCCAGCCTTGACGTCCAGCGTGATCAGGTCGCCGCTGCGGACCAGCGCCAGGGGGCCGCCAGCCGCGGCCTCCGGCGCCACATGCAGCACCACCGTGCCATAGGCCGTCCCCGACATCCGCGCGTCGGAAATGCGGACCATGTCGCGCACGCCCTCCTTCAGCAGCTTCTGCGGCAGCGGCATGTTGCCGACCTCGGCCATCCCGGGATAGCCGCGCGGGCCGCAATTCTGCAGCACCATGATGCAGTCGGCATCGATGTCGAGATCGGGGTCGTCCTTGCGGTGATGCAGGTCCTCGATATTCTCGAAGACCACCGCGCGCCCGGTGTGCTTCAGCAGGTGAGGGGATGCCGCCGACGGCTTGATCACCGCGCCCTTGGGCGCCAGGTTGCCGCGCAGGATGGCGATGCCGGCATCCGGCTTGAACGGCTCGGCGATGCTGGTGATCACCTCGCGGTTCCAGCATTCCGCCTCGCGCACATTCTCCCACATCGTCCGGCCATTGACCGTCAGCGCCTCCTTGTGCAGCAGCCCGGCCTCGGCCAGGTCGCGCAGCACCACCGGCAGCCCGCCGGCATAGTAGAAGTCTTCCATCAGATACTGGCCGGAGGGCATCAGGTTCACCTGGCAATGCACCCCGCGCCCCAGCCGGTCGAAATCCTCGAGCGTCAGGTCGATGCCGATCCGCCGCGCGATGGCGATCAGATGCACCACGGCATTGGTCGAGCCGCCGATCGCCGCCAGCGTGCGGATGGCGTTCTCGAAAGCCTCGCGCGTCAGGATCTTCGTGGGCGTCAGGTCCTCATGCACCATCTGCACGATGCGGCGGCCGGACAGCCGGGCCAGCTCGTTGCGGCGCGCATCCACCGCGGGGATGGCGGCGTTGGTCGGCAGGCCGATGCCCAGCGCCTCGACCATGGACGCCATCGACGACGCCGTGCCCATGGTCATGCAGGAGCCATGGCTGCGGTTCATCCCCGCTTCCGCCTCATGGAACTCCTTCAGCGTGATCTCGCCGGCGCGCAGCTGCTCGCTCATCGAGATGATGTTGGTCCCCGAGCCGATGATCTGCCCCCGATAAACGCCGCGCAGCTGCGGCCCGCCGGAGACGCCGATCGCCGGCAGGTCGGCGCTGGCCGCCCCCATCAGCAAGGCGGGCGTGGTCTTGTCGCAGCCCATCAGCAGCACCACGCCGTCCAGCGGATGCGCCCGGATGCCTTCCTCGACATCCATCGCCGCCAGGTTGCGGTACAGCATGGCGGTCGGCCGCATCGTCACCTCGCCGAGCGACGAGACCGGGAATTCCAGCGGAAACCCGCCCGCCTCCAGCACGCCGTAGCGGACATGCTCGGCGATGGTGCGGAAGTGGCTGTTGCAGGGGTTCAGCTCGGACCAGGTGTTGCAGATGCCGATCACCGGCCGGCCGTCGAACTGGTCCTGCGGAAAGCCGCGATTCTTCAGGAAGGAGCGGTAGTAGAAGCCCATCTTGTCCTGCCGCCCGAACCACTCCTGGCTGCGCAGCTTTTTTTTCGCCTGTTCTTCGGCCATTGACGTTTCCCATCCCGCTGGATCGACACCCCGCGCGGCAGGGGAGCAGCGCGGGGCCGCAAGCTAGGCACGGTGTGGCATATCGATCCAATCATAGATTATCCGGACGACATGACGTTCCTGGTATGTCATGCCGGAAACAGCATCGGCTCCAGCACCGCCTGCAGCCGCGCCGCCGCCGGTGACAGCGGCCGGTCGCGCAGCCGGATCAGCCCATAGGGCGACACCGCGAAGCGCTCCGCCTCCTGCAGCGGCGGCAGCCGGCGGAACCGCCCCTGGGCGCCGAGCATGGCGGCGACCGGCGCGCTGACCACGGAGACCGCGTCGCCCTGGCCCAGCGCCGCCAGGTTCAGCAGGATCGAGGCGGTGTTGATCACCCGCCCCGGCATTGGCAGCCCGTGCCGGGCGAACAGCATCTCCACCGCCTGGCGCAGCAGGCTGCCCGCCGGCTCCAGCAGCCAGGTGAAGGGCAGCAGCTCTTTCAGGGCGATGCTGTCGCGGCCCAGCAGCGGATGCGCCTCCCGCACCAGGAAGCACAGCTCCTCCTCGCCGACCTCGCGGTAGTCGAGCTCGCCCGCCTGGACGCCGGCCGGGATGCGGGCCAGGGCCAGGTCGAGGCGCCCGCGCCGCAGCCCCTCGATCAGCCGGGCGCTGGGCTCCACCTCCACCGTCACCTGCAGGCCGGGGGTGTCGCGCTGCATCGCCTCCACCGCCTGCATCACGCAATCGACCGCTGGCGCCGTCACCGCGCCGATGGCCACCGCGCCGCCGCTGCCGGAGCGCAGCCCGTTCAGCTCGGTCGCCGCCTGCTGCAGCTCGACCAGCACGATCCGCGCCCGGCGCAGCAGCACTTCGCCCAGGCCGTTCGGCTCGACCCCGCGCGGACGGCGCTCGAAGACCGGGCCACCCACCATCTGCTCCACCTCGGCCAGCAGGCGGGAGGCGGCGGGCTGGGTCAGGCCGAGGCTCTGCGCCGCCCGGTTCAGGTTGCGCAGCTCGTCGAGGGCCACCAGCAGCTGCAGGTGCCGCAGCTTCAGCCGGGCGCGGGCGAACCAGTCGGGGGTCAGGGGGCGGAGCAGGGTGGCAGGCTTGGGCATGGCGTTACCATACCAGATTCGTCATGCCGGGCGCGGAAGAATGCGCTGGACGGTCATGGCGCGGCACCTCTAACCATTCCGTTAACCAGACGGCCCGCTGCCAGGGACCGCCATGCCGGGATGACGACGTCTGCCGAGGGTGCCCCTCCACCCCGGCCGGACCGCGCGCGCCCAGTGCATGGTCCCCGGCGCGGTCACGTCGGCCTGCCAAGAAACCTGCCCAAGAAAGACCGAGGAAAAATGACCAAGACCCGCATTCCCGCCGCGTCCCGCCGCGCGCTGCTGACCGGTGGCCTGGCGCTGGGTGCCGGCGCCCTGGTGGGCCCGCTGGCCGCCCCCCGCATCGCTTCCGCCCAGGCCGCCTGGCCGGCCCGCCCGATCACCCTGGTGGTCGGCTTCCCGCCCGGCGGGCAGACCGATTTCGCCGCCCGCGTCATCCAGCAGGGCATGTCCACCGCCCTCGGCCAGACCGTGGTCATCGAGAATCGCGGCGGCGCCGGCGGCAACCTCGGCACCGAGGCCGTGCTGCGCGCCCGCCCCGACGGCTACACCCTGCTCGCCGCCAATTCGAGCTCCATGGCCATCAACCCGCACACCTTCCCGGGCATGACCATCAACCCGCTGGAGCTGGTCTCGGTGGGGCTCGCCCTGCAGAGCTCGCTGATCCTCTGCCTGCATCCTTCCGTGCCGGCGAAGAATGTCGACGAGCTCGCCTCCTGGATCCGCAGCCAGCCCAAGGGCGTCGACTACGGCACCGCGGCGGCCGGCAGCATGTCGCATTGCGCGATGGAGCTGTTCCGCAGTCGCATCGGCAATCCGCAGATGGAAAGCGTGCCCTATCGTGGCAGCGGCCCGGCCATGCAGGACTTCATCGCCGGCCGCTTCCCGATGCTGTTCGACGCGGCCTCGGTGGTGGCGCCCTTCCTGAAGGCCGGACAGATCAAGGGCCTGCTGGTCACCGGCGACAAGCGCGCGCCCGCCTTCCCCGACATCCCCACCGCCCTCGAGCAGGGCGTGAAGGATTTTTCGATCACCAGCTGGATCGGCCTGTCCGCCCCGCGCGGCACGCCGGCCGAGCTGGTCCAGCGCATCAATGCCGCGCTGAACACGGCGCTGGCCGATGCCACCGTGCGCGACCGCATCACCGGCCAGGGCGACGAGCCGGGCGGCGGCACCGCGGCCGAGTTCGACGAGCGCGTCCGCCGCGACCACGCCCGCTGGGGCGACGTCGCCCGCGCCGCCAATATCCGCGCCGACGGCTGATTTTTTCGGCGGTCGCCGCCCGGTGGGCGGCGACGGGCGGGGTGCTAGAGCCGTTGCTCGATCGCGCCCCGCAGCGCCGCCGGCCGGGTCGTCGGCGCGAACCGCGCCACGGCGCGGCCCTCCCGGTCGATCAGGAACTTGGAAAAGTTCCACTTGATGGACCGGGTTCCGAGAAGCCCGGGCTGCGCCGCCTTCAGCGCCGCGAACAGCGGATGCGCCGCCGCGCCGTTCACCGCGACCTTGGCGAAGACCGGGAAGCTCACGGAGAAACGGCTGGCGCAGAAGGCGCCGATCTCGGCATCCGTCCCCGGCTCCTGGCCGCGGAACTGGTTGCAGGGGAAGGCCAGCACGCTGAAGCCGCGCGGCCCGAGCGCCTGCTGCAGCGCCTGCAGCCCCTCATATTGCGGGGTGAAGCCGCAGCGGCTGGCGGTGTTCACGACCAGCAGCACCTGGCCGCGCCAGGGCTGCAGCGTCGTCGTGGTGCCATCGCCCAGCACCAGCGGCAGCTCGAACAGATCGGTCAACCGGTCTTCTCCTGCGCCCTCCGGGGCGAAAATCATCGTGAGCAGCCTGTGCCAGCCGGCTTCCACCGGGGCAAGGGCGTTGACGCTGCAGGCCGCCGGGTTACCGTGACGGTCATGCTGCGGAGCTGAAGGGATGCGCGGAGTGCCGGGACAGGGATCGATGACGCGCCAGGCCGTGCTCGGCGCAGGCCTGCTGCTGGCGGGGCTGCTGGCCGCCGCCCCGGCGCGGGCCGAGGTGCAGGAATATGCCCGGTCCAACGGCTGGACCGCCTTTCGCGGCGTCGCCAATGACGGCATCCGCGTCTGCGGCGTCAGCATCCGCGGCGGCGGGCGCTACTTCGCCATCAAGCATTTCGCCGGCACCCGGCACCTGACCCTGCATCTGGGCAAGGTCGGCTGGACCATTCCGCGCGGCACGCCGGTGCCGGTGCGGCTGAGCATCGACCGCGCCAATCCCTGGCGCGCCAATGCCCGCGCCATCGATGACAGCCTGATCAGCATCAGCATCGGCAATGACAGCGATGCCGAGCTGGCCGATGTGAAGGAATTCCTCAACATCTTCCGCAATGGCGCGCGGATGCAGGTGCAGTTCCTGCAGGGCAACGAGGGTGCCTGGACCACGGCGCTGGCCGGCTCCAGCGAGATCAGCACCCACCTGGTCAGCTGCATGGCCAATTTCTCCGGCCGCGAGGCCATGGCCACCCCGCGCGACGGCCGCCCCGGCCAGCCGGCGCCGCCCGGGCCGCCGACGCAGCCCTTCGGTGGCGGTGGCGGCGGCGGCGGTGGCCCCGACAACAACACCGGCAGCGCCGGCAAGGGCGGCGGCGGCCCGTCCTATGACGGCCCGTCGCGCCGCGATACCAGCCCGCCCCCGGGCGGCCCCTCGGCGGGCGCCCCCTCCGGCAAGACCGGCGCGCTGGAGGACCGGGTGGATGACGCCACCCCCGGCCCCAGCGGCCCGAATGGCGGCAGCGGCCGGCCACAGCGCCGCACCTGACCGCCCGCCAAGGCGCCGGCCGCGCCCCAGCTCCGCCCCCGGCGCGGGGTGTGGCGCCGCGGGCCCTGGCCTATCCTGGAGGGGACGGAGCCCGCCCCCGATTCCAGGACGCCATGACCACCTCCTCCCTGCTGCGCAACCGCGAATTCCTGTCCTTCATGCTGTCCAGCAACCTGGAGCGCTTCGCGGCCTCGGCCATCGCCGTGCTGCTGGGGCTGCAGGTCTATGAGGTGCGCGGCAATCCACTGGATCTCGGCCTGCTCGGGCTGATCGAGGCCATCCCCGGCGTCACCCTGGTGCTCTATGGCGGGCATATCGCCGATCTGCGCAGCCGCCGGCGCATCATGCTGGGCACCGCCGCCGCGCTCGGGCTGCTGACCACCAGCCTGTCGCTGCTGTCCTCGGACCATGCCTCGCTGCCGCTGCTCTATGGCATCGCCCTGCTCTACGGCATCGCCAAGGCCTTCCAGGTGCCGGCCGCCTCGGGGCTGGAGGCGCAGGTGGTGCCGCCCAACCAGATCCTGCGCGGCGTCTCGCTGCTGGCCACCACCGGCCGCTGCGCCGATATCCTGGGCCCGGTCATCGCCGGCTTCGCCTGGGCCGCCTTCGGGCCGGGCGTCACCTATGCCGGGCTGACCCTGGTCTTCGCCGCCTCCTTCGCGCTGCTGGCGCTGGGCGTCGCCGAGCATCCGCCGCGCCATGCCATCGCCGCCGGCGAGAGCGTGCTGCGCCGCATCGGCGAAGGCGTCACCTTCGTCTTCCGCAACCAGCTGCTGGTCGGCTCGATGGCGCTCGACCTTTTCGCGGTGTTCTTCGGCGGGGCGGTGGCGCTGCTGCCGGCCATCGCCACCGACGTGCTGGGGGTGGGCGCCGTGGGCCTGGGCTTCCTGCGCGCCTCGATGAGCGCCGGCGCCCTGCTGGCGGCCCTCTTCGGCGCCCGCTTCCTGCCGATGCACCGGGCGGGGCAGGTGCTGCACGGGGTGATCGCCGGCTTCGGCGTCTCCATCATCATCTTCGGCCTGTCGACCTCGCTCTGGCTGTCGCTGGCGGCCTTCTTCGTCGCCGGCCTCTGCGACGGCATGAGCGTGGTGATCCGCCGCGCCATCATGCGGCTCGCCGCACCCGAGGCGATGCGCGGCCGCATCGCCGCGGTGCGCTCGGTCTTCATCGGCTCGTCCAACGAGCTCGGCGCGCTGGAAAGCGGCATCGCCGCCTCGCTGCTGGGTGTCACCGCCGCCATCTGGTCGGGCGGCGTCGTCACGCTGGGCATCGTCGCCGTCACCGCGCTGACCATGAAGCAGCTCTGGTCGCTCGACCTGCTGGCGATGGAGGCGGAGGAGGCGAAGCGCCGCCGCTGACCTTGCCGCGCCGGGATTTCCATGCTGCGCTGCCGCCGCGACAGCGCGGAGGGCGGGGCGGATGGCCGAGCGGATGGCGGGGCATGCATTGGTGGTGGGCGGCGGCATCGCCGGGCTTTCGGCCGCCTGGGGGCTGCGGCGCCGCGGCTGGCAGGTGACGCTGTTCGAGCAGGGCGCGCTGCCCAATCCGCGCGCCTCCTCGCATGACGAGCACCGCATCACCCGCCACGCCTATGGCCGCATGACCGGCTATGCCCGGCTGATGCCGCAGGCCTTCGCCGCCTGGGACCGGCTCTGGGCCGATCTGGGCGAGACGCATTACCTGGCCACCGGCGCCACCTATGTGCTGCGCCACGACGATGGCTGGCACGATGCCACCGCGCAGAGCCTGGGCGAGCTCGGCATCGGCTTCCGCGACCTGCCGCTCGACCAGCTGGCGACGCGCTTCCCCTACCTGGCGCCGCAGGGCATCCAGCGGCTGGTCGAGACCGACGGCGCCGGCATGCTGTTCCCGGTGCGCATCCTGACCGCGATGGTCGCCATGCTGGCGCGCCGCGGCGTCGCGATGCGCGCTTATTCCCAGGTCTCCGAGGTCGATCCCGAGGGCGGCTGGCTGGTCGCCGACGGCAAGCGGTATGCCGGCGACGCCGTGGTGGTCGCCGCCGGCGCCTGGGCCGACCGGCTGGTGCCGGGGCTGAAGGGCGTCGCCGTGCCCTCGCGCCAGGCGGTGCTCTACCTGGCGCCGCCGGCCGAGCTGGCCGAGGCCTGGTCGCGCGCCCCCGTGCTGCTCGACCGCAGCGCCGAGGGCGGGCTCTATATCCTGCCGCCGCGCTGGGGCACCCGGCTGAAGATCGGCGACCATCATTTCTCCCGCCGCGGCGACGCCGATGCCGACCGCATGGCCACCGAGCAGGATCTCGAGCGCCTCTGGCCCGAGCTGAAGAAGACCTTCCGCGATGCGGACCGCTACGCGGTGCTCGAGAAGAAGGCCTGCTACTACACGGTGACGGAGGATGAGCGCTTCCTGCTGCGCCCGCTGGGCAAGGCGGGCTGGGCGGTCAGCGCCTGCTCGGGCCATGGCTTCAAGCTGGGGGCGCTGATCGGCGATGGCGTCGCCGCCACCATCGCCGGCGAGCGCCCGCATGACGCGCTCGCCAGCTGGGCGGCCGGCGACAGCTAGTCGGCGAGGACCGGCGGCCGGCAGGCGGGGCGGGCCAGGCCGAGATGCTGGCGCAGGGTCCGCCCGGCATAGTCGTGGCGGAACAGCCCGCGCGCCTGCAGCAGCGGCACCACCTGGTCGACGAAATCGTCGAAGCCGCCGGGGAAGTAGGGCGGCAGGATGTTGAAGCCATCCGCCGCGCCGGTGGCGAACCATTCTTCCAGCGTGTCGGCGACCGTCTCCGGCGTGCCGCAGAGCACCCAATGGCCGCGCGCCGCCGCGGTCAGGTTGTAGAGGTCGCGCAGCTTCATGCCGTCGCGCCGGGCCTTGGCCAGCATGGTGCGGGCGAAGCCATGGCTGCTGTCGGGCAAAGGCAGGTCGGGCACCGGCCCGTCCAGCGGATAGGCCGACATGTCGGTGCCGAGCCGGCCTGACAGCATCGACAGCGCATTGCTCTCGTCGACGAAGCTCTGCAGCACGGCGAGCTTCTGCAGCGCCTCCTCCTGGGTCGCGCCGAGCACCGGCATGACGCCGGGCAGGATGGCGACGTCTTCCGCCGCGCGGCCGTAGCGCGGCAGCAGCGCCTTGAACCCGGCATAGCTGGCGCGGGCCTCTTCCAGATCCTGGACGACGGCGAAGACGACGTCGGCGGTGCGGGCGGCGAGCGCCTGGCCGGGGGCCGAGGCGCCGGCCTGCAGCACCACCGGCTGGCCCTGCGGGCAGCGGCCGATGTTCAGCGGCCCCTCGACCTCGAAATAGCGGCCCTTGTGGCGCAGCTTGTGGACTTTGCCGGCATCGATGTAGCGGCCGGTCGTGCGGTCGGCGAGGATCGCCCCATCCTCCCAGCAATCCCAGAGGCCGCGCACCACGTCGACGAATTCTTCCGCCACGGCATAGCGCTCGGCATGCGGCGGATGGGCGCGGCCGAAATTGGCCCCGGCCCGGCCGTTGGAACTGGTCACCGCGTTCCAGGCCGCCCGCCCCGAGGAAAGATGATCGAGCGAGGCGAAGGCGCGCGCCACGCTGAAGGGCTCGCCATAGGTGGTCGAGGCCGTCGCGCCCAGGCCGATATGCGTGGTCGTCGCGGCCAGCGCCGCCAGCATGGTGATCGGCTCGAAGCGCGCGGTGAAGGAAGGGTGGTCGTCCGGCCCGGCGCTCAGCCCATCGCCCAGGAAGATCAGGTCGAAGCGGCCGCGCTCCGCCGTGCGGGCGATCTGCTGGATGACGCCGAGGTCCTGGAAGCTGTCCGCCGCCCCCGGATAGCGCCAGCCGGCGATGTGGTTGCCGGTGCCGAGGACGAACACGCCAAGATGCATCTGCCGGGACGCCATGCGTCGCTCCTCCCCTGTGTCGCCGCCTCTGCCTGCGAACGCCGTGCCAAGTCGGATCCCTTCCAGCCACTGGAAAATTCGCAAGCGGAAGAAAACTGGCCCGCCATTTGCTGGAGAGATCGGCGAAGGCCGGCCGTTGCGCTGGCGTGACACGCAATTGGTGCAGGAGCGGTCGATGCGCATTACCCGTCGTGACACTGCGGCGCTGGCTTTCGCCGCGCTGATGGCCGGCCCCATGCGGGGCCATGCCGCCACCCCCGGGCTGATGGTCCGCTCCGACGGCCAGCCGCAGAGCCTGGACCCGCACCAGGTCTTCGACGTGCCGATGATGGGCTATTCGCTGAACGCCTATGACGGGCTCTACCGCTACCAGGACAATCCGGCGGTGCTGCGGCCCTGGCTGGCCGAGAGCCACACCGCCTCGGCCGATGGCCTCGACTGGGAATTCAAGCTGCGCGCCGGCGTCAAGTTCCATGACGGCACGGCGCTGACCGCCGATGACGTGGTCTACAGCTTCCGCCGCGTCCTCGCCCTCGGCAAGGCGCCGGCCAGCGCCTTCCTGCCGATCCTGAAGCCCGACAGCATCACCGCGCCCGATGCGCAGACCGTGCGCTTCAAGCTGGAGCGCGCCTATGGCCCCTTCCTGGCGGCCATCCCGATCGTCGCCATCGTCAATGCCAAGCTGGTCCAGGCCAATGTGAAGGATGGCGACCACGGCGCCGCCTGGCTGTCCTCGAACGAGGCGGGCTCGGGCGCCTATGCCTTCGTCGCCGGCAGCCTGACCCCGGCCGAGCGGCTCGACCTGCAGCGCTTCGCCGGCCATTTCATGGGCTGGGCCGACAACCCGTCCCCCGTCGAGCGGGTGGCGATGCGCACTGCGCGCGAGACCTCGACCGGCGTGCTCGGGCTGATGAACGGCTCGATCGACTGGACCGACAGCTACCTGCCCACCGACCAGGTCGAGCAGATCCAGTCCAGCCGCGCCGCCCGGGTGGAGAAGCACAGCTCGCTTCGCACATTTATTATCCGTATGAACAATGCGCGGGCACCTTTCAACAATGCCAACTATCGCAGAGCGATGGCGCATGCCTTCAACTATGACGGCTTCATCACCGAGATCCTGAAGGGCTATGCCGACCGCAACACCGGCCCGATGCCCAACCCGCTCTGGGGCGCGCCGAAAGATGCGGCCGGCTACAGCTACGACCTCGACAAGGCGCGCGCCTTCGTCAAGGCGGCCCAGGCCGAGGGGGTGAACACCCGCCAGCCGATCCGCATCCATATCCAGTCGCAGCTGGAGCAGACCAACCAGGCGGCGCAGCTGTTCCAGTCCGACCTGCAGTCGATCGGCATCAACCTGCGCATCGTCGCCGACACCTGGGCGAACATCGTCACCGCGACGGCCAAGCCCGAGACCTCGCCGGACATGTGGATCCACTGGGTCAGCACCTATTTCGTCGACCCGGAGAACTGGGTCGGCCAGATGTATGACAGCCGCTTCCACGGCACCTGGAAGGCGTCCTCCTTCTACAAGAACCCCGAGGTCGACGCGCTGCTCGGCCGCGCCCGCGACCTGGTCCGCCAGGAGGAGCGCGCCCCGCTCTACGAGCAGGCGACGCGCAAGATCATGGAAGATTGCGCCGATATCTGGGTCTACAACACGGTCGAGCTGCGCGGCGTCTCCAACCGCCTGTCCAACTACCGCTTCTGCCCGGCCGGCGGCGGCGCCGAGCTGCGCTGGCTGCAGCTGAAGGGCTGAGGACGCCACCATGGCGGGCTTCGTCCTGCGCCGCATGCTGCTGGTGCTGCCCTCGCTCTTCGGGCTGCTGGTGGTGACCTTCCTGCTGATCCGCACCATCCCGGCCGATCCGGCGGTGGCGCTGGCCGGCGACAATGCGACGCCGGCACAGATCGCCGCCATCCGCGAAAGCTACGGGCTGGACCAGCCGCTGCCGGTGCAGTTCCTGCGCTACCTGCGCGGCGTGGCGCGGCTGGATTTTGGCGAGAGCCAATATTCCGGCCGCCCCGTCGCGCTGGACATCGCGCAGCGCCTGCCGGCGACGCTGGAGCTGACCTTCGCCGCACTTGTCATCGCCATAGGCTTGGGCATTCCGCTCGGCGTGGTGGCGGCGATGCACCACAATCGCTGGCCGGATTTTCTGCTGCGCATCGGCTCGGTGGCGGGGATCGCCGTCGCCGCCTTCTGGCTGGCGATCATGCTGCAGATGCTGTTTGCCATGAAGCTGGGCTGGCTGCCCCTGCGCGGGCAGCTCAGCGCCGGGCTGACACCGCCGGCCGGCCCCACCGGCTTCCTGCTGACGGATTGCCTGCTGGCCGGGCGTTTCGACCTGTTCCTCGATGCGGCGCGGCACCTGGTGCTGCCGGCGGTGACGCTGTCGCTGGGCGGGCTCGCCACCATCACCCGCTTCACCCGCGCCGGCGTGCTCGACACGCTGCAGAAGGATTTTGTGACTTACGAGCGCGCGGTGGGCTTCCCGCGCGGCCGGCTGATCTGGGTCTATGTGCTGCGCAATTCCGTCGTCGCGACGGTGACGCAGATCGGCCTGCTCTTCGGCGGGCTGATGGCCGGCGCGGTGGTGGTCGAATCCATCTACGACTGGCCCGGCATCGGCAGCTACACGGTGCAGGCCATCCTGACCGCGGATTCCAAGGTGATGCTGGCCGTCACCCTGCTGATCGGCCTGATCTATGCCGCGGTGAATATCCTGACCGACGTGGTGCATGCGCTGATCGACCCGCGCCTGCGGGAGAGCCGTTGATGCTTGTCTTCCGAAAATTTCTCCGGGATATCCCGGCGGTGATCGGCGCGGCGATCGTCCTTCTCGTCGTCTTCCTGGCGATCTTCGGGCCCTGGATCGCGCCCTATCCGCAGGACGCCTCGGCCTCGCATCTGTTGCGCCGGCTGCGCCCGCCGAGCCTCGACTTTCCTTTCGGCACCGACAATCTCGGCCGCGACATCTTCTCCCGCGTGATCCTCGGCGCGCGCGGCGCGCTGAAGGTGTCGCTGGTGGTGGTGGGGCTGGCCATGGCCATCGGCGTGCCGCTGGGGCTGATCGCCGGCTACAACCGCGGCTGGCTCTCCGAGGCCATCATGCGCGTCACCGATGTCTTCCTGGCGCTGCCGCAGCTGATCCTGGCCTTGGCGCTGGCCCAGCTGATGGGACCCTCGGTGGAAAGCGCCATGCTGGCGCTGTCGCTGACCTACTGGCCCTTCTTCACCCGCATCGTCCATGCCGAGACGGCGCGGCTGCGCAACGCGCTGTTCGTCGACGCGCTGCAGGGCATCGGCGCCGGCACCCCGCGCATCCTGTTCCTCCACATCCTGCCCAACGCGCTGTCGCCGATCATCGTCCGCGCCACCATCGGGCTGGGCTTCACCATCCTGGTCGCCGCCGTGCTCGGCTTCCTCGGCATGGGCGCGACGCCGCCCGATCCCGATTGGGGCCTGGCCGTGGCGCAGAGCCGCACCTACCTGCCCAACGCCTGGTGGTTCGCGACCTTCCCCGGCCTTGCCATCCTGCTCGCCGTGCTCGGCTTCAATTTGCTGGGCGACGGCTTGCGCGACCTGGTCGATCCCCGCCTGAGAAGGTCGCGCTGATGGCTGTGCCGGTGCTGGCGGTGGAGGGGCTGCGCCTCGCCATCCGCGGGGATGAGGGCGAGGCCCGCATCCTGGACCATGTTTCCTTCAGTGTGGCGCAGGGAGAAATCCTCGGCATCGTCGGCGAATCCGGCTGCGGCAAGTCGACGCTGATCCGCGCCATCCTCGGCATCCTGCCGCGCGGCGCCCGCATCGGCGCCGGCGAGATCCGCTTCGAAGGCGAAAATCTCCTGGCCTTCAGCGAGGCCGAGCTCGACCGCACGGTGCGCGGCAGCCGCATCAGCTTCATCCCGCAGGATCCCTATCTGGCGCTGAACCCGCTTTTCACCGTGGGCGCGCAGCTGCTGGAAAGCATGCGCCGCCATCTCCCTGGCACCCCGCGCGAGCATCGCGAGCAGCTGACAAAAATCCTGCGGCGCGTGCAGCTGCCGGATGCCGAGCTGGCGCTGGACCGCTACCCGCACCAGTTCTCCGGCGGCCAGCGCCAGCGCCTGCTGATCGCGGCGGCGCTCGCCTGCCGGCCGAAGCTGGTCATCGCCGACGAGCCGACCACCGCCCTCGACGTCACCACCCAGCAGCAGATCCTTGTCCTGTTGCGTGAGCTGGTCGACGATATGGGCCTGTCGATGCTGTTCGTCACGCATGACCTCGGCGTCGTCGCCGAGCTCTGCGACCGTGTCGGCGTCATCTATGCCGGGCAATCGGTGGAGAATGGCCCGGCGCGCCACCTTCTGCGCGCGCCGATGCACCCCTACACGGCGGCGCTGCTGGCCTGCCACCCGGATCGCAGCGACGATTTCGTCGGCATCCCCGGCAGCGTGCCGTCGCCGCTGCGCGCGCCGCCCGGCTGCCGCTTCGCGCCGCGCTGCGCCCAGGCGCAGCCGGCCTGCACCCTGCGCGACCCGGCGCTGCGGAACGCCGCGCCCGGCCATGCGGTGGACTGCATCCTCTATGACGCGCAGGATGGCGGGCGATGACCACGATGCTGCAACTGCGCGACCTGTCCGTCTCGCTCGGCGGCCGCAAGCGCTGGCTGCGCGCCGATATTCCGCCGGTGCGCGCCGTGCGCGGCGTCTCCCTGACGCTCGCGCCCGGCGAGATCCTGGGCGTCGTCGGTGAATCCGGCTGCGGCAAGACGACGCTGGGCCGCACCATCCTCGGCCTGCAGCGCGAAAGCGGCGGCGAGATTCTTCTGGATGGCGCGACGGTCAGCGGGTTGGACCCACGGGCGGCGCGCGCCGCGCGGGGCGCCATCCATTACGTGCACCAGGATGCCGGCGCCGCGCTCGACCCCTGGTGGAATATCGGCCGCACGCTGGAAGAAGCCCTGGTCATCCAGGGTGTCGCCAGCGCCGAGGAGCGCCGCGCCCGCATCGACGAGGTGCTGGCCGCGGTTGGCCTCGACGCGACGGCGCGGCCGCGCTACCCGCATGAATTCTCTGGCGGCCAGCTGCGCCGCGTGACTCTGGCGCGAATCCTGGCGCTGCGGCCGCGCATCGTCGTGCTGGACGAGCCGACCTCGGGCCTCGACATGTCGGTGCAGGCCATGGTGCTGACCCTGCTGCGTGACCTGCAGCGGCGCTATGGGCTGAGCTACATCTTCATCTCGCACGACCTCTCGGTGGTGCGGCGCTTCTGTCACAACGTCGCCATCATGTATCTCGGCCGCGTCGTCGAGCAGGCCCCCGCCGCCGAGATTTTCTCCAACCCGCGCCACCCCTATACCCGCGCGCTGCTGGCGGCCTCGCCGAGCCTGGAGCCGGAGAACCGACCGCCCGCCGCCGTGCCGCAGGGCGAGCCGCCGAGCGCGGCGCGCCTGCCGCCCGGCTGCGCCTTCTCGCCGCGCTGCGCCCATGCCGTGGCCGCCTGCAAGACGCAGGATCCGCCGCTGACGCAGCAGGGCACGCATGCCACCGCCTGCTGGCGCTGGCAGGAACTGGCGACACAACTGGCCCCCGTCGCGTGACGGCCAGCAAGACCAAGACCGGAGGAAAGCCGATGGACAGCCTGGCCCCGCGCCGCTGCGACGCCGTGACGCTGGAAATTTTGCGCGGCGCCATCCGCGCCGCCCAGGCGGAGATGGAGGCGCTGATCGAGCGCACCGCCATGTCCGCCTTCATCCGCGAGAAGAAGGACTTCTACACGGCCGTCTTCGACGCCGATGGCGTGATGGCGGTGGGCTCCAACGTGCCGGTCTTCGGCGACATCGCTGGCCCCGTCTTCAAGCATTTCCCTGCGGCTGAGATGGGGCCGGGCGACCTCTACTGGTACAGCGACTGCTACGAAAGCCGTGGCGCCGTCAGCCATTCCAACGACCAGGTCTTCCTGGCGCCGGTCTTCCTCGAGGGCCGTCGCGTCGGCTTCGTCATGGGCTGGGCGCATTTCGCCGATATTGGCGGGCTGCGGCCGGGCTCGATCAGCCCCGACACCACCGACATCTTCCAGGAAGGCATCATCATCCCGCCGACCCGGCTGATCCGCGCCGGCGAGGTCAATACCGCGGCGCTCGAGATATTCTACCGCAACTCGCGCTATCCGCGCCTGTCGCGCGGCGACACCAGGGCGCTGATGGCCAGCGTCGAGCTCGGCGTGGCGCGGCTGGGCGAGATCGCCGCCCGCTTCGGCGCCGATGTCCTGTCCGATGCGCTGTCGCAGCTGCTGGCCCGCACTGAAGCCACCGTGCGCGAGCACCTGAAGAAGACCTTCGCGGTGGGGACGCATCGCTTCACCGATCGCATCGACAGCGACGGCCACGGCAATGGCCCCTTCCGCATCCGCCTGGCGCTGACCCGCACCGAGGATGACCGCTTCATCCTCGACGCCACCGAGACCGACGACCAGTCGCCCGGCCCGGTGAATTTCCTGATGAACCCGGATGTGCCCGGCATGGCGCTGGGCCTGTCCTTCCTCGGCGGCGATCCGACGCAGGTGGTCAATGCTGGCTGCTCCCGCGCGCTGGACGAGGTGCGGCTGCGCGAGGGATCGCTGCTGCAGCCACGCTTCCCGGCGCCGCTGGGCATGCGCGGCCTGACCATGATGCGGCTGCTGGCGGCGCTGAACGGGCTGGTCGCCGTCGCCGGCGGCAAGGCGCCCGCCGCGCATTCCGCCTATGTCATCATCCTGCTGCGCGGCTCGGCGGGCGGGAAGAATTTCCTGATGAGCGACGGCATCGGCGTCGGCTATGGCGCGCGTCCCGATGCCGATGGCATCGACGCGGTCTATTTCGTCGCGCAGGAAAACTACCCGGTGGAATTCCTCGAGCTGGAATATCCCGTGCGGTTGCGCCACTACGCGCTGAACCGCGACAGCGGCGGCGCCGGGCGCTTCCGCGGCGGCTGCGGCGTGGTGCGCGAATACGAGGTGATGGCCGACGAGGCCATGCTCGCCGTGCGCATCGACGGTGTGCAGAACCCGCCCTGGGGCGCCGATGGCGGGCTGGCCGCCGGCCCCGGCCGCGTCACCGTCAATCCCGGAACGGCGCGCGAGCAGGTGCTGAACCCGCTGTCCGACGGCAACCGGCTGAAGCGCGGCGATGTGCTGCGCATCGAGACCGGCGGCGGCGGCGGTCGCGGCCATCCCTATGACCGTCCGGCCGCGCTGGTGCTGCAGGATGTGCTCGGCGGCATGGTCGGCGCCGAGGCCGCCGCGCGCGACTATGGTGTCGTCCTGCGCGACGATGCCGTCGATGCCGAGGCCACCGCGGCGCGGCGCGCCGATCGTCCCGCAACCCTCGCCTTCCATCGCGGGAGCTACACCAATGTCCTCGACTGAGACGCTGCCGCGCGACCTGCTGGTCGCCGTCGATATCGGCGGCACCTTCACCGACATCACCCTGCAGGATGCGGCGACCGGCGAGGCCTGGACCGCGAAGACGCCGAGCACGCCGGCCGATCCGTCGCAGGCTTTCCTCACCGGCGTGAAGCTGGTGCTGGACACCGCGGGCCGCGCCGCCGATGGCATCGGCCGCGTGCTGCATGGCACGACGGTCGCGACCAACCTGATCCTGGAAGGCAAGGGCGCGACCACCGCGCTGATCACCACCGCCGGCTTCCGCCATGTGCTGGAGATCGGCCGCCAGGACATTCCGCGCAGCGCCAATCTCTATAGCTGGATCAAGCCGGCGCGCCCGGTGCCGCCGGCCCATGTCTTCGAGGTGGCCGAGCGCATCGCAGCCGATGGCAGCGTGCTGGTCGCGCTCGACGAGGACAGCCTGCAGCGCGCCATCGCCGCCTGCCGCGCCATCGGCGTGCAGGCCGTCGCCGTCTGCCTGCTGCATGCCTTCACCAACCCGGCGCATGAGCAGCGCGTCGCCGCCGCGCTGCGCGCCGCGCTGCCGGACATCGCTGTCACCGCCTCGACCGAGGTGCTGCCGGTGGTGCGCGAATATGAGCGCAGCCTGGCTGCCATCCTGAACGCGCAGGTGATGCCCGCGGTCTCCACCTATGTCGGCCGGCTGGAAGCGCGGCTGGCGGAGGAGAAGATCGCGGCACCGCTGCTGCTGATGAAGTCGAATGGCGGCGTCGCCGGTGCCGCCGCCATCCGCCGCGCCCCCGCCGTCACCGCGTTGTCGGGGCCTGCCGCGGGTGTCGTCGGCGCCCGCGCCATCGCCGCGGCGGCGGGCTTCCCGGACATCATCACGGTCGATATCGGCGGCACCAGCGCCGATATCTGCCTGATGAAGTCGGGCGAGATTTCGTTGACGCAGAAAGGCAAGGTCGGCGACTGGCCCTTGCCGCTGCCGATGGTCGACATGGTGACGATCGGCGCCGGCGGTGGCTCGCTGGCGCGCGTCACGCCGGCCGGCGCGCTGGCCGTGGGTCCGCAAAGCGCCGGCGCCACGCCGGGCCCGGCCTGCTATGGCCGTGGCGGGCGGCAGGCGACGGTGACCGATGCGCATGTCGTGCTCGGCCATCTGCCGCCAAGCCTGCTGGGTGGTCGCATGCAGCTCGACGTCGCGGCGGCGGCGCAGGCGCTGGAAGAGAATGCCGCGACACCGCTCGGCCTGTCGCTGGAGGCAGCGGCGCGCGGCATCCTGGCCATCGCCGACAGCAACATGGTCGGCGCCGTGCGCGTCGTCTCGGTCGAGCGCGGCCACGATCCGCGCGACTTCGCGCTCGTCCCCTTCGGCGGCGCCGGTCCGCTGCATGGCTGTGCCCTGGCCGATCTTCTCGGCATCCGCACCGTGCTGGTGCCGTCATCGCCCGGCGTGCTTTGCGCTCAGGGCCTGCTCGCCGCTGACCTGAAGGCGGAGTTCAGCCGCAGCCTGCACAATGCGGCGGCCCCCGCGCTGGAAGCGATCGATGCCGCCTATGCCGGGCTCGAAGCCGAGGCGCTGGCCTGGTTCGCCGAGGAAGAAGTGCCCGACGCCGCTCGCGCGACGCGCCGCATGGCGTTGCTGCGCTATGCCGGGCAGGGCGGCGAGCTCGCGGTCGCCTGGGCGGGCGACATGCCAGCGACAGCCTCGGGTTTTGCCGCGCAGCATCGCGCGCTCTACGGCTTCGACCTGCCCGATGCGGCAGTGGAGTTGGTGACGCTGCGGCTGGAGGCCACCGGCGCCCTGGCCGGCCGCATCACCACCACGCTGCCGGAGGGCAAGGGTGCGCAGCCCGTCGGCCAGCATGCGGTGCGCTTCCCCGATGGCGAGCAGCAGGCGGCGCTGTATGACCGCACCACGCTCGGCGCCGGCGATCGCTTCGCCGGCCCCGCCATCGTCACCCAGCTTGACGCCACCACCCTTGTGCCGCCCGGCTGGATGGGCGAGATGCATGGCTCCGGCGCGCTGATCCTGCGCCGCAAGCCGACAGGGGGAGAAGACAGATGAGCCGTGACGCCGCCATTGCCGCCGCGCGCGCCTTGCTCGACGACGGGTCGCTGCTGGAGGTTCTCGCCCGGCGCGTGGCCTATCCGACCGCCAGCCAGGACCCTGCGAGCGGTCCGCATCTTTGGGCCTATCTGCAGCAGGAAATCGCGCCGGACCTTGAGCGCATGGGCTTCGCCTGCAGCGTGCATGCGAATCCGATGGGGAAGGGTGGTCCCTTCCTGATCGGCCGCCGCATCGAGGATCCGGCGCTGCCGACGCTGCTGACCTATGGCCATGGCGACACGGTGCTCGGCATGGACGGCGACTGGCTCGAAGGCCTGTCGCCCTGGGTGATGACGCAGCGCGGCGAGCGCCTTTATGGCCGCGGCATCGTCGACAACAAAGGCCAGTTCACCGGCAATCTCGCGGCGCTCGATGTGGTGCGGCAGATCCGCGGCAAGCTCGGCTACAATGTCGTGGTGCTGCTGGAGACCAGCGAGGAGGTCGGCTCGCCCGGCATCAACGAGTTCTGCGCCGCGCATCGCGAAGAACTGGCGGCGGATGTGCTGATCGCCTCCGACGGGCCGCGGCTGGTGCCGGAGGTGCCGACGCTCAGCCTCGGCACGCGCGGCGCCATCAGCTTCGACCTGCGCGTGCGCTACCGCGAAGGCGGGCATCATTCCGGCAATTGGGGCGGGCTGCTGGCCAATCCCGGCGTGCGCCTGGCGCATGCTTTGGCCAGCATCATCGATCGTGACGGCAAGGTGCTGGTGCGCGACCTGGTGCCGGAGGCGATTCCCGACAGCATCCGCCGGGCGCTGGCGAAATGCCGTGTCGATGGCGGCGCCACCGGGCCCGAGATCAACCATTGGTGGGGCGAGCCCGGCCTGTCCGCGGCGGAGAAGGTCTTCAGCTGGAACACCTTCGAGGTACTGGCCTTCAGCACCGGCAATCCGCTGGCGCCGGTCAATGCGGTGCCGCCGGAAGCCTTCGCGCGCTGCCAGATCCGCTACACCGTCGATCGTCCGGTGGAGAGCTTCGTGCCCGCCATTCGCGCGCATCTCGCGGCGCAGGGCTTCGACGATGTCGAGGTCGTGGAGATCAAGGAAGGCGCCGACTGGGCGGCGACGCGGATGGATCCGGAAGGGCCCTGGCCGACAATGGTCGCCGCCTCGATCGAGCGCAGCGTGGGCAAGGCGCCGATGATCATCCCCAATGCTGGCGGCTCGCTGCCGAATGACAGCTTCGCCATCACGCTGGGCCTGCCCACCGTCTATATCCCGCATTCCTACAGCGGCTGCTCGCAGCATGCGCCGAACGAGCATGCGCTGCTGCCGCTGATGCGCGAAGGGCTGGAGATCGCCGCCGGCCTGTTCTGGGATCTGGGCGAGCAGCCTTGGCCGCAGCGCTGACGCGATCCGGCGGCGACTTGCGCGCCGCCGGAACCGCGGTGTAGCGTTCCGCGCCCTGGATGCGAAAGGACTGCCGGATGCCTGCAGCGATACCTCCTCCTGCCACGTCACCGGAAGGGGAGGGCTGAGATGGGCATCCGCGTCGGCGTCGATATCGGCGGCTCTTTCACCGACTTCGCTGTGCTGGACGAGGCCGATGGCAGCGTCCGCGCGCTGAAGGTGTTCAGCCGGCCCGACCAGCCAGGGCAGGAGGTGATGGAAGGCCTGCGCCAGCTCGAGGCGCGACATGGCATTCCGCCCTCGGCGATCAGCTATTTCACCCATGGCACCACGGTCGGCGTAAACGCGGTGATCCAGCGGCGCGGATTGCGCCTCGGCCTGATCACCACCGAGGGCTTTGTCGACGTCCTCGAGCTGGCGCGGCTGAAGATCGCCGACATGTACGACCTGTTCTCGCGCCGGCCGGACCCGCTGGTGCCGCGCGAGCGCGTCTTCGGCATCGGCGGCCGCATCGGGCCGGATGGTGCGGAGCTTCGCGCCGTGGATCGCGCCTCGGTGCTGGCGGCGTTGCAGCGCGCCCAGGCGACGGGCTGCGAGGCGCTGGTGGTCTCGCTGCTGCACAGCTATCGCAACCCCGCGCATGAGCAGGCGGTCAAGGCGATCCTGGCCGAGGCGGCGCCCGAACTGCCGGTCTTCCTCTCCTGCGAGACCTGGCCGATCATCCGCGAATACGAGCGCACGGTGACGGCCGTCGTCGGCGGTTATGTGCAGCCGCGCGTCGCCCACTACCTGACCTCGCTGCAGCAGGCGCTGAAGAATGCCGGCGTCGCGCCCGAGCCGCGCATCACCAAGTCGAATGGCGGGGTCATGGCGGCCGAGCAGGGCAAGGCCGACTGCATCCAGATGATCCTGTCGGGCACGGCGTCCGGCGTGATCGGCGCCGCCTTCGTTGCCCGCAGTGCCGGCTTGAAGAAGGCACTGTCGCTCGACATCGGTGGCACCAGCGCGGACGTCGCGCTGATCATCGACGGCCAGCCGCAATATGGCGTCGGCGAGACCATCGGCGAGTTCCAGATCTATATACCCTCCGTCTCGGTCAGCTCGATCGGCGAGGGCGGCGGCTCGGTCGCCTGGGTCGATAGTCTCGGCGTGCTGAAGGTCGGGCCGGAGAGCGCCGGCTCCAGCCCGGGGCCGGTCTGCTACGGGCGCGGCGGGCAGAAGCCCACGGTGACCGACAGCTTCGTCGCCTGCGGCCTGATCGGCGCCAGCGAGCTCGGCTACAATGCCGTGCGCGTCGACATCGTCGCGGCACGCGCGGCTTTCGCGACGCTGGCGCAGAAGCTCGGCGCCGATATCGAGCCGGTGGCCGAGGCGGTGCAGCAGATCTGCGTCTCCGGCATGTATACGGGCATCAGCGCGTTGGTCTCGCGTTTCGGCATCGATCCGCGCGAGTTCACGCTGATCGCCTTCGGCGGCGCCGGTCCGATGCTGGCGCCGATGCTGGCGCGCAGCCTGGGCATGGCGGAGGTGCTGGTGCCGCCGACGCCGGGCGTGCTCAGCGCGCTGGGCGGCCTGGTCGCCGACCTGAAGAACGATTTCATCCGGACCATCTACAGCGATCTCGATGCAGCCACGGTGCCGGTGCTGCAGGAGACGCTGGTCGCGCTGCAGGCGCAGGGCCGCGCCTGGCTGGAGGGCGAAGGCGCCGCGGGCGACACCCTGGTCACCGCCGATATGCGCTACCAGGGGCAATCCTTCGAGATCGAGGTGCCGCTGCAGGCGGCCTGGATCGCGGCGGGAAATCTTGCCGCGCTGCGCGAGGCGTTCCACGACCGCCATGCCGCGCTGTTCGGCCATGCAGACCGCAAGGCGGCGGTGCAGCTGATCAACCTGCGGCTGGTGGCGCAGGGCGACACGCCGAAGCCGGTGCTGCCGCGGCTGCCGGCCGCCGACGGTGAGGCGGTGCCCTCGGCCAGCATCGAGGCCTGGCTGGATGGCGCGATGCGGCGCGTGCCGCTGCACCATCGGCGCGACCTGCGCGCCGGCCATGCTTTCCCAGGACCCGCGGTGATCGCGCAGGACGACTGCACCACCGTGGTGCCGCCGGGCTGCACGGTGCGGGTGGATGAGCTGGGCAATCTGCGCATCACGGTGGGGGAGCGCGCGGCATGAAGACCGATCGGCTGTCGTTGCAGATCCTGGCCGACTATGCCGCCGCGGCGGCGGAGGCCATGGCCTACACGCTGATGCGCACCGCGCATTCCACCTTCGTCAAGGAGACCGAGGATTTTTCCTGCGGGCTGCTGACGCCGGATGGCGTGACCTTCGCCTCGCCGAAGACGCTGGGCGCCACCTGGTATATCGGGCTGGACTATGGCCCGGCGATCCGGTTGATCGAGGATTATCGCGAAGGCGATGTCTGCATCACCAACGATCCCTATAGCGGGTCGGTGGCCACGCACACGCCGGACATCCATATCTGGAAGCCGGTCTTCGTCGAGGGGCAGCTGGTCTGCTTTGTCGCCGGCCATATCCACAACACCGACATGGGCGGCGCCGTGCCCGCCACCCTGTCGCGCACATTGACGGAGATCCAGCAGGAAGGCCTGCGCATCCCGCCCTGCAAGCTGCTGCGCGAGGGCGTGTTCAACGAGGAGCTGCTGCGGCTGATGGCGGTCAATGTCCGCCTGCCGGAGCAGAACTGGGGCGACCTGAACGCGCAGATCGCGTCGCTGGCCGTCGGCGAGCGCAAGGTCAAGGAGATCGTCGCGCGCTTCGGGCTGCAGGCGTTTCGCGACGGCATCGCCGACCTGCTCGACTATGCCGAGGCGCAGGCGCGGCGCATCGTCGCGGCCATCCCCGATGGCGACTACGAGCACAGCGAGTTCGCCGACGAGGACAGCGAAGGCGGCCCGCCCTGCCGCATCCATATCACGCTGCGCGTGCGCGGGGATGAGCTGGTGCTCGACTATACCGGCAGCGACCCGCAGCTGGTCTCCTCGCTGAACATGCCGACCGGCGGGCGCGAGCGGCATGTGCTGGTGATGGTGGGCCTCGGCTATGTGCTCTATTCGCTGGATCGCAGCCTGACCTTGAATGCCGGCTTGCTGCGGGTGGCGACGGCCGTGCTGCCGGTCGGCACCGTGGTCAATCCGCTGCCGCCGGCGGCCGTCGGCATGCGCAGCCTGACCTGCTCGGTGACGCAGGTGGCGACGCTCGGCGTCTTCGCCAAGGCGCTGCCGGAGCGGATGCCGGCCTCGCCGGCGGCGGGCATGACCATCATGAATGTCCGCACCATGGACCGGCGCGGGCGGCCGATCATGGCCTCCATCGGGCCGGTGGGCGGCGGCGCGGGCGGCGAGCCGGCGCATGACGGCATGGATGGCTGCGGCGCCAATTCCAGCTTCCTGAAGAACACGCCCGTCGAGATCAACGAAGCGGAGGTCAATGTCCTTTTCAACGGCTATGGCCTGGCGCGCGACAGCGGCGGGCCCGGGCTGCGGCGCGGTGGTGCTGCGGTGTTCATGGAATTCTCGGTCTCGGCGCCGCAGACCATGATCACCGCGCGCAACCGCGACCGCACGCGCTTCGGCTGCTGGGGGCTGCGCGGCGGCGGGGCAGGGGCCAATTCACGCTTCACCCGCAACCCCGATGGCGTGGCGCCGGAGGAGCTCGGCAATCGCGACGTGGTGCTGTGCCAGCCGGGCGACGTGATCCGCGTCACCGGCCCCGGCGCCGGCGGCTGGGGCGACGCCTTCGCGCGCGATCCGGCGCTGGTGGCGCGCGACGTGGCGGCGGGGCTGGTCTCCGAGGCGCAGGCGGAGATGGGCTATGGCGTCGTGCTGCGCGACGGCATCGTCGATGCGCAGGCGACCGCCGGGCTGCGCGCCGTGCCGCGGACCGCGGCCGCGCTGTTCGACTATGGGCCCGGCCGCGCCGCCTTCGAGGTGGTGTGGAGCGCCGAGCGCTATGCCGTGCTGACGCGGCTGCTGGCAGGCACCGCGGTCACCTGGCGGCATTGGGTGAAGAAGGCGATCTTCACCGCGGTCGAGGCCGGCGAGCATGGCGGGGCCTCGCCCGGCGCGCAGCTGGAGGCGATCTTCGCTGACCTGATCAGGCGTTTCCCGCAGCTGGGCGGGGTGGCGGAGTAGCCTTCAGCGGCTGTCGCTGCGCTTGCGCAGCGGCCGGCTGAGGCTGTGGCCCACGGGGGTGAAGCCGAGGGCCGCGCAGAAGGCGGCCGCGGCCTCGGCGTCTGGCGGCAGGGCGATGTCGATCTGGTCGCAGCCATGCTGGCGTGCCGCCTGGGAGGCGGCCTTGAGCAGCAGCCTGCCGATGCCGCTGCGCCGATCGTCGCTGGCGACGACCAGCGCCGTGATGCTGGCGCCGCCGCGATCGGCGAGCAGGTCGCTTCCCCAGCGCAGCGCGACGACGCCGATGACCGTGCCGTTCCACCCCGTGGCGACGAGCGCCGTTGCCGCCGGATCGCGCAGCAGGGCTTCGATGCGCGGGCTCATTTTTTCTGGCGTGGTGCCGAGCAGCGTGGCGAGGTCCTGGGCATCGTTGCCCTGGATGCCGCGCAGATCGACGCCGTATCGCGTGCCAGCCATGGGTGTCCTTTGCCGTGGGTGCCAAGGAACAGAAATAGAAGGGGGTGCGGGGGGATACCTCCCCCCGCCGCTTTCTTTTACTGGGCGGCAGGCTTGCACCGTAGCCTCTCCCCCGTATCATAGCACAGGCTACATTTTTCGGAGTATCGGCATGGACGGCGTCCGCAGCCTGCCGGAGGTGCATCGCAGCGTGCGGGTGCCGCATGCGGCCGGCTGGCTGAAGCGGCTGGGCGCCTTCATTGGGCCGGGCTATCTGATCGCTGTCGGCTACATGGATCCGGGCAACTGGGCGACGGCGCTGGCCGGCGGCTCGGCCTTCGGCTACACGCTGCTCTCGGTCGCGCTGGCCTCGTCGCTGATGGCGATCCTGCTGCAGGCGCTGTGCATCCGGGTCGGCATCGCCACCGGGCGCGACCTGGCGCAGCTCTGCCGCGAGCGTTTTCCGAAGCCCATCGCCTATCCGCTGTGGCTGCTGGCGGAGATCGCCATCTGCGCCACGGACCTGGCCGAGCTGATCGGCACCGCCATCGCGCTGGAACTGCTGTTCGGCATCCCGCTGCTCTATGGCGTGATGCTGACGGCGCTCGACGCCTTCGCCATCCTCTGGCTGCAGCACAAGGGGATGCGCTGGCTGGAGGCGCTGGTCTTCGGGCTGATCCTGCTGATCGTCGGCTGCTTCGGGCTGCAGATCGCGCTGGCCGATCCCGACTGGGGCGCGGTGCTGCGCGGCTATGTGCCGGCGGCCTCGATCGCCACCGACAAGGCGCAGCTCTATATCGCCATGGGGATCATCGGCGCCACGGTGATGCCGCACAACCTGTACCTGCACACGGCGCTGGTGCAGTCGCGCGATGTCGGCGACAGCCTGGCGGAGAAGCGCGAGGCGGTGCGCTTCGCCTCGATCGACAGCAGCGTGGCGCTGGGGCTGGCGCTGCTGGTCAATTCGGCGATCCTGATCCTGGCGGCGGCGACCTTCCATGCCGGCGGCCACACCGAGGTCGCGGAGATCCAGGACGCCTACCAGCTGATGGCGCCGCTGCTGGGCAGCGGGCTGGCGGCGACGTTCTTCGCCGTCGCCCTGCTGCTGTGCGGGATGAACGCGACCGTCACCGCGACGCTGGCCGGCCAGGTCGTCATGGAGGGCTTCCTGCGCTTCCGCCTGCCGCCGTTCTGGCGGCGGCTGGCGACGCGGTCGGTGGCCATCGTCCCCGCCGTGCTGGTGACCTGGCATTCGGGCGAGAGCGGCACGGCGCAGCTGCTGGTGCTCAGCCAGGTGGTGCTGTCGCTGCAGCTGCCCTTCGCGGTGATCCCGCTGATGTTCTTCGCCTCGGACCGGGCGCGGCTGGGCGGGCTGGCGGCGCCGCGCTGGCAGCTCTGGCTGGGCTGGGCCATCGCGCTGCTGATCGTGGCGCTGAACCTGAAGCTGATCACGGATTTCCTCGCCGGCGGCTGACCCGCGCCGCCGTCTGGACAGCGCCGCCGCCGCCTGGGACAAAGCTCGCTCGATCAGCGGGGGCCCGGGCGATGGCGACAACCGACAAGAAGATGGCGCTGGCGACGCTGGTGCATCCGACCGGCTATCACGTCGCCTCCTGGCTGCATCCCGAGGCCCAGGCCGATGCCTCGACCAGCATCGACTATTATCAGCGCATCGCGCAGACCGCCGAGCGCGGGCTGTTCGACCTGTTCTTCATCGCCGACACGCCGGCGGCGCGCACCAGCAACCTGACGGCCTTCAGCCGCATGCCGCTGTTCATGAATGTCTTCGAGCCGATCACGCTGCTCTCGGCGCTGTCGGGGGCGACGCGGCATATCGGGCTGGGCGGCACCGCCAGCACCAGCTTCAGCGAGCCCTACAACATCGCCCGGCAATTCGCCTCGCTCGACCATCTGAGCCGGGGCCGCGCGGCCTGGAACGTGGTGACCTCGGCCAACGACTTCGCCGCGAAGAATTTCGGCCTGGACAAGCTGCCGGCGCATGGCGACCGCTATGCCCGGGCGCGCGAGTTCGTCGAGGTGGTCAGCAAGCTCTGGGACAGCTGGGAGGATGACGCCTTCATCCGCGACCGCGCCCAGGGGCTGTTCTTCGACCCGGCCAAGCAGCATGCCGTGGCGCATGAGGGGGCGAATTTCCGCGTCAACGGCGCGCTGAACATCGCGCGGCCGCCGCAGGGCCGGCCGGTGATCATCCAGGCCGGCGCCTCGGAGACGGGGAAGGAGCTGGCGGCCGAGACGGCGGAGGTGGTGTTCGGCTCGGAATCGACGATCGAGGACGGCGTCCGCTTCTACCGCGACCTGAAGGGGCGGATGCCGAAGCATGGCCGCGACCCGGACCAGCTGAAGCTGCTGGCCGGGCTGCCGGTGCTGGTTGCCGCCAGCGCGCAGGAGGCGGAGGACATGCATGCGGAGTTGCAGGCGCTGATCCACCCCGATGTCGGGCGCAGCCGGCTGGCGATGGACCTGGAGGCCGACCTGTCCGGCCTCGACCTCGACCAGCCGATCCCGGAGGAGCGCATCCCGGCCTCGGCCAATTTCCACCAGGCGTATTTCAACCATATCGTGCAGATGATCCGCGTCGAGAAGCTGACGCTGCGCCAGCTCTACCTGCGCTACGAGCGCGGCAACAAGACGATCCGCGGCACGCCGGTCCAGGTCGCCGACCAGATGCAGGCCTGGTTCGAGGCCGGCGCCTGCGACGGCTTCATGCTGATGTTCAACCTGCTGCCGCGCGACCTCGACGCCTTCGTCGACCTGGTGGTGCCGGAGCTGCAGCGGCGCGGGCTGATGCGCAGCGTCTACGAGGGGCGCACGCTGCGGGACAATCTGGGCCTGCGCCGGCCGCCGCATCCGCGGGCGGCCGGCTGAGGCGGCCCTACAGATCCGCCAGGGCCATGGCGTCGTAGAAGCGGCCGACCACGTTGTTGCGGCCGGCGGCCTTGGCGGCATAGAGCTGCCGGTCGGCGGCGACGATCCAGCGCTGCGGCTCGACCTCGGCGCGGCAGGCGGCGGTGGCCACGCCCGCCGTCACCGTCACATACGGCGCGACGTCGGAGGCCGAATGCGGGATGCCCAGCGCCTGGATCCGGGTCAGGATCGACTGCGCCATCTCCATCGCATCTTCATGCCCAAGGCCCGGCAGGATGCAGGCGAACTCCTCGCCGCCATAGCGCGCCGCCAGGTGGCTGCTGCGATGCATGGCGCGGTTCAGCGCCGAGGCCACCATGGTCAGGCAGCGATCGCCCTCGGCATGGCCATAGAGGTCGTTGAAGCGCTTGAAGAAGTCGACATCGAGGATGATGATCGACAGCATCTCGCCGCGCGCCGCCAGCCGCGCCGCCTCCTGCGCCAGCCGCGTCTCCAGGCAGCGGCGGTTGCCCAGGCCCGTCAGCGCGTCGGTGACGGCGAGCTCCGCCAGCTCGTCGCGCATCCGCTTCATGTCGAGGTGGTTGCGCACGCGGGCGCGCAGGATGACGGGGGCCACCGGCTTGGTGACATAGTCGATGGCGCCGAGCTCGAGGCCCTTCACCTCGGCCTCCTGGTCGCCGAGCGCGGTGGTGAAGATCACCGGCACGTCGGACAGCACCGCATCGGCCTTGAGCTGGCGGCAGACCTCGTAGCCGTCGAGGCCGGGCATCAGCACGTCGAGCAGGATCAGGTCGGGCAGCTCGGCGCGGGCGATCTGCAGCGCCTCCTCGCCGGAGGTCGCGAAGCAGACCTCGTGATCGTCCTCCAGGATGGCGCTGATGATCTCGATGTTCGAGACCTCGTCATCGACGATCAGGATGTTCGGACGCCTCAAGCGGTCTTCTCCTTGACCAGCGCCAGCTTCTCCGCCAGCGCGGTGAGAGCCAGGGTCGCCGCCGCATAGTCGAGCCCGCCGAGCGCGTCGCGCAGCGGCCCGATCTCGGCGCCGCCCTGCCCCTGCAGCGCGGCCTCCAGCGCCTCGAAGACGCGGCGGGCGCGCAGGCTCCGCCGCGCCAGCAGGTCCTCCAGCTCGCCGGCCAGGGCGGCCGCGGCCGCGCGGTCGAAGCTGGCGGCGGCGGCCGGCGCAGCGACCGCCGCCATGCCGAGCGAGGCGGCCGCCGCCAGCGCCGGCTGCAGCGCCGCGTCGAGCGCCACCAGCAGCGCTTCCGGCGGCGTCTCGCCGGTGGTCAGCACCAGCTCGACCTCGCCGGCGCGCATCGCCACCTCGGCGAGGCCGAGCGAGCCGGCGACACCCTTCAGCGTATGCGCCAGGATCCGCGCCTCGGCGTATTTCCTGTCCGCCGCCTGCTGCCGCAGCTGCGGGATGGCGTCGGGGAACTTCCGCCCGAAATCGCCGATCAGCTTGTGCAGCAGGGCCGACTTGCCGTTGACGCGGGCCAGCGCCGAGGCCAGGTCGAAGGGCGGCAGGCTGTCGGGCAGCACCACCGGCGCGCGGACCGCGGCGACCGTGCCGGCGCCACCGGGGCCGGCCACCAGCGGCAGGCGGATCCAGCGGTCCAGCGTGCGCATCAGCGCCGAAGGGTCGACCGGCTTGGCGACATGGTCGTTCATGCCGGCTTCCAGGCAGCGCTGCCGCTCGGCGGCATAGGCATGCGCGGTCATGGCGATGATCGGCAGGCTGGATCCGGGCCGCGCGGCGCGGATCTCCTGGGTGGCGGCGACGCCGTCGAGCTCGGGCATCTGCACGTCCATCAGCACGGCGTCGAAGACCTCGCCGGCCTGCAGCAGGCGGTTGACGGCGATGCGGCCGTTCTCGGCGGTCTCCACCACCAGCCCGCCATCGCCCAGGATGGCGACGGCCAGCTCCATGTTGATCTCGTTGTCCTCGACCAGCAGCACGCGGGCGCCGCGGCGGGACGGCGCCACCATCGGCGGGCCGGCGATGGCCTCGCCCTTCGGCCCGGGCAGCGAATCCGGGGTCTGGCCGCCGAACTGCCGCTGCAGCGCCTCGAGCAGCGAGGAGGCGGTGACCGGCTTGGCCAGGAAGCCGGCGATGCCGACCGCCTCGGCCTCGCCCATGGCGCGGTCCTGGCCATAGGCGGAGATCATGAAGACCGCCGGCCACTGCGCCTCGGGCAGCATGGCGCGCATCGCCCGCATCGCCTCGATGCCGTCCATGCCGGGCATCTTCCAGTCGAGCAGCATCAGGTCGTAGGGGTGGCCCTCGGCGACCGCGGCCTGCAGGGCGGAGATGCCCTCGCGCGCCGAGGCGACCAGGTCGGCGCCGACCAGCCAGGACTGGAAATAGCCGTGCAGGATCTCGCGCGAGGCCTGGTTGTCGTCGACGATCAGCACGCGCAGGCGGCGCAGCGCCTCCGGGTTCAGCCCGCGCGGCGCGTCGCGCGCCTCGGCCTCGGCCAGCAGCAGGGTGAAGGTGAAGGTGCTGCCGGCGCCCTGCACGCTCTCCACCGCGATCGAGCCCTGCATCAGCTCGACCAGCTGGCGGCTGATGGCGAGGCCGAGGCCGGTGCCGCCGAAGCGCCGCGTCGTCGAGCTGTCGGCCTGGGAGAAGCTTTCGAACAGCCGCGCCTGCTGCTCGGCCGACATGCCGATGCCGCTGTCGCGCACGATGCCCTCGATCACCAGCCGGCTGCCCTGCCGCTCGCGCAGCCGCAGCTGCAGCGCGACCTCGCCGACGCTGGTGAACTTCACCGCGTTGCTGACCAGGTTCAGCATCACCTGGCTGAGCCGCAGCTCGTCGCCCATCAGCCGCGCCGGCAGCCCGGCATCGACATCCCAGCGCAGCGCCAGCCCCTTCTCCTGGGCGCGCACCATGGCGATGCCCATGGTGCGCTCGACCAGCTCGCGCGGGTCGAAGGGGGCGCTCTCCAGCGCCAGCTTGCCGGCCTCGATCTTGGAGAAGTCGAGGATGTCGTTCAGCAGGTTCAGCAGCGTGGCCGAGGCGGCGCGGATCTTCGAGACATAGTCGTGCTGCCGCTCGGTCAGGCCGGTGCGCAGCATCAGGTGGCTGAAGCCGAGGATGGCGTTCATCGGCGTGCGGATCTCGTGGCTCATATTGGCCAGGAACAGGCTTTTCGCCGCATTGGCCTGCTCGGCCTCGCGGGTGCGCTGCTCGACGCGGATCTCCAGGTTCTCGTTCTGCTGGGTGATCTCGCGCTGCATTGCCTCGATGCGGCCGAAGGCGCCGGCGACCATCTCGCTCAGCCAGACCAGCACCGCGGTCTGGAAGGCGACGATGCCGGCATGCAGCAGCACGCGGCCGAAATCGGCGCCCTGGGCGAAGACGGCGGAGGGCATGACGTAGTTCAGCACCAGGTGGTGCGCGGCGATGGCGAAGGCGGCGACCAGGATGGCGCGGGCATCGCACCAGGCCATCATCAGGGCGAGGGCGGCGAAGAAGTACATGTGCATGTCCATCTGCCAGCCGACCCCGGCCAGCAGCCAGACCAGCAGCGCCGGCTCGCCCATCAGGGCGACGGCGGAGACATAGCGGGTGGCGGGCGCGATGCCGTGCTTGCGCCAGGCTAGATGCGTCGTCGCCGCCAGCACCACCGCCACCATCATCGGCGGCAGCACCGGGCGGCCCAGGATCTCGGCCACCAGCCAGATCAGCGGCACATGCAGCCACAGCATCGGCACCAGCAGCCGGGCGAAGCCGGCGCGCAGACGGTCGAGCTCGGTCATCCGGAAAATCCCGCCAGGCAGCCGCGCGGCCCGGGCGCGTCCAGCACCAGCCAGGCGCCGGCGGTGTAGAGGGCGGCGGCCAGGTCGGTGTCCTCGCCCTCGCCGCGGCGGACGATCAGCACATTGCCGAAGCGGCCGGCATCGACCAGCCGGGCGCCGGCGGCGATGGCGATGGCCGCCATCCGGGGCGCGTCCCACCAGGGCGCGCCGATGACGGCCATGGTGGCGGCGGGACGCGGTGCGACGATGCCGAGCGCGGCGGTGCCGACGAGGCTGGCCACCAGCAGCAGCGCCGCCGGACGCAGGCTGCGCCAATGCGCGGCCCGCCCGCCCGCCTGTTCGCCCCCGGAAGGGAGACGCTCAACCATCATCGCCGGCCTGTCCCGTCGCCCCCGCAGGGGCGCGCACTTTTGTGTGAAGACTACCGACCTAGCATGAAAATGCGCCGGAAGGAATTGTCTTGCACAGCGTGTTGCTTCGCTTTCATCTGGCTGGACAGTCAATTGTTAATGGCGAAAAACGATGTCTCGCGCTGCAAAATCGCGGTGCCGGCCCCGGCCTTCGTCCGGCCGCGTGATCCCGCCTTCCGGACCGTCGCGGCGCAGGCGGTCACGCCCTTAGCCGCGCCGGCGCAGCAACGCTTCCGCCGCCAGCGCCGTCAGCGCCACCAGGAAGCAGAGCGCGGCGATGGCGGCGATGGTCGGGTCGAAGTCGCCGCGCAGGTTGGACCACATCTGCACCGGCACGGTGCGCAGGGTGGCCGAGCCGTTGAACAGCGAGACCATCAGCTCGTCGAAGGACAGCACCATGGCGAACAGCAGGCTGGAGGCGACGGCCGGCGCCAGCAGCGGCAGGGTGACGCGGCGGAAGGTCATCCAGGGCGGCGCGCCCAGCCCGGCGGCGGCGCGTTCCAGCGCCGGGTCCATGACCCGCAGCGCCGCGCCGACGGTGGCCACGACATAGGGCACCGTCAGCACGACATGGCCGATCACCAGCCCGGCCAGGGTGCCGTTCCATCCCAGCAGGCGGAACGCCAGGAACAGGCCGGCGGCGGTGATGACGCCCGGCACCACCAGCGGCGACAGCAGGAAGGCTGCGAGAAACGCGGCGCCGCGGATTTTCCCGCGCACCAGGGCGAGGGCCGCGGCGGTGCCCAGCGCCGTCGCGATCAGCGCGGCCGGCAGCAAGACCTGCAGGCTGACCGCCAGCGAGTCGAGCCAGGCCGGGTCGGCGACGAGGTTCCGGTACCATTGCAGCGACAGGCCGGGCGGCGGAAATCGCAGGAAGGCGCCCGAGCTGAAGGAAATCACCAGCACCACCAGCAGCGGCGCCAGCAGATAGAGGCCGACCAAAGCGCAGACGGCGCCGCGCAGCCAGCGCCAGGCGGTCATGGCGTGACGCTCCGCGCCGCCGTGGCGCGCCAGGCGATACCGAGCAGCAGGAAGACCGCCGCCAGCAACAGCAGCGACAGCGCGCCGGCCAGGCCCCAGTTGCCGAATTGCGCGACCTGGTCCTGGATCAGCTGCGCCACCATGGTCTGGCGCGGCCCGCCGAGCAGCGCCGGCGTCACGAAATAGCCCAGCATCGAGATGAAGACGAGCGCGCCCCCGGTCATCACCCCGGGCAGGCAGAGCGGCATGTAGACGCGCCAGAAGGCCTGGGCTGGCGCGGCGCCCAGGCTGATGGCGGCGCGCATGTAGCCGGGCTCGATCCGCCGCATCACCGCGTAGAGCGGCAGGATGACGAAGGGCAGCAGCAGCTGGATGGCGCCGATCATCAGCCCGGCCAGGTTGTGCAGCAGCGGCAGCGGCGCTTCGGTGATGCCGAGGTTGAGCAGCAGCGCGTTCACCGGCCCGCGCCGCTGCAGCAGGATGATGGTGGCGAAGCTGCGCACCAGCAGGCTGGTCCAGAAGGGCAGCAGCACCAGGAACAGCAGCAGCCGCCGGACCCGCGCGCTGCCATGCGCCATGGCATGGGCGACGGGGAAGCCCAATAGAAGGGCAATCGGCGTGGCCACCGCGCTGATCAGCAGCGTGTTGCCCAGCACCTGCAGATAGACCGGCCTTTCCCAAAGCGTGGAAAAGCTGCCCGGCTCGGTGAAGGCGCGCGACAGCAGCATCCCGACGGGCAGGGCAAACGCGACAAAGAGCGCCAGCAGGGCAGGGGCCAGCAGCAGCCAGGGGCCGAGGCGTCGTGTCGTCACTTCAGCTTCCAGGCGGTCCAGCGTTCGAGGGCGGCGCGCTGGTGGTCGCGCCAGTATTCGGCATTCACCACGAAGCCCTGCCGCGCATTCTCCGGCGCGGTGCAGAGCCAGGGCGCGATGGCCGGGTCGATCGCGGAAAAAGCCGCCGGGTTGGTCGGCGAATAGGCGATTATATTGGCGAGCTTCGCCTGGTTCTCGGCCCGCGTCATGGTGTCGATCAGCCGCATCGCCGCCGCTTTCTGCTTGGCGCCGCGCGGCACCACCAGATAGTCGACCGACTGGATGTTCTGCGCCCAGCTGACGGCGATCGGCGCGCCCTTCTTCGCTGCGTCATAGGCGCGGCCGTTGAGGATCAGGCCGAGCCCCACCTCCTCGTCGACGAAAAGCTGCTGCGCCTGGCTGTTGGTCGACCAGAAGATGGTCTGGGCGCGGATGGTGTCGAGCTTGCGCAGCGCGCGGTCGATGTCGAGCGGATAGAGCGCCTCGGGCGCTACGCCATCGGCCAGCAGCGCCACCTCGAAATTGGCCACCGCATTGTCCAGCAGGCAGCGCTTGCCGGGGAAGCGCTGCAGGTCGAACAGATCCGCCCATGTCTTCGGCGCCTTCGCCCCGGGGAAGGTCTGGGTGTTGAAGGCCAGGTTGTAGGACCAGACGATGCAGCCGACGCCGAACGCGTGGACGAACTTCGGGTCGATGCGGCTGGTGTCGACGACCGATTTGTCGATCGGCTCGAACAGATTGTCCTTGGCGCCGGCATAGAGGAAATCGAGGGTGATGTCGGCGACATCCCAATCCGGCGCGCCGCCCTCGATCATGGTGCGGAAGCGCGCGGCGTTCATCGGCCCGTCCTGCACCACCCGCGCCCCGGTCTCGGCGGCGAAGGGGTCGCAATAGGCGCGGCGCTGCGCCTCCTGATAGGCGCCGCCCCAGCTGGCGAAGACCAGGGTGGTGCCGCGCAGGCTGGCCGGCTGCGCCAGGGCGCCGGTCGCCATCGGCAGGCCGGCGGCGGCGGCGAGCAGCCGGCGGCGGGAGGTCTTGGTCATGGCGCTCTCCTCTTCGGGCTCAGCCGCGCAGCGTGTCGCGCAGCGTGGTGCCCGGATAGCGGGTGCGGAACAGCCCGCGCCGCTGCAGCTCGGGCACCACCGAGCGGCAGAACTGCTCGAACATGCCGGGAAACATGGTGGGCGCCAGCACGAAGCCGTCGCAGGCGCCGCTGGTGAAGATCGCCTCCAGCCGGTCGGCGACCTGGGTGGCGGTGCCGACGATCTCGCGGCCGGTGTTGCGGCGCTGGGCGGCCTGGCGCAGCGTCAGGCCTTCCGCCTTCATCGTCTGCTCCAGCACGTCGCGGGTGCCCTGCATGCCCTGGTTGCCCTGCAGCGCCTCCAGGCTGCCGCCTTCCTGCAGCTTCGTCAGGTCGGCGCCGAGGCTGGAGGAGGAGGCGGCCAGGTTCAGCTCGGGATCGATCAGGCCGTTGAGATAGTCGGCGCGCTCGCGGGCGATGCTCTCGGTCTCGCCGAGGACCACGGAAATGCCGGGCAGGATGGCGCAGTCGCCCGGCGCCCGGCCGCGCGCGGCCATGCGGCCATGCAGGTTGTCGCGGAAGGCGCGCATGTCGGCGGGGTCGCGCTGGGTGGTGAAGACCAGCTCGGCCCAGCGGGCGGCGAAGTCGCGGCCGCGGTCGCTGCTGCCGGCCTGCATGATCACCGGCCGCCCCTGCGGGCTGCGCGGGATCGACAGCGGCCCGCGCGTCTTCACCCATTTCCCCGCATAATGCGCGTAGCGGACCTTGGACGGGTCGGCCAGCACCCCGGCCGCCTTGTCCAGCACCATGGCGTCGGGGTCCCAGCCTTCCCACAGCGCGCAGCAGGCCTCCAGCACCTCGTCGGCGCGGTCGTAGCGCTCCTCCCGCGGGGGGAGGGACTCGAGGCCGGCATTCTGCGCCTCGAGGTCGGTGGCCGAGGTCACCACGTTCCAGGCGACGCGGCCGCCGCTCATGGCGTCGAGCGAGCCGAGCCAGCGCGCCAGGTGATAGGCGGTGTGGAAGCTGGTCGACAGCGTGGCGCCGAGCCCGATATGCCGCGTCGCCGCCGCCATCACCGGCAGCACCACGGTGGGGTCGAGGAAGCTGATCTGGCCGCCGCGGCGCAGATAGGCATCGAAGCTGCCGCCATGCAGGTCGTAGAGGCCGAAGAGATCGGCGAAGAAGCAGGCGTCGAAGCAGGCCTGCTCCAGCAGCACGGCGATCTGCTGGTAGCGCTGCGGCGACAGGATGTCGTCCAGCGTCGATTCCGGGTGGCGCCAGCCGCCGACATGCAGCGCAGTCGGCCCGGTCTTCAGATAGGCCACCAGCCGCATCTGCCGTCCTGTCGCCATCCCGCTCGCCCCCCTGTTGCCGGACGGTGACAGCTATAGAACAGGGGGGCCAGCCAGGGCCATGGGGCGGTCCCGACACTGTTGCGGTCGCAGAAGCTTTGACCAGCCGCCCCGCTTGGCTGTAAGGAAGCGCCGGCAGCGCTCCGCGCGCGCTGCGTGCCCCCGGGACCGAACCCCCGGCGGCCCCATGGCATAAGGTCCCCCGGCGCGGCGGGACCCCAGGGAAGCGCGTCCTCTACAACCTTCGAGCCCAGCGGCCTCGGCATTCACCTGCCCGGGCCGCCATCGTCCCTGGCCGGCCCCTGGCGCGGCTTCCCCTACGGCGCTCCGCGCGCCAGTCCGGAATTTTTCTCGTATGACCGATTTCACGGGCTTCGGCCTGGCCGAGCCCATCCAGCGTGCCCTGACCGAGGAAGGCTATGCGACGCCGACCCCGATCCAGGCCGCCGCCCTGCCGCATCTGATGCAGGGGCGCGACCTGGTCGGGCTGGCGCAGACCGGCACCGGCAAGACCGCCGCCTTCGCCCTGCCGATCATGCACCGGCTGATGCAGGACAAGAAGCCGGCGCCGCGCCTCGGCGCCCGGGTCCTGGTGCTGGCGCCGACGCGCGAGCTCGCGACGCAGATCGGCGACAGCTTCACCAGCTATGGCCGCCACCTGAAGCTGTCGAAGACGGTGATCTTCGGCGGCGTCGGCCAGGGCCGCCAGGCGGACGCGCTGCGCGCCGGCGTCGACGTGCTGGTCGCCGCCCCCGGCCGCCTGCTCGACCTTTGCAACCAGGGGCTGTGCGACCTGTCCAAGGTCGAGGTGCTGGTGCTGGACGAGGCCGACCGCATGCTCGACATGGGCTTCGTGCGCGACATCCGCCGCATCGTCGCCATGCTGCCGCAGCAGCGCCAGACCATCATGTTCTCGGCCACCATGCCGGCGACCGTGGCCCAGCTGGCCGGCTCGCTGCTGCACAACCCCGAGCGGGTCGAGGTGGCGCCGCCCAGCACCACCGTGCAGCGCATCCGCCAGACGGTGATGTTCGTCGAGGCGGCGGCGAAGAAGCAGGTGCTGCTGCACCTGGTCGGCCAGCCCAGCGTGGGCCAGGCCATCGTCTTCACCCTGATGAAGCACGAGGCCAACAAGGTCGCCGACTCGCTGAACGAGGCCGGCGTGGTCGCCGCCGCGATCCACGGCAATAAATCGCAGGCGCGGCGCGAGGCGGCGCTGAACGGCTTCCGCTCCGGCGAGGTCAAGGTGCTGGTGGCCACCGACATCGCCGCGCGCGGCATCGATGTCGACGAAGTGACCCATGTCTTCAACTTCGACCTGCCGAACGAGCCGGCCAGCTATGTCCACCGCATCGGCCGCACCGCGCGGGCCGGGCGCGACGGCTGGGCCATCTCGCTGTGCGACGAGGATCAGCGCGCCTGGCTGCGCGACATCGAGAAGGAGATCGGCAAGCCGATCACCGTCTTCAGCAGCCATCCCTGGCATTCCGAGGCGGCGGAGAACTCGACCAAGCCGGCGCCGAAGCTGGGCGGCGGCGGCCATCGTGGCGGGCCGCGCCCGCCGCATGGCGGTGGCGGCCAGCGCCAGGGCCAGTCGGCCAAGCCCGCGCATGGCGGCGGCAATGGCCAGGGCCGTGGCGATCGCGCGCCGCAGCGCGCCGGGGGTGGCGGTGGCTATGCCGGGGCCGGGGCCGCGCCGGGCCGCAACCGCGATGCGCGGCGTGGCCCGCCGCCGGGCGGCGGTGCCGGCCGTGGCGGCGCCCGCCCGCCGTCGCGCGGCCGCTGAGCGGCCATTGACCTGAGGGCGCGGGGGGCACCGGTCAGCCGCCCGCGCCAAGGCCTGCTGTCTTCTTCTGGCTGAGGACAGCAGGCTCTACGTCGCAGGCGTCGCGGGATGCCTCAGCCCGCGGGCTCGCGGGCGATGGCGCGCAGATAAGCCAGCGCCTGGCCGTCAGGACCGAGCTCCGCCGCCTCCCAGCGCTGCAGCAGGCGCCGCGGAATGCGGTAGCGATCGGCGAAGCCATCCTGGGTCAGGCCCAGGCGGCGGCGCAGCCGGCTGATCATCGCGGCGGTGAAGCGGGCCTGCCGCAGCACGACGCTGCCACCCGAGGCGCCGCCACCCGAGGCGCCATCAGTCGCAGGCCGAGGCACGGCCGTCCCGGGCTCGCGCCCGACCCGGCTGTTCTGGTCAGGCAGCTTTGTCACGCTGGACATCATCGCTGTTCCCGCCTCCGTTCGGCGCTGCACATCGGATATATTCTGCAGCGCCGCAAGCGGCATGCAGCACACAGAACTGCGATGACCGATCCCACCGGATGGTTGTGCGGCATCCCCCGCCGGCACGCCCTGGTTGATTTCGCTTTTGGGTTGTTCCGGATCGGCAGCGATGGAAGACTTCCTCGCAAGATGCAGCAAGCATCGGGGGAGGAAGCGCATGTCTATGATCCAACGTCGTGCCCTGCTGGGCGCCGCGGCCGCCGCGCCGCTGCTGCCGGCCGCCGCCGGCGCGCAGGACAGCTGGCCGAACGGGCCGGTCCGGCTGGTCTGCCCCTTCGCCGCCGGCGGGCCCACCGACGTCATGGCGCGGCTGCTGGCGGACGCGCTGTCGGCCGAGCTGAACCAGCGCTTCATGGTGGAGAACCGCACCGGATCCGGCGTCGTCGTCGGCACCGAGGCGGTGGCCAAGGCGCCGAAGGATGGCAGCACCTTCCTCTACAGCACGGTGGCGCATTCGGTGCTGCGGCCGCTTTTCGCCACGCTGCCCTTCGACCCGGTGCGCGACTTCCAGCCGGTGGCGCTGGTCGGCGTCATCCCGATGCTGCTGATGGTCAACAAGGAAGTCCCGGCCGAGAACCTGCGCGAGCTGGTGCAGATGTTCCAGCGCGACCCGGGCAAGTATAATTACGGCAGCTCCGGCAATGGCGGCGCCGTGCATCTGGCGACCGAGCTGTTCCTGCACCAGGCCGGCGGGCTGAAGGTCAACCACGTGCCCTATCGCGGCTCGGCGCCGGCCATGCCGGACCTGCTGAACGGCAACCTGGTGATGATGCTCAACGTCGCCTCCGACGGGGTCGCCAGCGTGCAGCGCGGCGCCACGCGGGGGCTGGCGATCAGCTCGGCGAAGCGCATGCCGCAACTGCCCGATGTGCCGACCTTCAACGAATCAGGCCTGCCGGGCTACGAGGCCTATACCTGGCACATGCTGTTCGCGCCGGCCGGCACGCCGGCGCCGATCGTGCGCCGGCTGAACCAGGCGGCCAACAAGGTGATGGGCGACGAGCGCATGCGCCGCCGCGTCGACGAGATGACCATGGAGCCGCGCAGCGACACGACGCCCGACAGCGCGGCGCAATGGCTGGCGGCCGAGATGGCGAAATGGGAGCCGCTGGTGCGGGCGGCGAACATCACCTCGAACTAGCGCGCGATCGCCGGAGCCGCCATCGTCGACAGGCGTGAATCGCCCGCTCAGACCAGCGGGAGCGCTTTCCGCTCGGGTGTGTCGGCGATCTGGCGGATCAGCAGCCGCGCCGCCGGCGAGCGTTCGTGGCGGCGGAAGGCGGCGGCGATCTCGGAAGCGATCGCCGCGCCCCCCAGCGGGCGGAAGCGGATGCCGGGCAGGCGCACCACCGCCACCAGCACGCTCGGCACCACCGCCAGCCCCTGGCCGAGCGACACCGCCGTCAGCACTTCCATCAGGCTGCCGGGACGGCCCAGGATGCGCGGGGTGAAGCGGCCGCGGCGGCCGATGGTCTCGGTGCCCAGCGCCTGCTCGGGCAGCAGGAAGCCCTCGGCGGCCAGCGCCCGCGCGGCGATGGGCCCGTCGCCGGCGGCCAGCGGATGCGCCTCCGGCAGGGCGATGCAAAAGACGTCGCGCAGCAGGACGTGGCTGCGCAGCCCGGGCGGCAGCGCCAGCGGCGGGCGCAGGAAGGCGATGTCGAGCCGGCCTTCGTCGATCAGCCGCGGCAGGGCCTCCATCGGATGCTCGCGGCAGTTCAGCGCCACGGCCGGGTGGCGGGCGCGGAAGCGCGCCACCTGGTCCTGCAGCACGCCCGCATAGGCGGCCGAGCCGACATAGCCGAGCTCGATGCGGCCGAGCTCGCCCCGCCCGGCGCGGCGGCCGACGCTCTCGGCGCGCTCGAATTGTTCCAGCGTGGCCTGGGCTTCGGCGCGAAAAGCCTCGCCGGCGGGGGTGAGGCGCACGCTCCGCTGCGCGCGGATGAACAGCTCGGCGGCGAGGAAGGTTTCCAGCTCGCGGATCTGCACCGACAGCGTCGGCGGCGCGATGCCCAGCCCGGCGGCCGCGCGGGTGAAATGCAGCGCCTCGGCGAGCGCGAGGAAATAGCGGAGATGGCGCAGCTCGATGCCGGGCTTCATGAGGTCCTGCCTAATTGTTTCAACGCATCCCGGCAATGGACCGTTGCGGCCGCGCTCCCCAGCTTTGGGGCGACCAACCCCTGCCGGAGTTCTCCCCATGATGAAGCGTCTCGCCCTCGGCGCCGCCCTGGCGCTCGCCACCACCGCCTCCTTCGCCGCCGACCTGCCGCAGAAACCCTATTTGACGCTGGAGGCCGCGCGCGGCATCGCCGCCGCCGCCGAGGCCAAGGCGCGCGCCGAGGGCTGGCCCGCGGTGATCGCCATCACCGACGATGCCGGGCTGCCGCTGCTGCTGCTGCGCATGGACCAGGCGATGGTGCCGGCCGGCGTCGAGCTGGCCCCGGGCAAGGCGCGCACCGCGGCCCTGTTCCGCCGCCCGACCGGCGCGCTGGAGGATGCCATCAACAGCAATCGCCCGGCCGTCATCACCGCGCGCGGCTTCACGCCGATGCGCGGCGGGCTGCCGATCACGGTGGGCGGGCATGTGGTGGGCGGCATCGGCGTCTCGGCCGACACGCCGCAGCATGACGAGGCCATCGCCCAGGCCGGCCTCGCCGCCGCGCCGAAGTAACCGGCGCTACGGCGCCGGCACTTCCGACAGCAGCTGCTGGCCGGCGAAATAGGCAAAAATATTGTCGGCCATCAGCTGCTGCTGGGCGTGCTGCGCGGTCACCGCCAGCGCCGCGATATGCGGCGTCAGCACGACGTTCGGGAATTCCGTGAGGCGCGCGGGGATCTTCGGCTCGTGCTCGAAGACATCCAGCGCGGCGCCGGCAATTTTCTGCCCGTCCAGCGCCGCGATCAGCGCGGCTTCATCGACCACGCTACCCCGAGAAATGTTGACCAGCACGCCTTCCGGGCCGAGCGCCTCCAGCACTGTGGTGCTGACGGCATGCTCGGTCTGGGCGCTGGCGCGGACAGCGACCATCAGCACATCCGACCATGCCGCCAGGCCCTGCAGGCTGTCGATATAGGTGTAGGGCAGGTCGGCGCGCGGGCGGCGGTTGTGATAGGCGACCTCCATGCCGAAGGCCCGCGCCCGCGTCGCGATCTCGACGCCGATGGCGCCCAATCCAAAAATGCCGATGCGGCGGCCGAGCAGCCCGCGCGCCAGCGGCAGCCGCTCGATCGCCTTGTTCTGCCAGTGGCCGGCGCGCAGCCAGGCATCGCCGCGCAGGATGTCGCGCGTCGCCGCCAGCGCCAGGCCCATGGCGAATTCGGCGACGGCGGCGGCGTTCGCATCCGCCGCATTGGTCACCTTGATGCCGCGCGCGGCGGCAGCGACCCGGTCGACGCTCTCATAGCCGGTGCCGTAGCAGCAGATCAGCCCGAGCTGCGGCAGCGCCTCGATCAGCGCGGCGCTGGTCTTGATGCCGCCAAGCGTGATCAGCACGCGGGCGTCGCGGCCCTCGGGCGGGACGGCCTCCGGCACCGGCGCCGAGAGCGGCGGCAGGACGGTGACATGGGGTTCCAGCATGGTCAGCAGGCGGGCGGGGACCGGCATGGCGGTCAGGATCACTGGCTTCATCGGGCAGGTCTCGGCGCTGGGAATTCGCTGCAATGCAGCATGCCGAGGCCCGCGCCTCAAGCCTGCCGGGGTTGCGCTAGACTGGACCAGATTTCTATCGCGAATCCGCAAAACATGCTATGCCACTTCCGACCCGCCATTCCCGACCGGAAGATCATCGCCATGCTGCTCCAGGGCCTGTCCGCCTTCCCCATCACCCCGGCCGACCCCGAGGGGCGCGTCGACCAGGCCGGGCTCGGCCGGCTGCTGGCGCGGCTGGTGGCGGCGCGCGTCGATTCCATCGGGCTGCTGGGCAGCACCGGCTCCTACCCCTATCTGTCGCGGGCCGAGCGGCGCGGCGCGATCGAGCAGGCGGTGGCCATGGCCGAGGGCATCCCGGTGCTGGCCGGCATCGGCGCGCTGCGCACCGACGAGGCGGTGGCGCTGGCCCGCGACGCCTTCGCCGCCGGCGCCCAGGCCGGGCTGCTGGCGCCGGTCTCCTACACGCCGCTGCTGGACGACGAGGTCTTCGCGCATTTCGAGGCGGTGGCGGCGGCGAGCGAGCTGCCGCTGGTGATCTACGACAATCCCGGCACCACGCATTTCAGCTTCAGCCCGGCGCTGGTGGCGCGGCTGGCCGCGCTGCCGCAGGTGGTGGCGGTGAAGGGGCTGGCGCCGGCGGCCGATGCGGTGGCGGCCCATCTGGCGACGCTGAAATCCGGCGTGCCGGAGGACTTCTCGGTCGGCGTCAGCGGCGACTGGCACGCGGCTGAGGCGCTGCTGGCCGGCGCCGCCGCCTGGTACAGCGTCGCTGGCGGCCTCTTCCCCGAGGCCTGCCTGGCGATCACCCGCGCCGCCAAGGAAGGCCGCGCGGCCGAGGCGCGGCAGGCCGATGACCGGCTGCAGCCGCTCTGGGCGGTGTTCCGCCGCCACACCAGCCTGCGCTGCGTCTATGCGGCGGCGGCGCTTTTGGGCATCACCGACCGCGCCCCGCCGCGCCCCATCCTGCCGTTGCAAGACGAGGCGCGGAAAGAAGTCGCGGCGGCGCTGCAGGCCGCCGGGCTTTCGTAGCTACTGCTTCTGGATGCCGGCCTGGGTGACGACGGCCTGCCATTTGGCGACCTCGTCACGCACGAAGGTCTGGGCGGTCTCCGGGGTGGTGCCGACCGGCGTGGCGCCGAGCGAGACCAGCCGCTCGCGCATCGCCGGCACCTGCAGCTGGGCATTGGCGTCGGTCGAGATCTTCGTGGCGATGGCCGGCGGCAGGCGGGCCGGGCCGATGATGGCGCCCCAGGTCGCCGCCTCGAAGCCGGGCAGGCCGGATTCGGCGATGGTCGGCAGGTTCGGCAGCACCGCGGAGCGCTCGGCGCTGGTGATGGCGATGGCCTTCAGCTTGCCGCCCTGCACATGGCCGAGCACGGCGGGCAGGGTGTCGAACATGACGTCGACGCGGCGCGCCATCAGGTCGGGATGGGCGGCGGTGCTGCCGCGATAGGGCACCTGGGTCATCTGCCCGCCGGCGCGATGCGCGAACATCTCGGCCGCCAGATGCACGGCGCCGCCGGTGCCGGCGAAGGTGATCTCGCCGGGCTTGGCCTTCACCATGGCCATCAGCTCGGACACCGTGTTGGCCGGGAAATCGGCGGCGGCCACCAGCACCAGCGGCACCGAATAGATCAGGCTGAGGACCGAAAAATCCTTCAGCGTGTCGAAGGGCGTCGTGTAGAGCGCGGCGTTCACCGCGTGGTTGACCGAGACGAAGGCCAGGTTCAGCCCGTCGGGGGCGGATTTCGCCACCACGTCGGTGCCGATGATGCCATTGGCGCCGGTGCGGTTCTCCACCACCACCGACTGGCCCCAGAGCGGGGTCAGCCGCTCGCCCAGCAGCCGCGCCGCGATGTCGGAGGCGCCGCCGGGGGAATAGGGCACGATGATGCGGACCGAGGCGCTGGGCCAGGGCGCCTGGGTCTGGGCTTGGGCGCGGGCGGAGGACAGGGCAGCCAGCGCCAGGGGCGCGGCGAGCGCCGCGCGGCGTGTCATTCTTTCCATCGTTTTCTTCCCGTGATTCTTCGTTCTTGGGCGGGCACGGCACGGCACGGCGGAACGCGCCGGGCGGCCATCGGCCGCCCGGCAAACCGGCAAAACTATTCGGCGGCGAGGGGGCGGATCAGGCCCCATTCGGTCAGGCGGCGGCGCAGCTCGGCCTCGGCCTTCGGCGTCAGCGGCCAGGCCGAGGGCGGCCGGGTCGGGCCGCAATCATCGCCCAGCATCTGCAGCGCCGCCTTGACGACGGAGACATTGGTGCCGTTGCGCTCCTCGGCGCGCAGCGCCTCGAAGGCGGACATGGTCTCGATCAGCTGCGCGGCGCGGGGATAGTCGCCGGCCTCCAGCGCGGTGTGGATGGCGACGCTGTGCTCGGGCCAGACATTGATCAGGCCGGAGGTGTAGCCGCGGGCGCCGACGGCATAGAAAGGCGGCGCCCAGGTCTCGGCCAGGCCACCGATCCAGGCGATGCCGCTGCCGCGGGTGGCGCGGATGATTTCGCCCAGCCGCAGCGGCGTCGGCGCCGCCCACTTCACGCCCACGACGCCAGGGATCTGGCAGAGGGCGATGATATTGTCATTGCCGATGCCGTCGTCGCGAAGATACAGCACGACCGGCAAGCCCTGGCCCGCCTCCGCGATGCGCTGGACGTATGACAAAATGCCGCGCGGGCTGACGAAGGGGTCGGGGGGCTGGTGCACCATCAGCGCGCTGGCGCCGGCGGCGCGCGAGGCGCGGGCGAGGGCCACGGCGTCGTTGATGCTGCGGCCGACGCCGGCCAGCAGCGGCACGCGCCCGGCCACCTGCTCGGCGGCGGCGTGGACGGCGGCCTCGGCCTCGGCCGTGGTCATGCCGTAGAACTCGCTGGTGTTGCCATTGGCCACCAGCACATGCACGCCGGCCTTCACCGCGCGGTCGATCACCGGCTTCAGCTTCGGCAGGGCCAGCGATTCATCGGCGTTGAAGGGGGTGACCAGGATGCCGGAAATGCCGCCCAGGGCCTTTCGCAGCGTCGGCGAGATCTCGGTGGTCATGGCGTCGTTTCCTTCGGGTTGATGGGATCGCTGGTGCCGTCGGCGCGGATGATGCCGCTGGCCACCAGGGATCGTTCGACATGGGCGCGCATCCGCGCCTCCGCCTGCTTCGGCGCGCCGCGGCGGATGGCGGCGACGATGCCGGCATGCTCGCGGAACGCCACCGCCGGCTCGCGCGGCGAGCTGCGCAGCGCGCGCAGCCGGCCGAAATGGTCATAGGCGCGGATCGCCTCCAGCGAGCGCACCACCAGGCTGTTGCCGGCGATGGCGTTGACCAGGTCGTGGAAGCGCTCATTGGCCTCGGCCAAGGCGACGATGTCGCCGGCCGCCGTCGCCGGCGCCATTTCGTTCAATTGCCGGCGCAGGGCCGCGATATCGGCGGGCGTCGCGCGGCGGGCGGCCAGCGCCGCGGCGGCGCCCTCGAGGGCGATGCGCACCAGCCCCATCTCGGCCAGGCGCTCGGGGCCGAATTCGGCGACCAGCGTGCCGCGGCGCGGGCTGGTGATGACCATGCCCTCGGCCTCCAGCCGGCGCAGCGCCTCGCGCACCGGCTGGGCGGAAATGCCCAGCGACAGCGCCAGCGAGCGTTCCGAGACGCGGCCGCCGCCGGGCAGCGAGCCGTCGACGATGGCGTCGCGCAGCCGCCGATAGGCCCGCTCGGCCAAAGAGAGGATTTCCTCGGAGGCGAAGGCGGCGACGGCATGGGCGCTGGACATGGCATCCGCCATAGCAGTTTGCGACACCTATCTGCAATAGCAGATGGCAGCAGTGGTGGCATGGACAGGTCCCCGCTTCGGGCCGATGAATGCGGTCAAGGTCTGGAAAAAAGGGGTCCGCGCCATGGAGCACCTGCCGTTGATCGCCGCGCCGCTGCTGCGCCGGCAGATCGTCGCCGTCTTCACCCAATGGGGCATGGCCCTGCCGGCCGCCGAGGAGGCCGCCGAGGTCATGGTCGACACCGACCTGCGCGGCGTCGATTCGCATGGCATCGGCATGCTGCCGCACTACCAGCGCTTCTTCGCCAGCGGCGAGCTCGACCCCCGCGCGGTGCCCAGCATCCGGCAGGAGCGGCCGTCCACCGCGCTGGTCGATGCGCATCACAGCATCGGCCACACCGCGGCGCTGCTGGCGATGCGGCTGGCCATCGCCAAGGCGAAGGACACCGGCGTCGGCGTGGTCGGCGTCTGCGGCTCCAACCACTATGGCGCGGCGGGCTACTACGCGCAGATGGCGGCCTATGAAGGGCTGATCGGCCTGTCGCTGACCAATGCCTTCACCCCCTTCCTGGTGCCGGTCTTCGGCCGGCAGCCGCAGCTGGGCACCAATCCGATCGCCTTCTCGGCGCCGGGGCAGCGGCATCCGCCGGTCTCGCTCGACATGGCGACGACGACGGTGGCTTACGGCAAGGTCTCGATCGCGCGGCGCGCCGGCAAGCGGCTGCCGGAAGGCTGGGCGCTGACCACCGAGGGCACACCCGAGCAGGATTCGGCCATCGCCGCCGAGACCAAGCTGCTGGCGCCGCTGGGCGGCACGCGGACGCTGGGCGGCCACAAGGGCTACGGCCTGGCGCTGATGGTGGAAATTCTCTGCGCCACGCTGACCGGCGCCTCGGCCGAGGACCGCATCACCGGCCACTTCTTCCTGGTGATCGACCCGGGGGCGTTCCGCGACGCCGGCGATTTCCGCGCCGAGCTCGACGGGCTGACCGACCGGATGCGCGCCACCACCCCGGCGGATGCGGCGCAGAAGGTGCTGGTGCCGGGCGACCCGGAATATGCCGCCTTCGCCGAGCGCAGCGTCTCCGGCATCCCGATGACGCCGACGCTGATCGAGGAGGTGCGGGAAGTGTGCCGCGACTCCGGCGCGCCCTTCCTGCTGCTGCCCTGAGCCGGGCGCCCTATTCCTTTTCCTGGCGGTCTTCTTTCGACGCCGGGTCGTGCACTTCCTTGCGGTCGCCATGCGCGGCGGCCGCCTTGCCGGCGCCGAGCCGCTCCAGCAGGCCGAGCGTCAGGGCGCCGGCCAGGAAGGTGCCGTGGATGACCAGGGCCCACATCGTCTCCCGGTCGTCATAGCCGCCGGGGCGCAGGAACATCTGCAGCAGCTGGATGGAGGAGATGGCGACGATGCTGGTGGCCAGCTTCAGCTTCAGGTCGCCGGTGTCGAGCCCGCCCACCCAATGCATCCGCTCGGCGGCCGCATCCTCCTTCAGCCGCGAGACCAGGCTGTCATAGGAGGAGATGGCGACCATCGCGACCATCGAGGCGACCAGCGCGGAATCCGCCAGGTGCAGCAGCTCGAGCAGGTCGTCATTCTCGGCCATGGTGAACAGCCGGCTGGCGAATTCCCAGAGCTTGGTGACGAAGCGCAGCGCGTAGAGGCCGAGGGCGACCACCAGGCCCAGGAAGAAGACCGTCAGGATATGGCGGCTGGCCAGCATGGCCTTGTCGATGAGGGTGAGCATGTCCGGGGTCCCGCGCTGAGCCCTGCTGGGGGCGAGACGGCAATGCTCGGGCGGGGCCTTTGGTTCCATGGCGCCCGCCGGAATGGTCTCAGTGGCGGGTGGCGAGGCCGGCCAGGACACGCTGATTGATGGCCACCAGCAGGTCGAGGTTGGGCTGGGCGCGGCCCTGCTCGCGCAGCACGGCGACACCCAGCGCCGCCAGGCCCTGGCGCATCGGCAAGGCGAGCGCGCTGTCGGCGCGGGCCACCGCCTGCAGGATCGCCTGCCAGAGCTTGTCGTTCATCCGCAGGGCCTGGGCCCGGGCGGCCTCGCCGCCGCGATGCGCCGCCGTCAGCAGGCCCAGCACCTTCTCGAAGGCAGCGGCCTCCTTGGCGCGGACGGCGATGGCGGCGGGGGCGAGGGAGAGGGTCATGGCGGCGTCCTGCGTTTCGGGTTCGGCGCCACGTTCGGCGTGGGCTCACTATTGCGGGAGCTTCCTTTCGCGGTGGTAAACGTGGTGCCTCCACGCAGTTCTTATCGGTTTTCTGTCAGGGCCGGGCTGCGGGCATGAAAAAGGCCCCGAGGCGATGCCCCGGGGCCAGGTGCAGGACGGTCGTCGGGAAGAAATCAGTGGCGGGTGGCGAGGCCGGCCAGGACGCGCTGGTTGATGGCGACCAGCAGGTCCAGGTTGGGCTGGGCGCGGCCCTGCTCGCGCAGCACGGCGACACCCAGCGCCGCCAGGCCCTGGCGCATCGGCAGAGCGAGCGCGCTGTCGGCGCGGGCCACCGCCTGCAGGATCGCCTGCCAGAGCTTGTCGTTCATCCGCAGCGCCTGGGCCCGGGCGGCCTCGCCGCCGCGATGCGCCGCCGTCAGCAGGCCCAGCACCTTCTCGAAGGCAGCGGCTTCGTTGGCGCGGGCGGCGGTGGCGGCGGGGGCGAGGGAGAGGGTCATGGCTGCGTCCTGCGGTGGCGTTGGTGGCGCCGTGTTTGGCGTGGGCTCACTATTGCGGGAGCTTCCTTTCACAGTGGTAAACGTGGTGCCTCCACGCATTTTTTATCGGGGCGCCGGCGGCGGCGGCGGCCGCGCTTTGACAAGGGGTGGGCGCAGCGGGATTGATGGCGGCAAGACGTCCGCCTGAAGGAGCCCGCTTGCCATGAGCCTTTCCCGTCGCCTGGTCCTGGCCGCGCCCCTCAGCCTCGCGGCGCCGCGCCTGGCGCGGGCCGCGACGCCGCTGCGCTTCGTGCCGCAGGCGGATCTGGCGGTGCTCGACCCGGTCTGGACCAGCGCCTATGTGACGCGCAACCACGCGCTGATGGTCTTCGACACGCTCTATGGCATGGATGCCGAGTACCGCATCCGGCCGCAGATGGTCGCGGGCGACAGCGTCGAGGCCGATGGGCTGACCTGGCGGCTGACGCTCCGCGAGGGGCTGCGCTTCCATGACGGCGCGCCGGTGCTGGCGCGGGACTGCGTCGCCTCGATCCGGCGTTGGGGCGCGCGGGACGGGCTGGGGCAGTCGCTGCTGGCGGCGACGGCGTCGCTGGAGGCGGCCGACGACCGCAGCATCGTGTTCCGGCTGAAAGAGAAGTTCCCGCTGCTGCGCTACGCTCTCGGAAAACCGGGCTCGCCGGTCTGCGTCATCATGCCGGAGCGGCTGGCGCAGACCGACCCCTTCCAGCAGGTGCGCGAGATGGTCGGCAGCGGCCCCTTCCGCTTCCTGGCCGAGGAACGCCTGGCCGGCGCCCGCGTCGCCTATGCCCGCAACGAAGCCTATCAGCCCCGGCAGGAGCCGCCCAGCTTCACCGCCGGCGGCAAGCGCGCGTCGATCGAGCGCATCGAATGGCAGGTGCTGCCCGATCCGGCGACGGCGGCCTCGGCGCTCAGGGCCGGCGAGGTCGACTGGTGGGAGGCGCCGACCTTCGACCAGCTGCCGCTGCTGGCGCGCGACCGGCAGATCCGCGTGGCGGTGATGGAGCGCACCGGCTTCATCGGCTGCATGCGGCTGAACCACCGGCAGCCGCCCTTCGACAATCCGGCGGTGCGGCGGGCGATCCTGCCGGCGCTGGCGCAATCGGATTTCATGCAGGCCAGCGCCGGCGACGCGCCGGATTCCTGGCATGGCGGCGTCGGCTTCTTCTGCCCCGGCACGCCGATGGCGAGCGATGCCGGCATGGCGGCGCTGACCGGCCCGCGCGACCTGGCCGCGGCGAAGCGGGCGCTGGCGGAGGCCGGCTACACGGGCCAGCGCATCGTCGTGCTGGCGCCGACCGACCTGCCAACCCTGAAGGCGCTGGCCGATGTGGCGGCCGACCTGCTCCAGCGCATCGGCTTCAACGTGGATTACCAGGCGCTGGACTGGGGCTCGACCCTGTCGCGGATCAACCGTCCGGAGCCGGTCGAGCAGGGCGGCTGGAGTGTCTTCTGCACGTTCTGGTCGGGGCTGGACCAGCTGGATCCGGCGGTGAACGCCTCGATCCGGGCGAATGGCCAGGGACGCGGCTGGCCGCAGAGCCCAGCGCTGGAGGCCTTGCGCGACCAGTGGATGCGCAGCGGCGAGGAAGCCGAGCAGAAGACGCTGGCGGCGGAGATGCAGCGGCAGGCTTTCGAAGACCTGCCCTATCTGCCGCTGGGGCAGCTGATGGCGCGCACCGCCTATCGCGGCAGCCGCCTTTCCGACCCGCAGCCCGGCTTTCCGACCTTCTGGGGCATCGAGACGCGGTAGCGGAAGGGGGAGCCCAACGAGGCTCCCCCCCTTGACGTCAAGCCTCGCGGCGGGCGTTCAGCGGCAGCGACAGGCCGCGGCGCTCGACCTTCAGGTTGCGGCGATAGGCGCTGTCGACGAAGTACTGGCCGAGCGGGAAGTAAGGCACCTCCTCGAAGAACTTCGCCTGGATCTTGCGGCAGATTTCCTTCTGCGCGTCGACGGTCGGCGCCTCGAACCAGGCGTCGCGCAGGCCCTCGATCTCGCTGCTGCTGGGCCAGCCGAACCAGGCATCCTGGCCGTTGGTGCGCAGCAGCGGATGGCCGCCCGGATTGGCCAGGTCCTCGCCGCCGAACAGCACCACCACGGCGCTCCAGCCGCCCTGCTCCAGCGGCTCCTTCTTGGCGCGGCGCTGCAGCATGGTGCCCCAGTCGGAGACGGCGTCCTCGGCCGCCAGCCCGACCTTCTTCAGCATGTCGGTGGCGACCGTGGTCAGGGCGCTGTTGTTGATCTGGTCGCCCGGATGCAGCACCACGGTCCTGGCGCCGGCTTTGCCGGTGGCGGCCAGGGCCTTGCGCGCGGCTTCCAGGTTGCGCGGGCTGGTGATGGCCGACATGCCCTCGTCGCTGGCGAAGGTGGTGTCGATCGGGAAGGCGCCCAGCCCGTCCTTCCACAGGCTGCGATCGCTGAAGATCGAGCTCATGAAGTCCGACTGGGTCAGGGCCGGCCAGATGGCGCGGCGCACCGCCGGGTCGTTGAAGGGCGCGGTCAGGTGGTTGGGGCGCAGCATGGCGACGGTGCCATTGGTCTCGACGCGGTCGACCACCACGTCGCGGCGGCGGCCCAGCACGTCGCGCAGGTCGGGCGCGACCCGCTCCCACCAGTCGATCTCGCCGGACTGCAGCGCGGCGCCGGCCGTCGCCGGGTCCATGATGATGCGCCATTCCAGCCGCTCGAAGCCGGCGATCTTCGGCCCGGCGGTGACGCCCGGCGCGCCGACCGGCGTCGGCGAGTAGCGGTCGTACTTCTGGTAGACCACCTGGCTGCCCGACTGCCATTCATTGGCGACGAAGCGGTAGGGGCCGCTGCCCACCACCTCCTTCAGCGGGGTCGTCGCCGGGGTGCTGGCGAAGCGCTCCGGATAGATGAAGCAGGGATAGGAGGAGGACTTGCCCAGCGCGTCGAGCATGGCGCCGAAGGGGCGCTTGAGGCGCAGCACGAAGCGGCGGTCGTCGATGACGCTGATCTCGTCGAGGCGCGCGGCGAGCGTCTGGCCATGGGTGTCGCGGGTCATCCAGCGCTTGATCGAGGCGACGGCGTCGCTGGCGCGGATCTTCTCGCCATCGTGGAAGGTCGGGCCGTCGCGCAGCGTGAAGGTCCAGCGCTTGCCGTCATCCTCGACCACATGGCCCTCGGCCAGCTGCGGCTGCGGGCGGAAGTCGATGTCCAGGCCGTAGAGCGTGTCCCAGCAGAGATGGCCGTGGTTGCGCACCGCGTAGGAGGTGGTGCTCAGCGGGTCCAGCACGGTCACGTCGGCCTGGGGGATGAAGCGCAGCGTGTGCGCCGCGCTGCCCTGGGCGATGGCGGGGGCGGAAGGCAGCAGCGGGGCGGCGGAAAGCGCCGCGGCGCCGGCCAGGAAGGAACGACGGGAGGCCATGGTCTGGGATCCTCATCTGACATGGTCCGGCCCGTTCGGCGGGGCCGGTGGTGGTGGAGGGGGCAGCGCTGCGGAAAGCCCGCAGCCGGCCGTGCTTGGGGGTGACTATGGCACAGGGC
>NZ_CACSJM010000011.1 GCF_902706185.1 Roseomonas sp. 18066 | reverse complement strand
TTCGATGGAACGACGGAGCGTGACCCTCGCTTCTTTACGGGCTCGATCGCCCCAAGGGGTTCCGGGCTACGCTCCGCCACCGCTCCGGACACTCTAGCAACGACCGAGCGCGATGGCGCCAAGTTACAAGGGGTCCAGGGGAATTCATTCCCCTGGCCTACCCGAACTCTTCTCTACCCAATGCTTCTCTTCACCGCCGCAAACCCTGCTTCAGCGGCGACCAAGGCAGCGTCGATATCGGCTTCACCGTGGGCGCACGACAGGAACATGTTGTGGCGTGGGTGGAAGTAGGCGCCGTGGCGGAGGGCTTCGCTGCAGAAGGTGTCGCCCATCTTCCAGTCCACGTCACCGACGAAGGTCATCAGCGGCATCTGCGCCGGGCCGGTCTGGTTGACAGCCAGGTTGTGGCGGCGGGCGAGCAGCGCCAGGCCGTCGCGCAGGCGCTGGCCCATGGCGCGCATGCGCTCGGGGCCGTCGATGCGCTTCAGCTCCTGCAAGGTCGCCAACGCCGCGGCCATGGGCACGGCGCCGCACCAGAAGGAGCCGGTGGTGTAGACCTGCGTCGCGGCCTCGCGGAAACGCTCGCCGCCGGCCATGGCGGCCAGCGGGTGGCCGTTGGCGATGGCCTTGCTGTAGGCGGAAAGGTCGGGGCGCACGCCGAGCGGCTCCCAGGACCCGCCGAGATCGATGCGGAAGCCGGCGCGCACATCGTCGAGGATCAACGCGGCGCCGGTGGTGTCGCAGACTTGCCTGGCGTGGCGGGCGAAGTCGGCGCTGGCCATTTCCTGGTCGCGGGCGAAGTCGTGGCGGAAGGCGGTGACCAGGATGCCGGCCAGGTCGGCGCCGGCCTGCGCCACGGCACGGTCGAGGCTGTCGGTGTCGTTGTAGTCGAACTGGATCAGGTGGGCGCGATCTTCCGCGGTGACGCCGGCGACGGAAGGCGAGCACCAGGGCACCGCGCCGTGATAGCTGCCGCGGGCGACGAGGATCTTGCGGCGCCCGGTCGCGGCGCGGGCGATCGTGACGCAGGCGGTGGTGGCGTCGGTGCCGTTCTTGCCGAGCAGGATCCAGTCGGCATGCGGGATCATCTGCACCATGAGCTCGGCGAGCTCGACCAGGACGGGGGCGGGGCCGTTCATGGTGTCGCCGCGCTCGGCCTGGGCGCGGGCGGCGGCTTCGACCGCGGCATGCTTGTGGCCGAGCACGATCGGGCCCCAGGAGCACATGAAGTCGATGGTCTCGCGCCCGTCGACGTCGCGCAGGCGGCAGCCATCGGCCTCGGCGAAGAATTGTGGATAGCCGTCGGGCAGCTTGGCGGCGTTCAGATGGCCCCAGAGCCCGCCGGGGATCACCTGCCGGGCGCGGGCGCGCAGCGCGGCATCGCTGCCGGGGAGAAGCTCGGACATGGCGCTATCCTGTTGTTTCAGGCCGTGATATCGCTTGATATATCATATTTCGTGGTGGCGCGCCACCATCAGAAACCATCGAAGGGTCGCTCGTCGAGGAAGCGGCGGATCACATTGCCGGTCAGCCGCGCGACCGAATTGTCGTAGTCGTTGTGCGACAGGGCGCAGGCCCAGGCGATGGAGCCGGTGGAGAAGACGGCGCCGCCACGCGCCGTCGGCGTGAAGGCGATATCGGCGCGGACGCGGGCATTCTGGTCGCCCATGGCGCCGCGATGCAGGGTGCGTAGTTCTTCCAATGTCGGCACGCCGCCATAGTCGAGGCGGTCGGCGGTGGCGACCCAGACCATGTCGGGGGCGGAGCCCAGGGTGGCGTCGACGCGATCGACCTCGAGCCCCGCCGCGCCGCCGCCGCGCAGGCCGAAATCGCCGAGCGGGGCGTCAAGATCGAGGCCCTCGACCATCCAGCCCAGTCTTTTGTCGCGTGCCCCTTCGAGCCAGCGATAGGGGTAGGATCGGGTGAAGACCTGCGCGTCGAAGCCGACGCCGACCAGGCGTTGCGGCGGGCGGCCATTGGCGCGCCAAAGCCCCGACGGTTCGCCGGAATAGGACAGGGAATTTTCGCCGGCCTCGCCTTCCCAGGTGCGCAGGCCGAGCATGCCGCGGCGGATCTCCATGGCATGCGGCATCGTCGGGTGCCAGGCGATGCGCCAGTAGAAGCCGTTGCCGCCCAGATAGACATGCCGCCCGCCATTGCGCTGATAGGCGTCGAAGGCGTCGAGCATGGCGCGGGAAAAATACTCGGGATGCGAGCCGGTGACGACGCAGCGATAGGCGCCGAGCAGCTGCGCGCCGTGGCGGTCGATGTCGTCGTCGGTGATGATGTCGTGGTCCTGGCCGATCTGCTCGAGCCAGTCGATGATATGGGTGTCGTTGCCGTAGTTGAAGCTGGCGCCGCGCGGCCGCATGTTCAGCACTGGGCGCTTGGCGGAGGAGTAGCACCAGCCGCTGCCGTCGCTGTGGGTGTCGTAGGTCGAGAGGCCGAGCTCGCGATGCTCCTGCAGATAGACATCGTCGCGGGACAGCGCGATCAGCCCTTCCAGCATGGATTCGGCATGCACCTGGTCGAGCCGCAGCGCGCTGTTGGCATAGGCCAGGAAGGTCGCGGTGCTGGCGACGAAGGCCAGCTTCGACCGCGCCTGGCCCATCGGCGCGCGGATGAAGAAGGCCACGAAACTCTCGACCGGATCGTCGCTGTCCGGGCGCGCGCGCAGCCGCAGCGCGTAGAAACCGCTGCGCCAATCGGCGGGAATGCGGAATTCCAGGTCGACATCCCAGCCGGCGTCATGCAGGTCGTCGCTGTGGAAATGGATGGCGCCGTAGAGATGCGGCGTCTCGGTCCATTGCTGGGTGCTGCCGTCCCAGTTGGCGCCGGTCATGGCGCGGGCGGGGTTCTGGCGCAGCCAGCCGTCGAGGCGGTTGGCGGACAGATCGTGGATCAGCTCGGTCGAGATGCCGCGGGAGAAATCCCAGGCGCCGATCAGATCGGGGTCGCCGACGCTGGGCGCGAGCGATTCAGCCAGGGCGCGCAGCCGGCTGAGCGGCAGGGCGCCGGCGCAGAGCCGCGGCCGGTCGATCTTGCCGTCGTAATGCGCGGTGGTCAGCGGCGCGGCGCCGGTCTCCAGCGCCAGCGCCGCGAAGACCAGCGCCACATCGGCCGGCGGCACGAAGGCGCGCGGCCCGGGCGCCACGGCGCCGGCCGTGGTGTTGCGGCCGGATTGCGGATCCAGGCTTTCCTGGAAGACGCGCAGCTCGCCCTTATCGGCGTCATAGGCGGCGCCGATGAAAACCCATTCGCGTTCCAGCAGCGGCCGCGGCGCGGTGACGCGCCAAGGGGAGGCGCCGTCGCCGAGGATGAATTCCAGGCAGCCCTCGGCATCCAGCCCGAGCCGCCAGCCCTGCCCGGTGTCGTCGCGCCAGCGCGCGACGATGCCCTGCGGCCCGGCCTGCGGCGCGGTCGGCCACAGGAACAGGCCCACCGAGAAGGAGCCGCCCCGCCACAGCGCCGGCGCGTCGGCGACGAGGCCGCAGGAGCCCGGGCGCAGCGGCTGGTGGCGCAGCGGCACGCGGCCGTCGAGCGGCGTGCCCGGCGTGTCGAAGCGCAGCCCCGGCCCGTCGGGGTCGGGGTCGGCGCAGCGCACGCGCAGCAGCGTCGCCTCGGCAGAGTCCAGCGTGGCGCTGGACAGATGGAAACGCACCGCCTCCCCGGGCGAGACGACGAGCGGCCAGGCATAGCCGAGGACGGCGGTGGTGTCGGTCATGGGCTCGGCTTCTCATCCTGCAGCGGCACGCCGGTCAGCGCTTCCCAGCGCAGGACGAAGACGGCCCATTCGGCCTCGGCGAGGCTGGTGAAGACGCGGTTGGGGAAGGTCTCGACGGGCAGGCCGCGTTTCCCCGGCAGGCGCGCCAGCATCCAGCGGCGGTTGGGCTCCAGCACGACAAGCACATGACGCTTGCCGACGCCGGACCAGCGCATGCGGTGCAGCAGCTTCTGCAACGCATCGCTGTGCGGCCCGCGCGGGGCGCGGCGGAATTCTTCCACCAGCTCCAGCCGCGCGGGGTCGACCGGCCAATGCGCGGCCTCGGGATCGTTGACCAGCATCGGCCGCGCCTTCCCTTACTTCGTCAGCCAGGTCACCCAGCGTTCGCGCAGCGCGTTGCGGTTGGCGGCGATCCAGGCATAGTCGGCGATGATCAGCTTTTCCCAGTTCGCCGGCCAGGAGGCGCGGAAGCGGCGCTCGGCCTCGGGCACCATGGTGGGCGCCTCGCGGTTGTTGGAGTCGAAGCTGACCTTCTCACTGAAGGACAGGTGCTCCTGCGGGTTCTGCACGAAGAAGTCGAGGAAGCGCATGGCGTTCGCCGTGTTCGGCCCGCCCTTCAGCACCGCCCAGTTGCCGACGTCGCGGATCGCCTGGTTCCAGGTGAAGTCGAACTCGCCGGACTTGGCCAGCGGCACGGCGCGGCTGGAATAGACCATGGTCATGACGGCATCGCCGCCGCGCATGATCTGCATCGAGTTGTCGCCGCTCTTCCACCAGGCGGCGACATGCGGCTTGATGGTGTCGAGCTTGCGATAGGCGCGCTCCACATCCATCGGGAACAGTTTTTCTCGCTCCACGCCGTCGGCCATCAGGGCGGCCAGCGGCACCCACCATTCGCGGTCGCCGGTGTCGGGCAGCGAGCGGGAGCCCGGGAATTTCTGCACGTCGAAGAAATCGGCCCAGCTCTGCGGGCCGCCATTGGGGAAGGCCTTCTTGCTCCAGGTCAGGGCCATGCCGCCGGCGGTGCGGATGATGCCTTCCGGGAAGCAGCCATTGGGCAGCGCATGGGCGGCCAGGCCCGGCGTGGTGCAATCGACCTGGGCCAGGATCTCGGCATGCTGGATCAGGTCGGGCGGCGTCGCCGTGACGACGTCGAAGGGGATGTTGCCGCTGCGCTGGCCGGCCCGCGCCCGGGCCCATTGGTCGGGCAGCTCGATCGGCACCGAGCGGACGCGGATGCCGACCTCGGATTCGAAGCGCTTGTAGAAATTCTCCTGCAGGCTGCGTTCCATCAGCCCGCCGGTCGCGGCGATGATGACCTCGCCTGAGCCGCGCTGGGCCAGGGCAGGGCGGGCGAGGGGCGTGGCGCCCGCGGCGCCCAGCGCAAGAAGGTGTCTCCGCAGCAAGGCCATGATGCAGCTCCTTCGGGAAGGGGAGTTAGGGGGCAGGCGTCCAGGCGGCTTCGCGCTCCAGCCGGCCGAGATAGGCGACCAGGTTGGCGCCGCCCTCGGTCAGGTCGGCGCAGAGTGCGATGCGGGTGGCGGAGGGGTCGCGCGCGCGCAGCCCGTCGATGATGTCGAGATGGCGGTGCCGGCCGGGATAGCTCGGCCGCGCATGCGGATAGAGCAGCGCATGCATCGGCCCGTTGCGCAGCCAGATATTCTCGATGATGGCGAGCAGCTCGGGCATGGCGGCGGCGCGGTACAGGCCGTGGTGGAAATCCCAGTTGGCGCGGTTGGCGGGGATGGCGTCGCCGGCTTCCTCGGCCGCCATCAGCCGGTCATGCGCCGCGGCGAGCTGATCGATGGCGCCGGGCTGGATGCGCAGCGCCGCGGCCTCGGCGGCCAGCGCCTCGAGCTCCAGGCGGATGGTGCGGAGCTCCAGATATTGTTCCAGGCTGAGGCCGGCGACGGTGATGGAGCGCGCGGCCTCCATGCGCAGCGCGCGCTCGCGGGCGAGCTGCACCACGGCTTCCCGCACCGGCGTCTCGGAGACCTGCATGGCGGCGGCCAGGTCGCGGATCTTCAGCCGCTGGCCGGGGCGCATGCGGCCTTCGAACAGCGCCGATTGCAGCTCGGCATAGACCTTGGCGGCCAGGTTCTCGCGCCCCACCGGCGCCACGAAGGGAAAAATTTCCGCGCTGTCAGCCATGCTCACTCACCCTCTTCCGCCGCGGCCGCGGCGCGCCGCTCCATAGCACGCTTCAGCGCATAGCCGAGCAGCAGGGCGCCGATGGTCAGCAGGGTCAGCATGGTGGCGACGGCCGCCAGGGTGGGGGAGATATTGTAGTCGATATCCTCGAACATTTTTCTGGGGAGTGTCTTGCGATCCAGCCCCGAGATGAAGAAGGAGACGACGGCCTCGTCGAAGGAGATGACGAAGGCGAAAAGGGCTGCCGAGACCACGCCCGGCGCGATCAGCGGCAGGGTGACGTGGAAGAAGCTGGCGACCGGCCCGGCGCCACAGGACAGCGCCGCCCGCTCCAGCTCCGCATCGAAACGGTAGAGGGCCGCGAGCACCGTGAAGACGACGAAAGGCAGGGCCAGCACCGTATGCGCCATGGCGAAGCCGAGCAGCGTGCCGGTCAGCCGCAGCTGCTCGAAGACCAGGAACATGGCGACGGCCAGGGCGACATGCGGGACGATGACGGGGCCGACCACCAGCAGCTCGATGAAGCCGCGCGCCGGCAGCCGGCCGCGCACCAAGGCAAGCGCCAGCAGCGTGCCGACCAGGGTGGCGCCGATGGCCGAGATGAGGCCGGCCTCCAGGCTGAAGAAGGTGGCGCGCAACCACTCCTCATCGCGGAAATATTCCAGGTACCAGCGCATCGAGAAGCCGCTGGGCGGGAACTGGAGAAAACGTTCCGGGCCGAAGGACATCGGGATGATGATCAGTGTCGGCAGCAGCAGGAAGACCGTGACGGCATAGGCCGCGGCGTTCAGCGCCATGCGGCCGGCCTGGTGCGGCGCGCGGGTCATCAGCCCTGCCCCACGAAGCGGTCGAGGCGGACCGCGCGGCGGAAGATCACCGTCAGCAGCAGGACGAAGGCCAGAAGGATGCCGACCAGCGCGCCGGCGAAGGACCAGTCCAGCATCTCGCGCACCTGCTGCGAGACCAGGGTCGCGATCATCATCTGCTGTGGCCCGCCGATCAGCGCCGGCGTGACGAAGAAGCCCAGCGCCAGCAGGAAGACCATCAGGCAGCCGGAGGTGACGCCGGGCAAAGCCAGCGGCCAGATCACCTCGCGGAAGCTGGCCCAGGCCGAGGCGCCCAGCATCTGCGCCGCTCGGGTGTAATCCTCAGGAATGCCCTTCAGCGCCGAATAGATCGGCAGCACCATGAAGGGCAGCAGGACATGGCTCATGGCCAGGACCACGGCGGGCTCGGTGTAGAGCAGCTTCAGCGGCTCGGCGGCGATGCCCAGCTTCTGCAGCCACTGGTTGATGACGCCGTTGCGCTGCAGCAGCACCATCCAGGCATAGGTGCGCACCAGCACCGAGGTCCAGAGCGGCAGCAGCACGGCGGCGGCCAGCAGCGCCAAGCCGAGGCCCTTGCTGCGCGACATCACCCAGGCCAGCGGCCAGGCCAGCACCAGGGCCAGCAGCGTCACCTGCGCCGCGATGCGCAGGGTCCGCAGCATGACGCGCAGATAGACCGGCTCGGCGAGCGCGCGCTCATAATGCTGCAGCCCGGGTGTCGGCAGGAACAGCGATTCATGCAGCAGCGTCGCCAATGGCAGCAGGAAGACGACGATGATCAACAGCAGGAAGGGTGTGGCCAGCAGCAGGCTTGCCGCCGGGCTGTAGCGGCGGCCGGCCAGCAGAAAAGAAAACGGGCGCCGCATCAGGCCGCGGCCGGGAAGGCGCGCGCATCGGCGGCTTCCCATTGCAGGGTGACGTTTTCTCCTGGCGCCGGCTCCGCGAGGCCGGCGCCGGCGGGGATGCGGGCGCGCAAGGTCGCGCCATCGGCCGCGCGCAGCAGCAGGGTGGTGGCATTGCCGACATAGATGGCCTCGCGCACCTCGGCGGCCAGGCCCGGGGCGCCGGCAGGGGCCAGGCGCAGCCGCTCCGGCCGCAGGGCGAGGGTCAGCTTCGCGCCGGCGGCGATGGCGCCGACCGCCTGCGCGCCGGTCTGCGTGCCATTGTCCAGCTGCACCGGGAAAAGCTGGCCGTCGCTGGCGGCGCCATCGGCGCGGCCGCCGAAAAAATTCGTCTCGCCGATGAAGCGGGCGACGAAAGGGGTCTCGGGCGCCTCGTAGAGGGCGCGGGGGGCACCGACCTGCTGCAGCCGGCCATGGTCGAGCACGGCGACGCGGTCGGCCATGGTCAGGGCCTCGGTCTGGTCGTGGGTGACGAAGACCACGGTGATGCCGATCTCGCGCTGCAGCTGCTTGATCTCGATCTGCATCTCCTCGCGCAGGTTCTTGTCCAGCGCAGAAAGCGGCTCGTCCATCAGCAGCACGCGCGGGCGATAGACGATGGCGCGGGCGATGGCGACGCGCTGCTGCTGGCCGCCCGAAAGCTGCGCCGGGCGACGGTCGCCGTATTTTTCCAGCCGCACCGTGCGCAAGGCGGCGCGGGCCTGCTCCTCTCGCGCAGCGCGGGACACGCCGCGCATCTTCAGCGGGAAGGCGATATTCTCCAGCACCGTCATATGCGGGAACAGCGTGTAGCGCTGGAACACCATGCCCAGGTTGCGGCGGTTGGGCGGCGTCCAGGTGACGTCCTCGCCGCCGATGACGACGCGCCCGGCATCCGGGAACTCGAAGCCCGCGATGGTCATGAGAATGGAAGTCTTGCCCGAGCCGGAGGGGCCGAGCAGCGCCAGGAACTCGCCCGGCTGCACCGCCAGCGAGACATCGTCGATCGCCGCCACCGGCCCGAAGCGCTTGACCAGCCCTTCCAGCAGGATGCCACCCTGGTCGCGCGCCGCTTCCGCCATGCCCGCTTGCCCAACCCCGTTTCGCGATAGACTATTTGATATATCGTCGGGGCCGCAAGCGGGTCGAGGCCTGTCGAGACGGCCCGCGCCGCCATGCGGTGTCCCGGACACCGTTCCTGGCGTCAGGCGATCTTTGTAAAAAACATTTAGAATCAGGAGGTCTTCGGCGAAGCTTCGCCGGGGCGCGACGCGGCGGCACCGGTTGGCAAAAGCGTCATCCAGGCCTTTCCCAGGGTTTCGCTCGAAGCTTCCGCAGCGCCAGGGGTCGTTCTCAAGGGCCGGGACGGCGCAGGGTGCCCGGCGACCGATGTCGCCGGCCGCCTTTGTGGCGGCTGTCGCGGTGGTCCCGGGCGCCTCCCGATCGATGTCCCTATCCAGTTGGGGGGGCCGCAGGAGGACGCCGACCCTCGTCGACATGATCGCCGAGGTCGCGAGGCCCGTTGCCTCGAGCCAGGAGAACCGTGCCAGCGCGGTGACCGGCTGCTCCAGCAAGGGTGTCGCCGTCACCCACCTTGCCGAAATGCGGCTCCCGGAGGAGCAGCCGGGTCGGGATGGCGCAGGGCCAGCCCGTCGATGCCGTCGGATCAGGCGCCGAAGCCGCCATCGATGGTGTGCATCGCGCCGGTCACGAAGCTCGCCTCGGGCCCGGCCAGCCAGGCCACCATCCCGGCCACGTCTTCCGGCCGCCCGTGGCGCTTCAGCGCCATGACGGCGTGCTGGATGTCCTTCATCGGCCCGTCGGCCGGGTTCAGGTCGGTGTCGATCGGCCCGGGCTGCACGACATTGACGGTGATGCCGCGCGGCCCGAAATCCCGCGCCAGCCCGCGCGCCATGCCCTGCAGCGCCGACTTGCTCATGGCGTAGGCGGTCAGGCCGGGGAAGGGGATGCGGTCGCCATTGACCGAGCCGATCACGATGATCCGCCCGCCTTCCGGCATCCGCCGCGCCGCCTCGACCGCCGCGTGGTAGGGCGCGTTGACGTTGATCCGCAGCAGCCGGTCCACCGCATCCGGGTCCTGCTCCAGCGGGTCGCCGAAGGCGCCGACCCCGGCATTGACCACCAGCACGTCGAGCGGCCCGCTGTCGCGCACCCGGGCGATCACCGCGTCGCGGTCGGCGCTGTCGGTCAGCACCGCCTGGCTGCCGGTCTCGGCCGCCAGCTTCTCCGCCGCGTCGCGCGACCCGGCATAGGTGAAGATGACCTTCGCGCCGTCACCGGCGAAGCGGCGCACGATGGCGGCGCCGATGCCGCGGCTGCCGCCGAGGACGAGGACGGACTGACCCTGAAAACCAGCCATGCTAACCTCCTTGAGGATTAATGTATGAAGCCCTACATAATTCAGAAGGCAGCCTGGTCAAGGCATAGTGTAAGAATGACTACAAATATCTCCCGACCCAGTGGACGACCCACTGGCCGACCCAGGGGCCGCCCCCGCAGCTTCGACCCGGAGCAGGCCGTCGCCACTGCGCAGCGGCTGTTCCATGCGCGCGGCTACGACGCGGTCAGCATCGCCGAGATCACCGAGGCCCTCGGCATCAACCCGCCCAGCTTCTACGCCGCCTTCGGCAGCAAGGCGGCGCTCTATGCCCGCACCCTCTGCCGCTACACCGGCACCGCGGGCATTCCGCTGGATGCCATCCTGCGGCCCGGGCGCCCCGTCGCCGAGGCCCTGGCCGCCGTGCTGGAGGATGCCGCCGGGCGCTATGCCGCCGACCCCGACGGTCCGGGTGCCGCCGCCGCGGGCTGCCTGACCATCGAGGGCGCCCGCTGCAACGACCCCGAGGCGCGGGAGGCCGCCCGCGCGCTGACCGCCGCCGCCACGGAAACCCTGCACCGCTTCATCGCCGCCACCCATCCGGAGGCGGCCGCGGCGCTGACCGATTTCACCACCGCCCTGCTGGTGGGCATGTCGGGCATGGCCCGCGCCGGCCATGGCCGCGACCGGCTGCTGGGCACCGCGCGGCTGGGCGGCCTGGGCATCGCCCAGGCGCTGGGCGCCGCGGGCCCGGCGGGACGCTGAGGCGCCACCCGGCGCCTGGCCGCCCTCACCCGGCCGGCGGGGTCAGCCTGGCGGGCCAGCCGCCCTCCTCCACCAGCCGCCGCAGCACCTGCTGCACTCGCTCCTCGACCGCCTGGACGGCGCGCGTGGCCGGCCGGTCGGCGGGGCGGCACAGGTAGATCGACCGGGTGATCGCCGGATCCTGGATCCGCCAGACGCTGATGCGCTTCGCCTCCAGCGCCTCGCGCAGGGTGGTGTAGGACAGGATCGACCAGCCCAGCCCGGCGCTGGCGGCGGCGGTCAGCTGGGCCAGGGCATCGACCTCGGCCACCACGCGCAGCCGGACGCCGGACTGCCGCGCGCGCTGGTCGATCAGCAGGCGCAGCCCATGCGGCGCCCCGGGCAGGATCAGCGGCAGGCCGGCGAGCGCGCTGAAGGCGACCGTGCCGATCTGCCCGCCGGCAGCGGGCCGCGGGCCATCGGCCGCCTGGCGCGGCCCGGCCAGGAACAGCTGCTCCTCCAACAGCTGCCGCAGCACCAGCCCGCCGCCGACATCGGCGCGGAACACCATCGCCAGGTCCAGCCGGCCTTCGCGCAGCCAGTCGGGGATATAGCCGGTCATGCTCTCGATGATGCGGAGCTTCACCTGCGGCAGCTCGGCCAGCACGCGGGCCAGCAGCGGCAGGGTCAGCATGGCGGCGACCGATTGCGGCAGGCCGAGCGTCACCTCGCCGGTGGGCAGGGCGGCCTCGCCGCGCAGGTCGTCGCGCACGGCCTCGGCGCGCGCCAGCAGGTCGCGGGCATGGGCCAGCAGCTTCCCGCCCGCGGGCGTCGGCACCACGCCGCGCGGCAGCCGCTCCAGCAGCTGGCAGCCGAGCTCCGCCTCCAGCTTGCGCGCCTGCTGGCTCAAGGCGGGCTGGGCGATGCGCAGGCGCACGGCGGCGGCGGAGAAGGAGCCTTCCTCGACGACGGCCACGAAGCTGCGCAGGGCGCGGAGATCCATGCGGCGACCTATAACAGAATGATCTGGATCGTAGATAAACCAGGTCTTTGTAATCTGGGAAGGCTTGGCGGAGATTGCCTGCAGAAGCCCCGAACGGGGCCGTGCGCCGGGGGGCAAGGGCCGCCCGGCGCCGCAGAGGGAAACGTCATGCTCACCCGCCGCCTCGCCCTGATGCTCGGCCCCGCCGTCCTGGCCGCGCCTGCCCTCCACGCCCAGCCCGCCTGGCCGACCAAGCCCGTCAGGGTCATCGTCCCCTTCGCGCCGGGCGGGCCGACCGACCTGATCGGCCGCCTGGTCGCCGAGCGGCTCGGCCAGGAGATCGGCGGCACCGCGGTGGTCGAGAACCGGCCCGGCGCCAATGGCAATATCGGCGCCGCCGCCGCGGCGGCCGATGGCGACGGCCATACCGTGCTGTTCTCCACCGGCACGATGTACACGCTGAACCCGACGCTCTACGGCACCGGCCAGGTCGACATCGCGCGCGACTGCGCCGGGTTGGCCACCGTCGCGGCGCTGCCCAATGTCCTGATCGTCAATCCGAAGAAGCGCGATGTCAGCTCGGTGCAGCAGCTGATCGCGCAGGGGCGCCAGGCGCCCGGCACGCTGACCTACGCGACCTTCGGCCTCGGCAGCTCGCCGCATGTGACGGCGACCCTGCTGCAGCAGCTCGGCGGCTTCGAGGCGGTGAACGTGCCCTATGGCGGCAGCGCGCCGGCGCTGAACGCGGTGCTGGCGGGGGATGTCGATTTCCTGTTCGACAGCGTCACCACCTCGACGCCGCAGATCCAGGCCGGGGCGGTGCGGGCGCTGGGCGTCACCTCGGGCTTCCGCACCAGCGGCCTGCCCGATGTTCCGACGCTGCAGGAGGCGGGGCTGGCGGGCTTCGAGTTCTCCGGCTGGTTCGCCGCCTTCGCCTCCCGCAAGACCCCGGCCGTGGTGCTGGCCAAGCTGCGCGCCGCGGTCACCGCGGCGGCGAGCGCCCCCGATTACGCGGCGCGGCTGCGGGCGCGCGGCGCGGAGCCCTTCGTCACGCCCGATGGCGAGCTCGACGCTTTTCTCTCCCGCGAGAAGGAGCGGTGGGTGAAGCTGGCGCAGGAGGCCGGGATCCGCCGCGAATGAGGCCCGCCCAGGGAGGAACATGCATGGAAAATGACAAGGGCTTCGATCCCCGCGCGCATCGCATGGTGGCGGGGCAGCGCTGGTTCGAGGATTTCCAGCTCGGCGAGCGCTTCTGCCTGCCCAGCCGGACGATGACCGACGCCATCTTCCTCGCCTTCCAGGCGGCCAGCGGCGACAACCACCCGGTCCATTACAACCGGGAATACTGCCGGGCGCGGGGCATGCCGGACATGCTGGCGCATGGCTACCAGGTCGCCATCCAGACCGCCGCCGGGGCGGGGATCTTCCCGCATCTGGTCGAGGATTCGCTGAAGGCCTTCCTGGAGCAGTCGAGCCGCTTCCTGCATCCGGTCTTCGCCGGCGACACGCTCTACCCCGCGCTGGAGGTGGACGAGCTGGCGCCGAACCGGACCACCGGCGTCGTCGGGCTGCGCAGCACCGTCCACAACGGCGCGGGCGTGATGGTGCTCGACGGGCGGCACCGCTACCTGCTGCGGCGCCGGCCGGCGGCCGCGTGAGCATGTCTTCCCTTCCTTCCGGAGCCCGCGCATGAAGCCGCTTCGCGACATCAAGGTCCTCGACCTCAGCAAGGTCTTCGCCGGCCCGCTCTGCGGCCAGTATCTCGGCGACCTGGGCGCCGAGGTCATCAAGGTCGAGCCGGTGCAGGGCGGCGACGACACCCGCGCCTGGGCGCCGATGAAGCAGGGGCAGTCGGCCACCTTCATGGCGCTGAACCGCAACAAGCGCAGCATCGCCCTCGACCTGAAGAGCGCGGCCGGGCGCGCCATCGTCCATGCCCTGGCGCGGCAGGCCGATGTGGTCATCCAGGGCTTCGGCGGCGGTGCCGCCGCCCGCCTCGGCGTCGACAGCGCGACGCTGCGCGGGCTCAATCCGCGGCTGATCTACTGCGAGATCTCGGGCTTCGGCCGCGCCGGACCGCTGGGCGAGCAGCCGGGCTACGACGTCATGCTGCAGGCCTTCAGCGGCATGATCAGCACCATGGGCCAAGCGGGGGGCGCCGTCGCCCGCGCCAGCTTCTCGCCGGTCGATCTCGGCACCGGCAGCTTCGCCCTCAGCGGCATCCTGGCCGCCCTGCTGGAACGCGGCAGGACCGGCCAGGGCTGCCATGTCGACCTGTCGCTGCTGGACACGGCGATGGCGCAGATGACCTACCTGGCCCAGAACTACTGGCTGACGGGGCAGGTGCCGCAACCGATGGGCACCGGGCATCCGTCGCTGGCGCCCTACCAGGCCTTCGATGCGGCCGATGGCAGCCTGATGATCGGCGCCGGGAACGACGCGCAGTTCCGCCGCCTCTGCGCGCTGCTCGGGCTGGCGCCGCTCGCCGCGGATCCACGCTTCCTGACCAATGCCGCCCGCGTCGAGAACCGGGCGGCGATCGTCGGCCTGGTGCAGGCGAAGATCGGCGAGCGGCCGCTGCGACACTGGCTGCAGGCGCTGTCGGCCGCCGGGGTGCCTTGCAGCGCGATCCAGACGCTGGACCAGGCGCTGGCGCATCCGCAGCTGGCCAGCCGCGGGCTGGTGCTGACCACCGACCATCCGGTGCTGGGCGCCATGCCGCAGATCGGCTTCCCCGTCGCCTTCGACGGTGCGGCGCGGGAAGGCGAGCGCCCGCCGCCGCTGCACGGGCAGCACACGGCCGAGATCCTGCGCGAGCTCGGCTTCACCGACGACGCCATTGCCGGGCTGGCTGCCGAAGCAGCCGTTCTGGTCCCGACCGCCGCGGAGCGCGCCGCATGAGCACCGAGCTCCGTTACGAGGTCAGCGGCAGCATCGCCGAGATCATCCTGGAACGCGGCGCGGTCAATGCGCTCAGCGTCGAGTTCCTCGAGGCCATCCTGGCCGCCTTCCGCCGGGCGGCGGCCGACGACGCGGTGCGGGCCGTCATCCTGCGCAGCGCGCTCGACCAGCGCTTCTCCGCCGGGCTGGACCTCGACATCCTGATCGGCAAGTCCGGCATGGAGGTCCGCCGCTTCCTGGAGCGCCTCTATGTCGGCCTGGCCGAGGTGCAGCACGCCATGGGCAAGCCCACCATCGCCGCGGTCAATGGCGCGGCGCGGGGCGGGGGGATGACGCTGGCCATCTCCTGCGACGTGCTGCTCGCCGCCGACACGGCGACCTTCGGCTATCCGGAGATCGAGCTCGGCCTGCTGCCCGCCATCCATTTCGCCCATCTGCCGCGGATCATCGGGCGTCACCGCGCCTTCGAGCTGCTGTTCAGCGGCCGCAGCTTCGCGGCCGAGGAGGCGGCGCGGCTCGGCCTGGTGAGCCGCGTGGTGCCGAAGCCGTCGCTGCTCGACGAGGCTCGCCGCCTGGCCGCCGATTTCGCGGCCAAGCCGCCGCTGGCGATGCGGCTCGGACGGGCCGCCTTCATGCGCGCCAACGACCTGGACTACCGCCGCAGCATCGCCAATGCGGTGGAGGATTTCTGCAACGTCGCGACGACGGACGAGGCGCAGCAGGGGCTGCGGGCTTTCGTCGGGAAGCGGGCCGCGGCCAGGAAGTGAGGCGGGAAGCGCGGCGCCAAAGCCGCCATCCCCGGCCAGCCCGCGCTGCGCCACGGGCCGGCGCCTCATCTCGCGGAGGCGGTGCCGCTGGCCGCCGAAGGGTCGCCGGCGCGATCGGCAGCCTGTTCATCGAACGGGATGGGGCAGGGGAGATTGTCGCTCTCAGGCTGGATGGTGGAGGCCATCCTGGTGTGAGGTCGCGACGGGTGGCGTGAGCCGCGACGCCCGTTGTCGATCCCCGGGAGCGCCCTGGAAACGCGGTCGCCCATCGGAGGGGTTGCCCATTCCCGATCGATCGACTTCTCTTCCCGGCAGATATCGGTGGCATTGGGCGGTGTCCTGGGAGCGATTCCGGGCATGGCTCCACGGAAAATCAATGACGTATAAAAATTTCGTGGAGAAACCCAGTGGCCACCGACACGCAGCCAGGAGGGACCGGGATGCTGCCCAAGATTTCCGCTGAAAGCCTGTCGTCGCAGCAGTTGGCTGCCAGCCTGGCGCCGCTGGACGGGCAGGTCGCCCTGCCGGGCCTGGCCGCGCCGGTGACGCTGCTGCGCGACGGCTGGGGCATCCCGCATCTGAAGGCCGCGGGCGCGCAGGATGCCTGGAGGGCGCTGGGCTTCGCCCATGCCCAGGACCGGCTGTTCCAGATGGAGCTGACCCGGCGCCGGGCGCTGGGGCGGGCGGCGGAATGGCTGGGGGAGGCGGCGGTGGCCTCCGACATGCTGGCGCGGCGTCTGGGCATGGAGGCCGCCTGCCGCCGCGATTTCGCCGCGCTGGGGGATGCGGCGCGGGCGATGCTGGAGGCCTATGCGGCGGGGGTGAACGGTTTCCTGGCCTCCGGCGCGCCCTTGCCCGTGGAATACCGGCTGCTCGGCGAACAGGCAGAAACCTGGGAGGCCTGGCACAGCATCGCGGTGATGCGGCGGCTCGGGCTGCTGATGGGCTCGGTCTGGTTCAAGCTGTGGCGCGCCGCCGCCCTGCCGGTGGTCGGGGCGGAGAATGTGGGGAAACTGCGCTACGACGATGGCGGCCGCGATCTGCTGACCATCCCGCCGGGGACGGATGCCGCGCGGCAGCAGGCCGACCTGGAGGCGCTGGCGCCGGCGATCCGCACCCTGCTCGAGTCGCTCGGCCGCGAGGGCCCGGGCGACGAGACCGCCGGCGGCAGCAACAACTGGGCGGTGGGGCCGGGCCGCAGCGGCACCGGGCGGCCGGTGCTGGCCGGCGACCCGCACCGCGTCTTCGAAATCCCCAACATGTATGCGCAGCACCATGTCGCCTGCGACGAATTCGACATGGTGGGGCTGACCGTGCCGGGCGTGCCGGGCTTCCCGCATTTCGCCCATAACGGCAGCGTCGCCTATTGCGTCACCCATGCCTTCATGGACATCCACGACCTGTTCCTGGAGAAGTTCTCCGAGGACGGCACCGCCACGCAGCATGGCGCGGGACACGCCCCCGTCACCCGGCGTCGCGACAGCATCAAGGTGCGCGACTCTGCCGAGCGCGACTTCGAGATCGTCGAGACCATCCATGGCCCGGTGATCGCCGGCGACCCTGCCAGCGGCACCGCGCTGGCGCTGCGCTCGGTGCAATTCGCCGAGGCCGATCTTTCCTTCGATTGCCTGCCGCGGATGACCCGGGCCAGGACGGTGGCCGAGCTCTACGAGGCGACGCGCGGCTGGGGGCTGATCGACCACAACCTGGTCGCCGCCGACACCCAGGGCCAGATCGGCCATCTGGTGCGCGCCCGGGTGCCGCGGCGGACCGCGGCGCATGGCTGGCTGCCGCTGCCCGGCTGGGATCCGGCCAATGACTGGCAGGGCTGGATCGCGCATGAGGAAATGCCCCAGGTCATCGACCCGCCCGAGGGGCTGATCGTCACCGCCAACAACCGGGTCGTCGCCGACGACCATCCCGACTATCTCTGCACCGACTGCCACCCGCCCTATCGCGCGTCGCGTATCCTGGAGCGGCTGCGCGCCATGCCCGGCTTCCGCCCGGAGGATGCGGCGGCGCTCCATGCCGACACGCTGTCGCCCAATGCGCTGCTGCTGAGCGACCGGCTGCGCGCGCTGGCGGAACCCGCCGACCCCGCCGCCGCGGCGCTGCGCAAGGCGCTGGCCGAGTGGGACGGCGACATGCGCGCCGGCAGCCCGCTGCCCACCGCCTATGTCGCGCTGCGCCGCGCGGCGACCCGGAAACTGGCCGAGCGCAGCGGGCTGCTCGATGTCGCGCGGCATCCCTGGACCGCGGTGGCGCCGGGGGTGGTGCCGCAGAACCAGCTGTGGTGGACGCTGCCCGACCTGCTGCGCCGCGACGATGTTTCTTTCACTGGCGGCAGCGATTGGAATTCCCTGCTGCAGGAGGCGCTGGTGGAAGCCGCCGCAGCCCCCGAGGTGGTCGCCCGGACACCCTGGGGCGAGGTGCACCAGCCGCGCTTCGTCCATCCCCTGTCGGAAAAATTCCCGGCGGCGGCGAGGCTGCTCGATCCGCCGTCACGCCCGGTCGGCGGCGACAACGACACGGTGCAGGCCAATGGGCTGCTCTGCAGCGCCGGGCCGCGCGCCGCCTATGGGGCGCTGGCCCGCTATGTCTTCGATGTCGGGGCCTGGGAGAATTGCCGCTGGGCGGTGTTCCACGGCGCCTCCGGCCAGCCGGGCAGCCCCTTCTACGACAACCAGAACGAGGCCTGGTCGGGCTGCGCGATGGTGCCGATGCTCTATGACTGGCCCGCGATCGAAGCGCAGGCCAGCCATCGCCAGGCGCTGACGCCTTAGGAAGCGAGCTCGCGCATCACCCCGATCAGGTCCGACTTGCCCTCGAAGCCGATGCCGGGCAGCTCCGGCATGGTGACATGGCCTTCCTCGACGCGGACGCCGTCGGGGAAGCCGCCATAGGGCTGGAACAGGTCGGGGTAGCTTTCATTGCCGCCGAGGCCGAGGCCGGCCGCGATCATCAGCGACATCTGGTGCCCGCCATGCGGGATGCAGCGGCGCGGCGACCAGCCCTGCTGCTGCAGCACCGCCAGGGTGCGCAGATATTCGACCAGGCCATAGGACAGCGCGCAGTCGAATTGCAGCCAGTCGCGATCGGGGCGCATGCCGCCATAGCGCAGCAGGTTGCGCGCATCCTGGTGCGAGAACAGGTTCTCGCCGGTGGCCATGGCGCCGGGGTAGAATTCGGCCAGCGCCGCCTGCAGCGCATAGTCCAGCGGGTCGCCCGCCTCCTCGTACCAGAACAGCGGGAATTGCCGCAGCGCCTTGGCATAGGCGATGGCGGTCTCCAGGTCGAAGCGGCCATTGGCGTCGACGGCCAGCTGCGCGCGCCCGTCGAGCTCGGCCAGCACCGCCTCGATGCGGGCGCAATCCTCGGACAGCGAGGCGCCGCCGATCTTCATCTTGACCACGTTGTAGCCACGGTCGAGATAGCTGCGCATCTCGCCACGCAGCGCGCCATTGTCCTTGCCGGGATAGTAGTAGCCGCCGGCGGCATAGACGAAGACGCGCGGATCGGCCTGCCGGCCATGCCGCTCCGCCAGCAGGCGGAACAGCGGCTTGCCCTCGATCTTGGCGACCGCGTCCCAGACCGCCATGTCGACGGTGCCGACGGCGACCGAGCGCTCGCCATGCCCGCCCGGCTTCTCGTTGGTCATCATCGCCGCCCAGACCTTCGCCGGGTCGATGTTGTCGCGGGCCTCGTCGCGCAGGCTGGCGGGGTCGGCCTCCAGGATGCGGTCGCGGAACCGCTCGCGGATCAGCCCGCCCTGGCCATAGCGGCCATTCGAGTTGAAGCCGTAGCCCACCACCGGGCGGCCGTCGCGGATGACATCGGTGACCACGGCGACCAGGCTGGTCGTCATCTTGGAGAAGTCGATATAGGCGTTGCGGATCGGCGAGGCGATCGGCTGGGTGATCTCGCGGACATCGACGATGCGCATCCGGCATTTTCTTTCTGGGCTGGTTTTCGGACAGAGGCCCGATTAGCCTGGCTTCCAGCCCTGCATCCAATGCCGTTTGACGAGGACTCCATGCCGATCCGGCATCACGCCCGATGGAACTGACCTGGCTCGAGGATTTCCTGGCCCTGGCCGAGCACCGGAACTTCTCCCGGGCCGCCGCGGCGCGCCATGTCACCCAGCCGGCCTTCAGCCGCCGCATCCAGGCGCTGGAAGCCTGGATCGGCACGCCGCTGGTGCTGCGCGCGCCGCAGGGCCTGCAGCTGAACGCCGCCGGCCAGGCGCTGCGCGACCAGGCCGTCGCCCTGGTGCGCGACATCCATGCCGCCCGCCGCGCCGCGCTGAAGGCGGCGGGGCGGGAGGGCGCGGCGCTGTCCATCGCCGCCACCCATGCGCTGTCCTTCACCTTCTTCCCCGGCTGGATGCGCGGCCTGTTCCCGCTGCCGGCGCCCGGCCTGCCGATGCTCGGGCCGCTGAACCTGGTCTCCGACAGCATGGCCGCCTGCGAGCGGCTTTTCGCGGCCGGCGATGCCGATTTCCTGCTGGCCCATGCGCAGGGCGAGGGCTCGGCCCGGCTGCCGCCCGGCGACTTCGCCAGCATCGTGGTGGGGCAGGACCTGCTGCTGCCGGTGGTGGCGCCCGATGCCGCGGGCAGGCCGCGCTGGTCGCTGCCGGGCAGCGCCGCGGCGCCGGCGCGGGCGCTGGCCTATAGCGCCGCCTCCGGCCTCGGCCGCATCCTCGAGGCGGCGCTCGCCGGCCGGGGCATCGCCATGGAGACGGTGGTGACGGCGCCGCTGGCCGCCGCGCTGCAGACCCTGGCGCGGCAGGGCCAGGGCCTGGCCTGGCTGCCGCGCAGCATGGTCGCCGAGGACCTGGCCGCCGGCCGGCTGGTCGAGGCCGGGGCGGGCTTCGCCATACCGGTGGAAATCCGCCTGTTCCGCCCGCGCCGCCGGCAATCCGCGGCGGCCGAGGCCTTCTGGGACAGGGCGAAGGCCCCGGCCTAGAAGATCCGCCTCAGCGGAGCCGCGCTTGTGGCTCGTCGCTGTCGAAGCCAGCGAGGCTCATGGTCGGCAGGTCGAAATAGTCGCGCGTCGAGGCATAGCCATGCCCGCCCATGCGGCCGACCGCGTCGATCAGCTTCGGGTCGATATGCAGCTGGGCATTCACCGCATCCGCCCGGATATGCGCATGCACCACCTGGCCCAGGATGATCTCGCGCGAGCTGCCGATGTCGAGGAAGGAATGCAGCCGGCATTCCAGCGCCGCCGGGGCCAGGGCGATGCGCGGGGCGCTGATCGCGGTGCCGGCGACGATGGCCAGGCCCGCGCGCTCCAGCTCGTCCACCTCGGGGCCGAAGGGCACGGCGCAGATGTTCATGGCCTCGACCAGCGCGTCGGAGACGATGTTGACGGTGAAGCAGCCGGTGGCGCGGATGTTGCGGCCGGTGTCCTTCGGCGCGCCATCGGCCTTGACCTCGACGCCCAGCGCCACGATCGCCGGATCGGCCGACAGGCAGTTGAAGAAGCTGAAGGGCGCGGCATTGGCGCGGCCCTCGGGGCTGGCGGTGGTGACCAGCGCGATCGGCCGCGGCACCACCGTGCCGATCAGGATCTTGTAGCGCTCGCGCGGGGTGAGCTGGGCGAAGTCGAAGCTGGCAACATCGGTCATGCGGATCGGGCCTTTGCGCGGCGCGGCGGGGAAGGGGCGGGGGTGCCGGCATAGCGGGCCAGGACCGCGCGCATGTCGCCGGGCTTCGGCGGCAGCAGCGCGCGGCCCATCACCGCCGCCAGGTGGTGGTCCATCAGGGCGCGGCAGGCGGGGGCGTCGCCCGCGCGGAGTGCGGCGATCAGCGCGCGATGCTCCTCGACGGCGCAGTCGGCCGAATGAGGCCGGCCATAGAGGGAGAGGATCAGCGAGCAGCGCGAGGCGAGCTCCGCGACATAGCGCTGCAGCAGGGCATTGCCGGTCAGCTCCGCCAGCAGCAGGTGGAATTCGCCGGCCAGCCGGATCGAGGTCGGGCCGCTGGTGGCCTGGGCCGCCGCCTCGGCCTCGACATGCGCTTCCAGCCGCGCCGCCTGCGCCGGCTCCAGCCGGCCGCAGAGCGCGTCGACCGCCAGCAGCTCCATGGCGCGGCGGATGGCGAAGACGTCGCGCGCCTCGGCGAGGCTGGGGGCGGCGACGCTGGCGCCGCGGTTGTGGCGCAGCTCGACCAGGCCCTCGGCGGCCAGCCGGCCCAGCGCCTCGCGCACCAGGGTCCGGCTGACGCCGAACTGGCTGGCGATCAGGTCTTCCGGCAGCTTGGCGCCGGGGGCCAGCGCCTGCTCCAGGATCGCCTGGCGCAGGGCCTGGTGGATCGCGGCGGCGCGCGGGGGAGACTTGGGGTCGGGTTCGGTCATGAAGGGCGCGGACCATGGCGGCAGGCGGGGGGTGCAGGCAAGATCAGCCATTGCCGGCACCAGCGATTGCATACAATACTGCGCCAGATTGTTGAACATTTTTCGCGATGGAGCCGGCGATGTCCCCTGCATCCCCCCAGGATCTGCTGCTGAAGACCGTCCGCCCGATGGGCGGGGCCAGCACCGACGTGCTGATCCGCGGCGGCCGCATCGCCCGCATCGCCCCCGACCAGGCGCCCCCCGAGGGCGTCCACGTCGAGGATGGCTGGGACGCGCTGCTGCTGCCCGGCCTGGTCGAGGCGCATACCCATCTGGACAAGACGCTCTGGGGCATGCGCTGGGTGCCGAACAGCGCCGGGCCGCGGCTGATCGACAAGATCGACAATGAGCGCCGCATCCGCCAGGAGATGGGCATCGACCCGGCGCGGCAATCGGCCCGCCAGCTGGTGCAGTCGCTGGCCAAGGGCTCGACGCATATCCGCACCCATGTCGATGTCGACACCAGCGTGGGCCTGGCCGGGATCGAGGGGCTGCTGGCCACCCGCGAGCGCTACCGCGACGCCATGGATGTCGAGATCGTCGCCTTCCCGCAATCCGGCCTGCTGGTGCGCCCCGGCACGCTCGAGCTCATGGAAGAAGCCATGAAGCTGGGCAGCGACGTGGTCGGCGGCCTCGACCCCTGCGGCATCGACCGCGACCCGAAGGGGCATCTGGATGCCGTCTTCGACCTGGCCCAGCGCTTCGGCAAGCCGGTCGACATCCATCTGCACGAGGCAGCGCTGCTCGGCGCCTTCAGCATGGAGCTGATCTTCGAGCGGACCCGCGCGCTGGGCATGCAGGGCCAGGTGGTGATCAGCCACGCCTTCTGCCTGGGCGACCCCGACACCGCCATGGTCGACGGGCTTTTGGAAGAAATCGCGGCGCTGGACATCGCCATCATGTCGACCGGCTCGGCCAGCCGGCCGGTGCCGCCGGTGGCCAAGCTGACGGCGCGCGGCATCCGCCTCTGCGCCGGCAATGACGGCATCCGCGACAGCTGGGGCCCCTATGGCAATGGCGACATGCTGGAGCGCGCCATGCTGCTCGGCCTGCGCAACAATTTCCGCACCGACCCCGAGGTGGAGCTGGCGCTGGCCGTCTGCACCACCGGCGGCGCCGCCACCATGCGGTTGGCCGATTACGGCGTCGCCGAGGGCTGCCAGGCCGATCTTCTGCTGGTCGATGCCGAGACCCTGGCGGAAGCCGTGGTCAACCGCCCCGAGCGCCGGCTGGTGGTCAAGCGCGGCCGCATCGTCGCCCGCGCCGGCCGGGCCCTGGTCGACGCCCCATGAGCGCCGGCCCGCGCACCCTGCTGACCGCCCGCTGGGTGCTGGGCCATGCCGAGGGCCGCCACCAGCTGCTGCGCGACGGCGAGCTGGTGGTGGAAGGCGACCGCGTCATCTTCGCCGGCCGCCATTTCCCCGGCGAGGTGCAGGCCCGCTTCGATGCCGGCGATGCGCTGATCGCGCCGGGCTTCATCGACCTGGACGCCCTGGCCGACCTCGACACCACCATCCTGGCGCTGGACAACCAGCCGGGCTGGCGCAAGGGCCGGGTCTGGCCGCGCAGCTACCAGGATGCCGGCCCGGTCGAGATGCTTTCTTCCGGTGATCTGGCCTTTCAGAAGAAGCATGCCTTCGCGCAATTGATCCGCAACGGCGTCACCTCGGCCCTGCCGATTTCTTCCCTGTTTTATCGCGAATGGGGCGAGACGGTCGAAGAGTTAGAGGCGGCGGCCGATGCGGCGATGTCGCTCGGGCTGCGCGTCTGGCTGGGCCCCGCCTACCGGACCGGCCATCTGCTGGTCGACGAGGCCGGCGCCATCGGCGAATATTTCGACGAGGCCCGCGGCTTGGCCGAACTGGAAAACGCCCTCCGCTTCTGCCGCGACCATTCCGGGCGGAGCGGCGGGCTGGTTTCGGCCATGCTGTCCCCCGACCGGATCGAGACCTGCACGCCCGCGCTGCTGCGCCGCACCGCCGATGCGGGGCGCGAGCTCGGCGTGCCGGTGCGGCTGCATTGCTGCCAGAGCCTGCTGGAATACCAGACCGTGCTGCGGCTGCGCGGGATGACGCCGCCGGAATGGCTGGACAGCCTGGGCTTCCTGCGCCCCGGCGTGCTGCTGCCGCATGGCGTCTGGACCAATGACAGCCCCGGCATCGCCCGCCCCGGCCGCGACCTGGCAATCATCGCGCAGTCGGGCGCCAGCATCGTGCATTGCCCGCTGGTGATGGCGCGCGGCGGCAGCATGCTGCGGTCGTTTCCGAAGCTGCGCGGCCTGGGCATCACGATCGGCCTCGGCACCGACACCGCGCCGCCCGACTTTTTTCTCAACATGCAGCTCGGGCTGATGCTGGCGCGCATCGCCGAAGGCTCGCCCGCCGCCTGCCGGTCGGAAGACATGCTGGACGCGGCCACGCTGGGCGGCGCGACCGCACTGGGACGCGGCGATCTCGGCCGGCTGCAGCCGGGGGCCAAGGCCGACCTGATCGTGGTCGAGCTCGGCCGGCCGCAACATGGCCAGGTGATCGATCCGGTGCAGACGCTGATGGTGGCGGGGCAAGGCCGCGACGTGCGCGACGTGATGATCGACGGCCAATGGGTGATGCGCGACCGCGTCATCCCCGGTGTCGACGAGCTGGCCGATGCCGCCCGCGCCCAGGCCCAGTTCGACCGGCTGGTGGCGCGCTATCCGCAGCGCACCCTCGGCCACCCGCCGGTGGCCGAGATTTTTTCCAGCAGCTATCCGCGGGTCTAATACACCAGGAAGCCCTTGATGGCGTCGAGCAGGGCCTCGGGCTCGTCGGCGCGGATCGAGTGGCTGCTGCGCTCGAAGATGCGCAATTCGCTGCCCGGGATCAGCCGGTGGATTTCCTCCGAGAATTCCGGCGGGCAGATCCAGTCATGCCGCCCGGCCAGGATCAGCGTCTTCGCCGTGATGGCTTTCAGCTCCGCGCGGATGTCGTAGTCGCGCAGAAAGCCGTCGGGGCGGAAGGCGCGGTTGAGGGCGGCGGGCTCGTGCAGGGTGCGGGCGCGGGCATCGGCGCCGGCGGCCGGGTCCTGCGCGCTCACCGAATAGAGCGGGCCCATCACCGCGTAGTAGTGCTTCAGCTTCTCGACCGTATCCAGCGTGCCGTCCCACAGCATGCCGCAGACCCGCTGCTGCTCGGGCGTGCCGCGCTCGGCGATGATCTTCTGCGCCGCCTGCATGAAGCCGCCATGCGCCGCGGTGACGATGGCGACCAGATGCGAGACGCTGTCCGGATAGCGCGCCGCATGCGCCATCGACACCATGCCGCCATAGCTGGTGCCCATTGAAACAAACTTCTCCACCCCGAGATACTGGCGCAGCGCCTCCAGGTCCTCGACATTCTCGTCCAGCGTGTAGCCTTCCGGGTCGCCCTTCTGCGAGCGCCCCTGGCCGCGATGGTCGACATAGACAAGCTGCATCCGCTGCGCCAGCGGCGAGAAGGACGGCTTGAAGCCGCTATGGTCGCCGCCCGGGCCGCCATGCAGGATGAAGGCCACCGGCCGCTCGCGCATCACCGGGCCATCGGGCACCAGCCCCGGCCCCTCGATGTCGAAATAGATCTTCGTGCCGCGGATGCTGGCGAACATGGCAAGGCCCTCTGGCTGGTCCGGGGCGCGATCCTGGCCCTGACCCCTGGCCTCGGCAAGACGCCTGCGGCAAGCTGGCGGCCTGGCTGGGCTGGTGGAGCGCGCGATGGCACCGACGGAAACCCTGGACGACCCGCGCCCCGACCCCTGGTCGCGGCTGCGCCAGGCGACGCCGGCCCGCATCGGCCTGGGCCGCGCCGGCGACGCGCCGCCGCTGCAGGCGGTGCTCGACTTCCAGCTGGCGCATGCCAAGGCGCGGGACGCGGTGCACACGCCGCTCGATATTCCGGGCATCCTGGCCGGGCTGGGCGACACACCGCACCACCTGGTGCAGAGCCAGGCGGTGGAGCGGAGCCTCTATCTGCGCCGCCCCGATCTGGGCCGGCTGCTGGCCGAGGACAGTCGCGCCTCGCTGACGCCAGGGCGATGGGATGCGGTCTTCATCATCGCCGACGGGCTGTCGGCCACCGCCGTGCAGCGCCATGCGGTGCCGCTCTGGGAGGCCACGCTGGCGCGGTTGCCGGGCTGGAAGCTGGGGCCGGTGGTGGTGGCGACGGGCGCGCGGGTGGCGCTCAGCGACGAGATCGGCGGCGCGCTGGGCGCCGATCTGGCGGTGATGCTGATCGGCGAGCGGCCGGGCCTGTCGGTGGCGGACTCCTTGGGCGTCTACCTGACCTGGGCGCCGAAGCCGGGGCTGCGCGATTCGGCGCGCAACTGCATCTCCAACATCCACCTCTCGGGCGGGCTGTCCTATGCGGCGGCGTCGTCCAAGCTGGCCTGGCTGATGACCGAGGCGCGGCACCGCCGGCTGACCGGCGTCGCGCTGAAGGACGACCAGCCGGCGGCGCTCGAGGCCCCGCCGGCCGGGCTGCCGGCGCCCTGATCTCGCGGGCCGCCGGCGGTCGGGCTCAGACGGCGGCCAGCGCCGGCTGCGCCGCGAAGATCGCGCTGTCGTCGTTGAAGCCCTTGAATTCCAGCGCATTGCCGGCGGGGTCGAAGACGAACAGCGTCGCCTGCTCGCCCGGCTGGCCTTCGAAGCGGATCTTCGGCTTCAGGCACCAAACGGTGGAGGGCTCGGCCTCGAGCCGGGCGGCCAACGCGCGCCAGGCCGGCATGTCCAGCACCACGCCGAAATGCGGGATCGGCACGGCATCGCCGTCGACGCCGCCGCGGGCCGGGGCGCGCGGCGCGTCGGGCAGCAGGTGGGCCGACATCTGGTGGCCATAGAGGTCGAAGTCGATCCACTTGCCCGGGCTCTCGCGGCCGATCGCGCAGCCCATGACCTCGGCGTAGAAGTGGCGGGTGGCCTCCAGGTCGGAGACGGGGAAGGCCAGGTGGAACGGACGCATGTCGCAAAGATCCTGTGCAGGCCGAGGTAGTTCGGACGGCCGGCTGACTAGCCGCTCGGCGGCCTAAAGGAAAGTTTGCGGCGCTTTTTCCGGCAGGGGGAAAAGCCTGGCGAGGCGGTCGGCGAGCGCCCGGTCGCCGGCCAGCCGCACCTCGCCCGTCGCCTCCAGCGCTGCCCAAGGCTGGCCGCCATAGATCGCCGCGGCCAGCAGGCGCGGGGGGCCTTCCAGGATGAGGTCGGCATCCTCGAACGGCGTTTTCCGCGCAGCGATCGCCCCGTCACCAATGGTGACCAGAAATTCTTCATGGCCGAGGCGGAAGCCGATCCGCGCCGCGAGCTCCCCCGCCAGCGCGGGCGAGAACATCGCGCCCAGCGACAGCATCAGCGAGGACGCGCTGAAGGCGAGCGTCGGGTCGTGCGCGGGCGAGCGCGCCGCCCAGCGGCCCAGCGCCTGGAAGATCGGCGCGCTCTCCAGCCCCCAGTCGGTCAGGGCATAGAGCTGCGCCGAGACCGGCGGCGGCATGCGGATACGGCGGACCACCCCGGCCGCCTCCAGCCCCTCCAGCCGCTGGGTCAGCACGGTGGCGCTCAGCCCGGGCAGTCCGGCCCGCAATTCGGAAAAACGCTTCGGGCCGAAGAACAGCTCGCGCATCACCAGCAGCGACCAGCGCTCGCCCAGCAGCTCCATGGCATGGGCGGTGGCGCAGGCATCCTGGTACCAGCGGCCGCGCGGCCTCGCGGAAGCGTCAGTAAGTTTTTCTGACTTCATGGTTGCAAAGACTAACCACTCTTGGCAGCCTGCGTCCAGGCACAGCAAAGGGAGCGCGCGTCATGGCCAGGCTGATTTTCGTGAACCTGCCGGTGACCGACCTGGCGACGTCGGTTTCTTTCTACGAAGCGATCGGCGCGGTGAAGAACCCGCAATTCAGCGACGACACCGCGGCCTGCATGGTCTTCTCCGAGACCATCCACGCCATGCTGCTGACCCACGACAAGTTCCGCCAGTTCACCGCGAAGACGATCGTCGACGCCAAGACCTCGGCCGAGGTGCTGCTGTGCCTCTCCGCCGACAGCCGCGCCGAGGTCGACGACCAGGTCGCGAAGGCGGTCGCCGCCGGCGGCAGCGCCGATCCGACGCCGGTGCAGGATTACGGCTTCATGTTCGGCCGCAGCTACGAAGATCCCGACGGCCACATCTGGGAAATCATGTGGATGGACCTGGAGGCGGCCAAGGCGGCGATGGGCGGCGGCCATGGCTGAGGCGCCGGCAGGGCTGGTCACCTGCCTCTGGTTCGACGGCCAGGGCGAGGCGGCGGCGCGCTTCTATGTCGAGGCCTTCCACCGCCTCGGCCGGCCCGCGGCGCTCGGGCCGGTCGTGCTCTGCGGCCCGGGCCTGCCCGCGGGCGCCGAGGGCAGCGTGCTGACGGCGAGCTTCACCCTCGACGGGCAGCCCTTCCTGGCGTTGAACGGCGGGCCTTTCTACAGCCTGTCGCCCGCCGCCTCGCTGATCTTCTACGCGGAAGACCAGGCGGCGCTGGACCAGGCCTGGGCGGTGCTGGGCGAGGGCGGCAGCCCGACCCGCTGCGGCTGGCTGGTCGACCGCTTCGGCCTGTCCTGGCAGGTGATGCCGGCGGCGCTGCCGCGCTGGCTGACCGAGGGCAGCACAGCCCAGCGCGACCGCGTGGTCGCCGCGCTGATGCCGATGGTGAAGGTGGAGATCGCCGTGCTGGAGGCGGCGTTCCGGGGGTGAGGGGCACGCCCCGCTAAGCGTCTCTACACCCTTCTGCGCTTCACTCCGCCGGGGCCCCGTTGGGGGGCCACGGATGGGGGACGATGCAGGGCGGATGCCGGACGGGACGGGCAAGGCCAGAATGCTGCGGGCGCCGGCCAGGCGGGGCGGCCGGGCGGTGACGCTGCGCGGCCTGGCGCGCCCGTGGCGGTTGCGCTTCCTTGCCTGGCGCCGCCGCCGCGCCCGCCGCGCGCAGGGCCCGCCACGGCCGGGCCGCGGCCTGACCGGGGGGGCGGCGCTGCTGGCGCTGTTCGGCTGCGCCGCGCTGATCGGGCTGGAAGGCTGGCACATCTGGTCCGACCGCCGCGTCAAGCTGCGCGCCGTCGAGGTCAGCGCCACCAACCTGGCCCGCTCGCTGATGCAGCACACCGAGGACAGCTTCGAGCTGACCGACATCGTGCTGCTCGACCTCGCCGAGCGGCTGGCCAATGACGGCACCGGCGCCATCGCGCGGGAGCGGCTGCACCAGCTGCTGGCCGGCCATGCGCTGGGCCTGGCCTCGGGCGCCAATTTCTTCGTCTATGACGCGCAGGGGCATTGGGTCGCCAGCTCGCTCAGCGACCTGCCGCGCGAGATCAGCGTCGTCGACCGCGACTATTTCCGCCACCACCGCGACATCCCCGGTAGCGGCCGCTATCTCGGCCTGCCGGTGCTCAGCCACTGGCGCAACCTCTGGATCGTCACCCTGACCCGGCGGCTGCAGAATGCCGATGGCAGCTTCGCCGGCGTCATCCTGGCCTCGATCGACTCCGAGTCGCTGTCGCGCAACTTCGCCCGCTTCGAGCTCGGTGCCGGCAGCGCCATCGGCCTGCTGCGCGCCGACGGCATCCTGCTGGCGCGCCACCCCTTCGACCCGCGGCTGACCGGCAGCAGCTTCGCCCATGCCGAGCTGTTCCGCCATCGCCTGCCCCGCGCCGACAGCGGCGCCTTCGAGCAGTTCTCGCCGATCGACCAGGTCGCCCGCATCACCGCCTTCCAGCGCGGCGAGCGGCTGCCGCTGGTGATGACCGTCTCGGTCGGGCGGGAGGCGGCGCTGGAGCTGTGGAAGCGCGAGGCGGTCTGGCGGCTGGGCGTCGCCGGGCTGCTCTCGACCCTGCTGGCGCTGCTTGGGCTGCGGCTGGTCGGCCAGGCCGGCCAGCGCCAGGAGGCCGAGCGGCGGCTGTCGGAACGCGAGGCCGAGTTCCGCCTGCTGGCCGAGAATTCCTCCGACCTGGTGGCCCGCGTCGGCGCCAATGGCTGCTTTCGCTATGTCTCCCCCGCCTCGCAGCGGCTGTTCGGCGCGGCGCCGGAGGCGCTGGCCGGGAGCGCGGTGATGGAGCAGGTGCATCCCGGGGACCTCGCCATGGTCACCGCCGCCATCGAGCCGCTGCGGCTCGGCCTGGTCGAGGAGCTGCGGGTCAGCCACCGGCTGCGCCATGGCGGCGGCGAGGTCTGGATCGAGGCCGCGCTGCGCGCCACCCGCGATGCCGCGACCGGCGCCATCGGCGGCACCATCGTGGTGATGCGCGACGTCACCGCCCGCAAGGCGGAGGAGCGCCAGCTGGAGGCGCTGGCCCGCACCGACGGGCTGACCGGCATCGCCAACCGCCGCGGCTTCGACGAGGCGCTGGCGCGCGAATGGCGCCGCTGCGCGCGCGAGGCGCTGCCGGTGTCGCTGCTGCTGCTCGATGTCGACCGCTTCAAGCTCTACAACGACCATTACGGCCACCAGCAGGGCGATGCGACCTTGCGCGCCGTGGCCCAGGCGCTGGCCGCCCAGGCGCGCCGCCCCGGCGACCTGACCGCGCGCTATGGCGGCGAGGAGATGGTGCTGCTGCTGGCCGGCAGCGAGGCGCCGGAAGCGCTGCTGCTGGCCGGGCGCGCGCGCGCCGCCATCCAGGCCCTGGCCATCCCGCATGAGAAGAGCCCGCCTTTCGGCGTCGTCACCGTCTCGATCGGCGTCGCCACCGCCTGGCCGCAGCCGGAAGCGGAGGGCGTGCCGGGGCCGGAGGCGCTGGTCGCCGCCGCCGATGGCGCGCTCTATGTCGCCAAGCGCCAGGGCCGCAACCGGGTCGAGACCACCGAGACCGTGCCGCCCGCCCCGCCGCCGCCGCCGGCGCTGCCCGACGAGGCGGCGCGGCTGGCCGTGCTGCGCCGCTACGAGGCCGCCGGCATCGGCCCGGCCGATGTCGACCTGGACCGCATCACCGCGCTGGCGGCGCGCTGCTTCGGCACGCCGACGGCGGTGGTCTCGCTGGTCGGGCAGGACCGGCAGGACTTCGTCTCCCGCGTCGGGCTGGACTGCGACGGCACGCCGCGCGCCGATTCCTTCTGCGCCCATACCATCGCCGGCGAGGGCGCCACCTTCACCGTGCCGAATGCCGCGGCCGACTGGCGCTTCGCCGGCAATCCGCTGGTCACCGGCGCGCTGCATCTGCGCTTCTACGCCGCCGCGCCGCTGATCAGCCCGGAGGGCGGCCAGCGCCTGGGCGCGCTCTGCATCATCGACAGCCAGCCGCGCCCGCCGCTGACCCCGGCGCAGGAGCGGCTGCTGGCCGCCTTCGCCGCGCTGGTGGTCGACCACATGGAAGAACGGCGCAAGCTGGCGGCGGTGTGAGCCGGGCGCTTACTCGTCGTGATGGTGGTGGTGGGCGTCGCCGGCCTGCGGCGCCACCACCAGCAGGCTGCCATGGCGGACGCCGCGCTGGCCGGTGACGGCCTCGGCGAAGCGGCGGATCTCGGCGCCGTCGCCTTTCAGCACCGCGACCTCCAGGCAGTTGTGGTGGTCGAGATGCACATGCATCGTCGCCACCGACAGGTCGTGATGGTCGTGGAAGGCATTGGTCAGCCGCTCCGGCAGGTCGCGCCGGTGGTGGTCGTAGACATAGGCGATGGCGGCGGCGCAGGGCCCCTCGGGCGGGGGCGCTGCCTGGCGCAGCCCGGCGCGGATCAGGTCGCGGATGGTTTCCGAGCGGTTGCCGCCCCGGCCTTCCTGGATGCCCAGCGCATCGACTTCCTGCAGCAGCGCCTCGTCCAGGGTGATGGTGATGCGCTGCATCCGGGATCTCCGCGGCCGGCATTCCACCGGTTGATATGATGTTTCTTCCAATTTAGCATACCGGCCGCCCGGGCTTCAGGGCCGATCCCGAGGAAAAGCCGGATGCTGCGTCGTCGCCTGCTGCAAGCCCTGCCCGCTTTGGCGGCGCCGACCGCCGGAAGCGTACAAGCCCAGGCTCAGGCTCAGGCTCAGGCCCAGGCTCAGGCGGGCAGGCGGCGGCTGACCTTCTCCTGGCCCAGCAATGCCGGGCCGCTGCATCCGCATCTCTATTCGCCCAACCAGATGTACGCCCAGTCCATGCTCTACGAGCCTCTGGTCCGCTATGTCGAGGGGGGCGGCATCGCCCCCGCTTTGGCGACCGCCTGGGCGCTGGAACCGGATGGCCGGAGCTGGCGCTTCGCGCTGCGGCCGGGGGTGCGCTTCGCCGACGGCACCGCCTTCGATGCCGCCGCGGTGGTGGCCAACATCGAGGCGGTGCTGCGCAACCGCCCGCGCCATGCCTGGCTGGCCCTGGTCGAGCGGATCGAGGGCGTCGAGGCGCTCGACCCTTCCACCGTCCGGCTGCGGCTGAAGGGCGGCTACTACCCGACGCTGCTGGAGCTCGCCTTGCCGCGGCCATTGCGCTTCGCCTCGCCGGCGGCGCTGCGCCCGGATGGCAGCCTGGCGGCGCCGATCGGCACCGGCCCCTGGATGCTGGCCGAGACCATCCGCGGCCAGCACGACCTGTTCCGCCGCAACCCGCATCACTGGGGGCCGAAGCCGGCGCTGGAAGAAGTGCTGGTGCGCGTCGTCGGTGACAGCAATGCCCGGGCGCTGGCGCTGGAGGCCGGCGAGATCGACCTGACCTATGGCACCGACCAGCTCGACGGCGACACCTTCCGCCGGTTCGCGGCGGACCGGCGCTTCACCACCGCGATCTCGCCGCCGATCGGCACGCGGCTGCTGGCGGTGAATGCTTCCCGGTTTCCGACCGAGGAGCTGGCGGTGCGCCAGGCCATCGCCCAGGGCATCGACCGCGCGGCGCTGGTCAAGCACGTCCTGCTCGACACCGAGCCGGCGGCGGAAACCCTCTTCGCCGAGAATTTTCCGTATACGGGCCTCGGCCTGCGCGCCCCCGGCTTCGACCGGCCGGCGGCCATCGCCCGGCTGGAGGCGGCGGGCTGGCGCCTGCCCGCTGGCGGCCGCATCCGGCAGCGTGACGGCAAGGCGCTTGCCCTCGACCTGTGCTTCACCGGCAGCGACGCGCTGCAGAAGGCGCTGGCCGAGGCGATCCAGGGCGACCTCGCCCGCATCGGCATCGACGGAAAGTTGATCGGCGAGGATGCCGGCACCTATGACGGCCGCCAGCGGTCCGGCGAGTTCGGCATGATCTTCGGCGACAGCTGGGGCGCGCCCTATGACCCGCATGCCTTCATGGGCTCGATGCGGGCGCCGGCCCATGCCGACTACCAGGCGCAGCGCGGGTTGCCGATGAAGGAAGAGATCGACCGTCGCATCACCGGCGTGCTGGCCAGCACCGAGGAGGCGGTGCGGGCTGCGGAATATCGCTGGCTGCTGACCACGCTGCACGAGCAGGCGGTGTATTTCCCAGTCTCCTTCCTGACCAACAAGGTCGTGCACCGGCGGGAGCTGGGAAAGGTGCCCTTCGGCGCGACTCAGACAGAAATCCCCTTCGCGCTGATCGGCCAGGGCTGACCCGATGCTGCGTTTCGCCCTGCGGCGGCTGGCCAGCCTGCTGCCGCTGCTGCTGCTTGTCTCCTTCGGCTTCTTCGCCATGCTGCGCCTCGGGCGCGGCGATCCGGCGCTGGACTATCTGCGGCTGGCGCAGATCCCGCCGACCGATGCGGCGCTGGCCCTGGCGCGGGCCGAGCTTGGGTTGGATCGCGCCATCCCGGCGCAGTATCTCGCCTGGCTGGCCGAGGCGCTGCGCGGCAATCTGGGAGAATCCTGGTTCACCCGCCGTCCGGTGCTGGAGGAAATCACGCATTACCTGCCGGCGACCCTGCAGCTGGCGGGGACGGCGATGCTGGTGACCATCGCTTTCGGCGTGCCGCTCGGCCTCTGGGCGGCGCTGCACCGCGACCGCTGGCCGGACCACCTGACGCGGGCCATCGCCTTCCTCGGCGTCTCGCTGCCGAACTTCTGGCTGGGGTTCTTGTTCGTGCTGGTCTTCGCGGTGACGCTGGGCTGGCTGCCGGCGATCGGCCGCGACGGATTTGCGAGCATCATCCTGCCGGCACTGGCCACCGCCACCATGTCGGCCTGCGTCATGCTGCGGCTGGTGCGCGCCTCGGTGCTCGGCGTGCTGGGCGAGCCGCATCTGCGCTTCGCCCGCGCCCGCGGCCTGCCGCGGCGGACGCTGATCGGGCGGCATGTCATGCTGAACGCGCTGCTGCCGCCGCTGACCGCCATCGGCCTGCATCTGGGCGAGCTGATGGGCGGCGCCATGGTGGTGGAAAGCGTCTTCGGCTGGCCCGGCCTCGGCCGCTATGCGCTGCTGGCCATCGCCAACCGCGACTATCCGGTGCTGCAGGGTTTTGTGCTGGCGATGACGACGATCTTCGTGCTGTGCAACCTGGTGGTCGACATCGCCTATGCCTGGCTGGACCCGCGCATCCGGCTGGAGGGCGCGGCGTGAAGAAATACGTCATCCCGGCCGCGGCGGGGCTGGTCGCCCTGCTGCTGCTGGCCGCGGCTTTCGCCCCCTGGATCGCGCCCTACGACCCGACGCTCACCGAGCTCGCCAGCCGGCTGCAGCCGCCCTCGGCCGGGCATTGGCTGGGCACCGACCATCTCGGCCGCGACATGCTTTCTCGAATCATCTGGGGGGCGCGGGCCTCCTTCGGCGCCGTCGCGATGATCCTGGTGCTGGTGCTGACCTTCGGCTGCTCGGTGGGGATGGTGGCGGGGCTGGCGGGCGGCGTGGTGGATGCCGTGCTTATGCGCATCTGCGACGCCTTCATGACCGTGCCGACCCTGGTGCTGGCGCTGTTCATGATCGGCGCGCTGGGCACCGGCATCACCAACGTGGTCGTCGCCATCGCGCTGTCGCACTGGGCCTGGTATGCGCGGCTGGTGCGCGGCGTGACGCTCTCGCTGCGGCAGCGCGACCATATCGCCGCCGCCCGCATCGCCGGCCTGTCGCGCCTGGCCATCGCGCGGCGGCATCTGCTGCCGGCGCTGGCCGGGCCGCTGGCGGTGCTGGCCAGCCTCGATCTCGGGCATTGGCTGCTGCATGTGGCGGGGCTTTCCTTCCTGGGCCTCGGCCTGGCGCCGCCGGCGGCCGAATGGGGCATCATGATCAACGACGCCCGGCCGTTCTTCCGCAGCGCTCCGCTGCTGGTGCTGCTGCCCGGCGCCGCCATCCTGCTGACCGTGCTAGGCTGCAACCTGCTGGGCGACGCTTTGCGCGACCGGCTGGACCCCGGCATGCCGGACCACCTCCATTGAGCCCGCGCTCCCTCTCGCTGCTCGCCCTGCACCTGCATGACGGCGAGCATGCCCTGGTGCGCGATGTCAGCCTGACCTTGCGGCGGGGGAAGGTGCTCGGCCTGGTCGGCACCAGCGGCGGCGGCAAGAGCCTGACGACGCTGGCCATCCTCGACCTGCTGCCGCCGGGGGTCAGGCGCGTCGCCGGGCTGGTGGCGCTGGACAGCGAGCCGGTCGAGCCCGCGACGCTGCGCGGCCGCATGGTCGGGCTGGTGCAGCAGGCGCCGCGCGGCGGCTTCAACCCGCTGGTGACCATCGGCCGGCATTTTTTCGAGACCTTCGCCTGCGACGGGCTGCGCGGCGCCCCGGCGCGGGAAAAAATGCAGGCGCTGCTGGCCGAGGTCGGCTTCGAGCGGCCGGGGGAGATCGCGCCGCTCTACCCCTCCCAGCTCAGCGGCGGCATGCTGCAGCGGGTGATGCTGGCCCTCGCCTTGGCGCGCGATCCTTTCTTTCTGCTGGCCGACGAGCCGACGACCGATCTCGACCTGGTGGTGCAGGCGCGGCTGCTCGACCTGCTGGAGACGCTGGTGCAGCGCCGCGGCATCGGGCTGCTGCTGGTCACCCACGACCTGTCCGTCATCGCCCGCCTGGCCGACACGGTGGCGGTGATGGACCAGGGTCGCATCGTCGAGCTGCAATCCGCCCGAAACCTGTTCGAGGACCCGGCGCATCCCCGTGCCCAGGCGCTGGTCGCCGCGCATCGGGCGCTCTACGCATGATGCAGCTGGAAGGCGTCCATCACGCCTATCGCCAGGGCGGGATTTTTTCGCGCAGCCGCCGGCATCCGGTGCTGCAGGGGGCGACGCTGTCCATCGGCGCCGGCGAATGCGTGGCGCTGCTCGGCCCCACCGGCTCGGGCAAGAGCACGCTGGGCCGGCTGGTGCTGGGGCTGGAACGGCCCGATGCCGGCGCCATCACCTTCGACGGCGCCCCCCTGACCGACCCCCGCGGCCGCATGGCGCCGGAGACCCGCCGCGCCATCCAGGCCGTCTTCCAGGACCCCCAGGCCGCCACCAGCCCGCGCTTCACCGGCTATGAGGTCGTGGCCGAGCCGCTCACCGTCCAAGGCGAGGCCAGCCGCGACCGCGTCGCGGCCCTTCTGGCCGAGGTCGACCTACCCGCGGAACTGCTCGACCGCCCCGCCCATCGGATGAGCGGCGGCCAGCTGCAGCGCCTCTGCATCGCCCGCGCGCTGGCGACAAGGCCGCGGCTGGTGGTGCTGGACGAGGCGGTGAACAGCCTGGACCTGGAGACCCAGGCCAAGATCATGGCCCTGCTGAAGCGCCTGCGCGCCCAGCACGGCATGGCCTTCCTGTTCGTCACCCATGACCTGCGGCTGCTGCGGGGCTTCGCCGACCGGTCCTATGTCATGCAGGACCGCCGCCCCGTCGAAGTAGAGAGCCCCTTCGGCCCCGGCCCGCTGCCGCCGGTGCTGCAGGCGCTGCGCGACGCCATCCTGCCGGAGATGCCCAGGCCGCGCTTGCCGGCCCGCCGCGCGGTCGGCTAGACAGCCAGCGCCGGTTTCCGAAAGGAATCAAAAGGGAATCCGTCAGGCACGGCGACGCGCCTGAACCGGAACTGCCCCCGCAACTGTAGGCGGCGAGCCTTTCTCCGAAGACGCCACTGGGAGTGATCCCGGGAAGGTCGGGGAAGGGCGATGACCCGCCAGTCAGGAGACCTGCCGGCATCGTGCAACGACCCATCCGGCGGGGTGTCCGGGGAGGATTTTTTGATGCGTTATCCGCAGGGCCGCGCGCGTCGCGGCGCTTTCCTTTCCGCATTGCTGGGCGCTGGCCTGCTGGCCGCGCTGCCGGCCGCCGCGCAATCCACCGCCTATCCGCTGACCGTGGAAAATTGCGGCCAGACGCTGACCTTCCCAGCGGCGCCGCGCAACGTGGTGACCATCGGCCAGGCGGCGACCGAGACGCTCTATGCGCTGGGCGTCGGCGAGAACATGGCCGGCACCTCGCTGTGGTTCAACGCGGTGCTGCCCGAATTCGCCGCGCAGAACGACCGCGTGCCGCGGCTGGACAACAACGCGCCCAGCTTCGAATCGGTGATCAACAAGCGGCCGGGCCTGGTCGCCACCCAGTTCGAATGGATGATCGGCGCCCAGGGCGTCGTCGGCACCCGGCCGCAATTCCATGAGCTCGGGGTTCCGACCTACATCATGCCCTCCGACTGCGAGGGCAAGAACAACCTGGTCGGCGCCGACGGCACCCGCACCGCGCCCTTCACCACGGCGACCATCTACAAGGGCATCGAGCAGCTGGCCGCCGTCTTCGACCGCCAGGCGGCGGGTGCGAAGCTGGTCGCCGATCTCCGCGCCCGCGAGGCCGCGGCGGTGGCGCGGGCCGAGGCGCTGAAGCTGACGGATGCTTCCGCCGCCTTCTGGTTCTCCAGCGCCGATCTCGACCTCGACCCCTATATGGCCGGCCAGAAGGGCATCCCGGGCTACATGATGCGCACGCTCGGCCTGCGCAACGTCGTGCAGTCGGACGAGGAATGGCCGACGGTCGGCTGGGAAAGCATCGCCCGCGCCAATCCTTCGGTCCTCGTCATCGCCCGCATGGACCGCCGCCGCTTCCCCGCCGACGATGTCGAGAAGAAGCTGGCCTTCCTGCGCGCCGACCCGGTGACGCGCGAGATGACCGCGGTGCGCGAAGGCCGCATCGTCATCATCGACGCCCATGCCATGCAGGCCACCATCCGCCTGGTCGGCGGGCTGGAGGCGCTGACCGAGGCCATGGCCAAGCTGCGGCAGTGAACTCAGTCGCGGGACCGCTGACGAGGCTGGCGGCCCGCTTCGTCCTGCATGCCGGCTGGATCGCGCTGGTGCTGGCCGGCGCCATCCTGGCCGGCATCTGCATCGGCGAGACCGCCATCCCGGTGGCCAGCGTCTGGCAGACGCTGGCCAACAAGATTTTTGGCGCGGGTTATCCGCTGGATCGGATCGACCAGGGCATCATCTGGAACTACCGGCTGACGCGGGCGATCATCGCGGCCTGCTGCGGGGCGTCGCTGGCGGTGTCCGGCGTCATCCTGCAGTCGCTGCTGCGCAACGCTTTGGCGGAACCCTATCTGCTGGGGATTTCTGCGGGTGCTTCGACCGGGGCGGTGCTGGTCACGGTCGCCGGGATCGGGGCGGGGGCGGTCTCCTTGTCCGCCGGGGCGCTCGGCGGGGCCTTGTCGGCCTTCCTGCTGGTGGCGCTGCTGGCGCGGGCCTCGGGGGGCGGCGCCGGGCCGCGGGCGGCGGGACAGATCGTGCTGGCGGGCATCGCCGGCTCGCAGCTGTTCAACGCGCTGACCGCCTTCATCATCACCCGCTCGGCCAGCGCCGAGCAGGCGCGCGGCATCATGTTCTGGCTGCTCGGCAACCTCAGCGGCGCGCGCTGGGACAATGTCGGCGCGGCGGTGCCGGTGGCGCTGGCCGTGACGCTGGTCTGCCTGTGGCAGGCGCGGGCTTTGGACGCCTTCACCTTCGGGTCGGACTCCGCCTTGTCGCTGGGCGTGCCGGTGAAGCGGGTGCAGGCCTTGCTGATCCTGGCCGCCGCCCTGGCAACGGCGGTGATGGTCAGCATCGTCGGCTCCGTCGGCTTCGTCGGCCTGGTGGTGCCGCATGCGGCGCGCTTCCTGGTCGGCGTGCGGCATGTGCGGCTGGTGCCGGCCTCGGCGCTGATCGGCGCGCTGTTCCTGATCGGCGCCGATGTCGTCTCGCGCATCGCCGTGCCGGGGCAGGTGCTGCCGATCGGCGTGGTCACCGCTTTGGTCGGCGCCCCGGTCTTCGCGCTGATCCTGGTGCGGCGGAGGCCGGCCCGATGAGGCTCGAGGCAGAGGGCCTGTCCTGGTCGACCCGCGGCCTGGAGATTGTCCGCGATGTCGTGCTGCGCGTCGAGCCCGGCGAGCGGCTCGGCTTGATCGGCCCGAACGGTTCCGGCAAATCGACGCTGCTGCGCATGCTGGCCGGGGTGCTGGCGCCGAGCGCCGGCCGTGTCCTGCTCGATGGTCGGCCCCTGGCGGAAATCCGCCGGCGCGAGGTGGCGCAGGTGCTGGCGCTGGTCGAGCAGCAGGCGGAAACCGCCGACCGCATCACCGTGCGCGATGCGGTGGAGCTCGGCCGCACGCCGTTCCTGTCGGTGCTGCGGCCCTGGGGTGCCGAGGACGACGCCATCGTCCGCCGCGCCCTCGACGTCGTCGAGATGGCCGACCGGTCAGCGCGCGACTGGATCACGCTGTCGGGCGGCGAGCGGCAGCGGGTGCATATCGCCCGCGCGCTGGCGCAGCAGCCGCGCATCCTGCTGCTGGACGAGCCGACCAACCACCTGGATATCCACCACCAGCTGGGGATCCTCGGGCTGGTGGCGGGGCTCGGCGTCACCACGGTGATCGCGCTGCACGACCTGAACCAGGCGATGGGCTGCGACCGGCTGGGCGTCATGCATCGCGGCAGGCTGGTGGCGCTGGGCGCGCCGGAAGCGATCCTGACGCCCGATCTGCTGCGCGACGTCTTCGGCGTGCGCGCCAGCTTCCTCACCGATCCGGCCGATGGCAGTCGGATCCTGCGTTTTCAACCCTTGGCTTAGAGGCTTGAACGGATGCGACTGATGATAGCGCTGGGCGTGGCGATGCTGCTGGCCCGCCCGGCGATGGCCGAGGTGCATGAGGTCCGCATGCTGAACCGCAATGACACCGGCGGCATGGTCTACGAGCCCGACTACCTGCAGATCAAGCCGGGCGACCGGGTGAAGTTCATCGCGACGCATGTCTCGCACAACGCCGCGACCATCGCGTCCTTCTGGCCGGAGGGGGCGGCGACGGTGCGTGGCCGCATCAACGAGGAGATCGAGGTCACCTTCACCACGCCCGGCTTCTACGGCATCCAATGCATCCCGCATTACGCCATGGGCATGGTGATGCTGGTGCAGGTGGGGACGGAAAGGCCCTCGGCCGCCGCCGTCCCCGAAAGCCTTCCGCCCCGCGTGCGTCAGCGGTTCTCGGAAATCATCACCCGGGCGGAGGCCCGCTAGGCGCGCGCACGCCCAGAATGTGCGCGATGGCCAAGGTCAGCTCCGGCCGGTTCAACGTATAAAAATGGAACTCGTCGATGCTATTGGCCTGCAGGGTGCGCACCTGCTCGGCGGCGACGATGCTGGCGACGATGCGGCGGATTTCCGGCGCATCCTCGGTGCCTTCGAACATCTCGGCCAGCCAGCGCGGCACGCTGGTGCCGCACAGGGCCGAGAATTTCGCTGCCTGGGCGAAGTTGGAGACCGGCATGATCCCCGGCACGATCGGCGCGGTGATGCCGGCCGCCAGGCACCGGTCGAGGAAGCGTAGATAGGTGCCGGTGTCGAAGAAATACTGGGTGATGGCCCGCGTCGCGCCGGCATCCAGCTTGCGCTTCAGGTTGTCGAGATCGGCCTCGGGGCTCGCCGCCGTCGGATGCACTTCCGGATAGGCGGCGACCGAGATCTCGAAATCGCCGATCCGCCTGAGCCCGGCGACCAGGTCGCTGGCATAGGCATAGCCGCCGGGATGCGGCGCATAATCGGCACCCGGCGGCGCGTCGCCGCGCAGCGCGACGATGTGGCGCACGCCGGCCGCCCAATAGCCGCGGGCGACCTCGTCGATCTCGTCCCGTGTCGCGCCGACGCAGGTCAGGTGCGCGGCGGGGATCAGGTCCGTGTCGCGCGCCAGGCGGGCGACCGTCGCATGGGTGCGGCCCTGCGTCGTGCCGCCGGCGCCATAGGTCACCGAGACGAAGCGCGGCCGCAGCGGCGCCAGCCGCTCGATGCAGGACCAGAGCTGCTGGTCCAAAGCCTCGCTGCGCGGCGGGAAGAATTCGAAGGAGAGCAGCGGCGCCGGCTGCGCCACGTCGCGCGCCGGTAGCGGGGCGAAGCGCTCGCCCGCCAGCCAGCGCTGCAGCACCGGCGTCACCCGGGTCATGTTCGACATGCTTTCGGTCCGTCTAGAGGGCGGCGCGCGCGGCCTGGGCGGCGGCGACCATGTTGATCAGGGCGGCCTCGGTCTCCGGCCATTTGCGGGTCTTCAACCCGCAATCCGGATTGACCCAGAGCTGGTCGGGCGACAGGCGGGCGCGCGCGGCGTCGAGCAGCGCCACCATCTCCTCCACCGCCGGCACGCGCGGCGAGTGGATGTCGTAGACGCCGGGCCCGATCTCGGCCGGGTAGCGGTAGTCGGCGAAGGCGCCGAGCAGCTCCATCTTCGAGCGCGCCGTCTCGATCGAGATGACGTCGGCATCCATGGCGCCGATGGCGGCGATGATGTCGTTGAACTCGGAATAGCACATATGGGTGTGGATCTGGGTGGCGTCCGCCACGCTGGACGCCGTCAGCCGGAAGCTTTCCACCGCCCAGCCAAGGTAGCCCTGCCAGTCGCTGCGACGCAGCGGCAGGCCTTCGCGCAGCGCGGCCTCGTCGATCTGGATGATGCGGGCGCCGGCTGCTTCGAGATCGACCACCTCGTCGCGGATCGCCAGGGCGATCTGCCGGCAGGCCAATTCGCGGGAAACATCGTCGCGGACGAAGGACCAGTTCAGGATGGTCACCGGCCCGGTCAGCATTCCCTTCATCGGCCGCGGCGTCAGGCCCTGGGCATAGCGCCACCAGGCGACGGTCATCGGCTGCGGGCGCGACACATCGCCGAACAGGATCGGCGGCCGCACGCAGCGCGAGCCATAGGACTGCACCCAGCCATGCTTGGTGAAGACGAAGCCGGACAGCTGCTCGCCGAAATACTGCACCATGTCGTTGCGCTCGAACTCGCCATGCACCAGCACGTCGAGGCCGATCTGCTCCTGCCAGGACACGGTCCGCGCGGTCTCGGCGCGCAGGAAGTCGTCGTAGTCGGTGTCTGAAAGAACACCCTTGCCGTGCGCGGCACGCGCCTTGCGGACGGCCTCGGTCTGCGGGAAGGAGCCGATGGTGGTGGTCGGGAAGGCCGGCAGCCCCAGCGCCGTCGCCTGCAGCCCGCGGCGTGCGGCGAATTCCGAGCGGCGCTGCGCCATGGCCGGCGTCACCGCGGCCAGGCGGGCGGCGACCTTCGGGTCATGGATGCGCGGCGAGGTGCGGCGCGCCTCGGCGGCGTCGGTCGAGGCGGCGAGCTGATCCGCCACCGCGTCGCGGCCTTCGTTCAGCGCGCGGGCCAGGACAGCAAGCTCCTCGATCTTCTGCACGGCGAAGGCCAGCCAGCGGGCGATCTCGGGGTCGATGCCGCTCTCCTGCGCCAGGTCGACCGGGCAATGCAGCAGCGAGCAGGAAGGGGCGATGACGATGTCGCGCTGCGCCGCCACCGGCGCCAGGCGCCGCGCGAGATTCGCCAGGTCGGCGCGCCAGACATTGCGCCCGTCGATGACGCCGAGCGACAGCAGCAGGTCCTTCGGCGCGCGCGACAGCACCAGGTCGAGCTGCCCCGGGGCGCGGACCAGGTCGAGATGCAGCCCCGCCACCGGCAGGGCCAGCGCCGTCGCCAGGTTCTCGCCGAGCCCGCCGAAATAGGGGGTGAGCATCAGCTTCACCGCCGGCACTTTTTCCGAGAAGGCCGCATAGGCCTCGGCCAGCAAGGCGCGGTCGGCCTCGTCGAGATCCAGCACCAGGCAGGGCTCGTCGATCTGCACCCATTCTGCGCCGGCAGCGGCCAGGCGCGACAGGACCTCGACATAGATCGCGAGCAAGCCGGGCAACAGGAAAGAACGTTGCGCCGCATCGACCTTGCCGAGCTTCAGGAAGGTGACGGGCCCCAGCAGCACCGGGCGCGTGGCGATGCCCAGCGCCTTGGCCTCCAGAAATTCGTCGATCACCTTGGTGGAGGACAAGGCGAAGCGCTGCCCGACAGAAAACTCCGGCACCAGGTAGTGGTAGTTGGTGTCGAACCACTTGGTCATCTCGGCCGCCGGCACGTCGATCGCCTTGTGCGTGCAGCCGGCGCCGCAGTCGTGGTGGGCGTCACCCTGGGCGCCGCGCGCCATGGCGAAATAGGTGTCGAGCTCCACCGCGCCGCCCTGCCAGCCATAGGCGGCGGGGATGGCGCCGACCATCGCGCTGGTGTCGAGCACATGGTCGTAGAGCGAAAAATCGTTGCTGGGGACGATGTCGGCGCCGAGCGCCTTCTGCAGCGCCCAGGCTTTTCCGCGCAGCATCGCCGCCACGTCGAGCAGCTCGGCGCGGGACGCCTTGCCGGACCAATGGCGCTCGAGCGCAGCCTTGAGCTCGCGACGCGGGCCGATGCGGGGAAAGCCGAGCGTGGCGACGGAGACAGTCATGACCTCACCTGTCATTTGAGGCGCGGAGCCAGCCGGGCGCGCGCCCGCACGCGGCCTGAGGGCGAGCAGGATCGACGCGACCTGGCCGGACACCCCGCCGGAGGACGTTATGCGGTCGAGGCAGGTCTCCTGGCTCGCGGGTCGACGCCGCCATCCCCCTTCCCAGCGCGAGGTCGCGCCAGTGGTGCTTCGGATGGTGGCTCACCGCTCACAGTTGCGGGGGCAGCTCCGGTTTCGACGCGGGATCGCGCCTGCACCGGATTCCCTCTTAGCCCGCGGCACGCGACGGGCGCGCGCCGGGGAACCTCGACCCCGCCATCTCAGCCAAGCGGGGTGGGTTTGTCAATCATCATAAAGATATCTTTATGAGGTGATTCGTTCCCCGGTCAGGCCCCGCCGAAATCCAGGCTGGGCTGGGCGGCTTCCTCGTCGCTTCCCTCGCCATCGGCGCCCGAGACCGTCACCCCGAGCAGCCGCACCGACTTTTCCAGGGGGAAGAACCCCTGGACCAGGTCGCGGGCGGTGGCCGCCAGCAGCGCCTCGCCGGCGATTGGGCTGGCCAGCGTCCGGCTGCGGGTCAGGGTGCGGAAATCGGCGTAGCGCAGCTTCACCGTCACCGTGCGGCCGAACCAGCCGTGGCGGGCGCACCAGTCCCAGACCTGGCCGGCCAGCTTCGTCACGCCCTCCTCCACCGCGGCGGGGGCGGTCAGGTCCACGGCATAGGTGGTCTCGCTGCCGGAGGACTTTCGCGGCCGGTCGGGCCGCACCTGGCGATGGTCGATGCCGCGGGCGATGGCGTGGAAGGCCGCGCCGGCTTTGCCGAAATGCTGCTGCAGGAAGGGCAGGGGGCATTCGCGCAGCTCCGCGCCGGTGCGGATGCCCAGGCCGTGGAACTTCTTCGCCGTCGCCGGGCCGATGCCGTGGAAGCGGGCGATCTCCAGCTGCGCCACAAATCCTTCGCCCTGGTCAGGGGTGATGACGAATTGCCCGTTCGGCTTGCGATGGTCGGAGGCCATCTTCGCCAGGAACTTGTTGTAGGAAATCCCGGCCGAGGCGGTCAGCCCCGTGCGCTCCAGGATGGTCGCGCGGATCGCCGTCGCGATGCGCGTCGCCCAGGGGACTTCCTTCAGGTTGGTGGTGACGTCGAGATAGGCCTCGTCCAGCGACAGCGGCTCCACCAGCGGCGTGTATTCCTCGTAGATGTCGCGGATCTGGCGCGAGACGGCGCGATAGACCTCGAAGCGCGGGGGCACGAAGAGCAGCTCCGGGCACAGCCGCTGCGCCGTGACCGAGGGCATGGCCGAGCGCACGCCGAAGCGCCGCGCCTCGTAGCTGGCCGCCGCCACCACGCCGCGCGCCTTCGACCCGCCCACCGCCAGCGGCCGGCCGCGGAGCGACGGGTCGTCGCGCTGCTCGACCGAGGCGTAGAAGGCATCCATGTCGATATGGATGATCTTGCGGACCGCCGGCTCGGCTTCCACCATCGCTTTCCCACTCGCGGATGAGCGGGATCAAAACCAGAACATCGGCCCGGCGTCAACCGGGCCCATCAGCTGGCGGCGTCGCGGCTCTCGGCGAAGAAGGCGACCGCCTTGATCAGCGCCCAGACCGGCATGCCGGGCGTCAGGCCCAGCCGCGCCACCGCATCCTGCGTCACCCTGCTGAGCAGCAGGCTGTCGCCGACCGCGAGCTTGAGCAGGACGTCGTGGGCGCCGCCGGGCTCGATCGCCGCCAGCGTGGCGGGCAGCAGGTTCTGCACCGACAGCCCCTCCGGCCGCGCCGTCGCGATGGAGACGTCGCGCGCCTGGATGCGCAGCCGCACCGCCTCGCCGAGCGGCAGCGCCACCTGCGGCACCACCAGCTGGCCGCCGGGGAAGTCCAGCCGGGTCAGGCCGCGGGCTTCCTCCTGGGCGGCGACGCGGCAGGACAGCAGCACGCCGGCATCCTGCCGCCCGGCCAGCATGGGCAGGTCGGTCCGCGCCGCGAGCTCTTCCAGCGGGCCGGCGGCGAGCACGCGGCCGGCCTGCATCAGCACCAGCGTGTCGGCCAGGCGGTCGACCTCGTCGAGCGCATGGGTGACATAGAGCAGCGGGATGCGCAGCCGGTGCCGCAGCCGGGCGAGATAGGGCAGCACCTCGGCCTTGCGCGCGGCATCCAGCGCGGCCAGCGGCTCGTCCATCAGCAGCAGGGCCGGGCGCGACAGCAGGGCGCGGCCGAGGGCGACGCGCTGCTTCTCGCCGCCCGACAGCGCGGCCGGGCGGCGGGCCAGCAGCGCCTCGATGCCAAGCAGGGAAACGACCTCGTCGAAGCCGGGGCCTTCGGCGTCACGCGGCGCGCGCTTCAGCCCGTAGCGCAGGTTGCTGGCCACCGAGAGATGCGGGAACAGCCGCGATTCCTGGAAGACCACGCCGCAGCGCCGTTTTTCCGGGGCGACAAATTTCTTCGCGGCACCATCGAACAGCGCGACGCCATCCAGGGAAATCTGGCCTTCATCCGGCCGCAGCAGCCCGGCGACGGCGGCCAGCACGGTGGACTTGCCGCAGCCGGAGGGGCCGAAGATCACCGTGACACCCGGCGTCGGCGCGGTGAATTCCGCGTCCAGGGAAAAACCCGGGAAGCGGTGACGCAGCGAAATCTCCAGCATCAGCGGCGTTCCCGCCCGAGCAGGCGCTGCATGCGGCGGGAGACCATCTCGGCCAGCAGCAGCCCGCCCACCGCCAGCACGAAGGAGACGAAGGCCAGCTTGGCCGCGGTGGCCTCGCCACCCGGGGTCTGCGTCGCGGCATAGATGGCCAGCGGCAGGGTCTGGGTCTGGCCGGGAATGTTCGAGGCGAAGGTGATCACCGCGCCGAATTCACCGAGGCCCGCGGCGAAGGCGGTGATCGCGCCCGAGAGAATGCCCGGCGAGATCAGCGGCAGGGTGATGGTGAAGAAGCGGTCGAAGGGCCCGGCGCCCAGGGTGCGGGCGGCATCCTCCAGCCCCTGGTCCACCGCCTCCAGGCTGAGGCGCACGGCGCGGACGATCAGCGGGAAGGACATCACCGCGGTGGCCAGCGCCGCGCCCCCGGTGGTGAAGACCAGCCGCAGCCCGAACCATTCGTTGAGCAGGCTGCCGACCGGGCCGCGCACGCCGAAGGTGACCAGCAGCAGCCAGCCGACCACGACGGGCGGCATGACCAGCGGCAGATGCACCAGCGCGTCCAGCAGCGACCGTCCGGGGAAGCGGCCGCGCGCCAGCAGCCAGGCCGCCAGCACCGCCGGCGGCAGCCCGAAGATCACGGAACGCAGCGCGACGGCCAGGCTGAGCCGGACCGCCTGCCATTCCTCGGCCGTCAGCCAGCCGGTCGCGGCCTCGAGCACCGGCGATCAGGGCGTGCGCAGGCCGAAGCCGAAGCGCTGATAGGTCGCCGTCGCCTCCGGCCCGGTGATGAAGGCGAGGAACCCCTTGGCGGCCTGGTCGTCGGCGGCGCGGCGGGCCAGGGCGAAGGGATAGGTCACCGGCGGATGGCTCTCGGGCGGGAAGGTGGCGACCACGCGCACGCCCTTCGACGCGGCGGCGTCGGTGGCATAGACGATGCCGAGCGGCGCCTCGCCGCGTTCGACCAGCAGCAGGGCCGAGCGGACATTGTCGGCCCGCGCCAGCCGTGGCGACACCTTTTCCCACTGCCCCATCCAGGACAGGGCGGCCTGGGCGTACTTGCCGACCGGCACGTTCGACGGATCGCCGGTCGCGATGCGCCCGTCGGCGCCGAGAACGGCCAGGAAGTCGGTGTTGCGGTCGAGGGTGATGGCCGGCGCCGGGCGGTCGGCCGGGGCGATCAGCACCAGCGCATTGGCCAGCGGGCTGCTGCGGGTGGCTTCCACGATCAGCTGGCGCTGCTGGACGTAATCCATCCAGGGCTCGTCGGCGGAGGCGAAGATATCGGCGGGCGCCCCCTGCTCCATCTGCCGGGCCAGGGCCGAGGAGGCGGCGAAGGAGAAGCGCGGCGCGGGGTTGCCGCGGGCGCGCCAGGTCTCCCCCAGCGCGCGCATGGCGTCGGTCAGGCTGGCGGCGGCGAAGACCACCGGGCCCTCGGCCGCGCCTTGCGCCATGGCGGGCTGGGCGGCGGAGAGCAGAAGCGCCGCGGCGGCGGCGAGAAGGGGGCGACGGCGCATCGGGGCAGGCTCCGCACGTTGTTCCCAATCGGCTATATCGTTGGGACCCCGCCGGCACAAGCTGGCGACGAAAGTGTCACGCCCCCACAACAGGCTTTGACTGGGCGCCGGCCGCGCGATCGGGCATCACAGCGGCCAGCGGTAACGGAGGAAGCTTCCGGTGGCTCTGTGGACATGGCTGCGTGGACTGCTCGGTCTGAAGGACAAGCCGGTGGCCGCCCCGCCGCCGCCCGCGCCCGTCATCGCCGCCGAACCGCCGCCCGTCCTGCCGGCGGCCGCGCCAGTGCCGGCGTCGGTGCAGGCGCCGCCCGATGACAGCGCCGCCTTCCAGGCCGGCTTCGACCGCCGCCACGCCTATTGGGCGGCGGTGGGGCAGGTCGAGGACGATGTGCTGACGCATCTGATCAGCCCCGCCTTCACCGGCGGCCCGGCCTGGCCCTCGACGCGCCAGGCCTATCGCGTGGTGCGGCGCGGCCACAGCCTGCTGCTGGCGACCGACGGGCTGTCCGACCCCTTCGACCATGTCCAGGGCGGCGGCAACGGCTATGGCATGGAGCTGTTCGTCGAGACCGCCGACATCGCCGCCGAATTCGCGGGGCTGCCCGGCGATGTCTCCGGCCTAGGCCGCGCCTGGGCCTTCGAGCTGCTGAGCCATGTCGCCGGCACCGTCGCCAGCGCCGGCGGCATCGTCGCCCAGCTGGACCGGCATGGCGTGCTGTCGATGGAGCTGCCCGGCTTCAGCCAGGCGCGCAGCCTGCCCGACCAGCTGCCGCCCGGCTTCGTCACCGAGGATGACGCGCTGGGCCTGCTGCTCGGCGGCCCCGACCCCGACTTCCCGCCGATGATCGAGGACATGCCGCTGTCGCCGGTGCGCATGGTGCCCGTGGTGCTGCTCAAGGCGGAGGAGCTGACGGCGCTGCGCCAGGGCGGCGCCGAGGCGCGCCGCGTGCTGGCCGAGCGCCTCGCCGCCACCACCGGCCATCGCAGCAGCCTGACCCGCCCGGCCATGCTCTGAAAAAAACGGCGACGCCTCTGTAATGGGGGGCGCCGCCGCCGGGGTCACCTGTCCGAACCGCGACTGCGTGTCGCTCGCGAATCGGATCTGACCCGCATGCCCCCTTCCTTTCGTGTCCCCCTGCTGGCGGCGCTGCTGCTTCCCGCCCCGTTGCTTTCCGCCCCGGCCGCCGCGCAATCGGCGATCGACTTCGCCATCCCGGCGCAGCCGCTGCCCACCGCGCTGGTCGCCTTCTACCGGCAATCCGGCGTGCAGCTGCTCTATGACGCGGCCATCGCCGAGGGGCGGCAGTCCCCCGGCCTGTCGGGCCGCGCGACGCCGGAGGAGGCGCTGCGCCGGCTGCTGGTCGGCACCGGCCTGGGCTTCCGCTTCACCGCCCCGGGCGTCGTCACCCTGACCCCGCCGCCGGCCCGCGAAGGCGCCCTCGAACTGCCGGAGGTCTCGGTGCAGGGGGCGCGCGCCACCTCCACCATGGGCGCGCCGCTGCCGGCGCTGCCGGGCGGGCAGGTGGCGTCCGGGCAGCAGATGGGGCTGCTGGGGCGGCGGGAGGTGATGGACACGCCCTTCAGCAGCCAGGCCTTCACCCAGCGCTTCATCGCCGACAGCCAGGCGCAGTCGGTGGCCGATGTGGTCTCCAGCGACCCGGCGGTGCGGCTGGGCGACCCGACCAACAACGGCAACGCCAATTCCTTCAGCATGCGCGGCATCTTCCTGGGCAATGGCTCGATCGGCTTCGACGGCATGTACGGGCTGGCGCCGAATTCCCAGACCACGCTGATCGGCATCGAGCGGGTCGAGGTGCTGCGCGGCCCGGCCGCCTTCCTGTCCGGCATGTCGCCGTCGGGCGTCGGCGGCGTCATCAACCTGGTGCCCAAGCGCGCCGAGGCCGAGCCGCTGGCCGAGCTGACACTCGACTATCTGTCGGATTCCCGCCTCGGCACCCGCATCGATTACGGCCGCCGCTTCGGCGCGCAGCAGGAATGGGGTGTCCGGCTGAACGGCCAGTATCGCGATGGCCGCACCTCGGTGAACGGCCAGAGCCAGGAGCTCGGCGCCGCCACCCTCGGCCTCGACTATCGCGGCGAGCGGCTGCGCCTGTCGGCCGATCTCGGCTACCAGAGCCTGCAGACCGACCGCGCCAATATCACCATCACCCCGGCCGCGGGGCAGGGGGTGGCGGCGCCGCCGGATCCGCGCCGCAGCTATGTCTCGCCCTGGAACTTCACCCAGCTCCAGGACAGCTACGGCGCCGTCCGCGCCGAATACGACATCCTGCCCGACCTGACCGCCTTCGCCGCCGCCGGCACCAGCCATACCGACTGGAACCAGGTGCTGGACCAGGGCACGGCGGTGCTGCCGAATGGCAATTTCCTCAGCACCGCCAACTACAACCAGATCACCATCGACCGCCGCACCGGCGAGCTCGGCCTGCGCGGCCGCTTCCGCACCGGGCCGGTGCAGCACAGCGTCAGCCTGGGCTACAGCGCCTATTGGGCGATCCGCGACAGCGCCGGTGGGCTGGCGCTGAGCTCGATCCGCTCCAACCTGTACAACCCGGTCTTCAACCCGGCGCCCTTCCTGCCGCGGCGGACGCCGACCAGGCAGAGCGACACCGTCTTCCAGAGCCTCGCTTTGGCCGACACCATGTCGGTCCTGGACGAGCGCATCCAGCTGACGGTCGGCGCCCGGCGCCAGGATATTTCGGTCAGCAACTACGCGACCGCGACCGGCGCCAAGACCTCGGGCTATGAGCAGGATGTGGTCACGCCCGTCGTCGGGCTGGTGGTGAAGCCCTGGCGCAACGTTTCCCTCTACGCCTCCTATATCGAGGCGCTGCAGCAGGGCACGGTGGTGGCGCAGACCTACCGCAATGGCGGCGAGACGCTGGCGCCGTACGTCTCCAAGCAATACGAGGCCGGGGCGAAATTCGACCTGGGCGTGGCGCTGGCCACCATCAGCGCCTTCCAGATCACCCAGGAATCCGGCATCGCCGACGCCGCCACCAACAGCTTCCGCGCCGAGGGCGAGCAGCGCTTCCGCGGCACCGAGCTGACCATCGCCGGCGAGCCGCTGCCCGGCTTCCGCCTGGTCGCCGGCGCCATGTTCCTGGACGCCGAGCAGAGCAAGACCCAAGGGGGGCTCTATGATGGCCGGCGGGTGCTGGGCGTGGCGCGGACCAACCTCAACCTGACCGGCGAATGGGACCCGGCCTTCGTGCCGAACCTGACGCTGAGCGCGCGGGCGATCTACACCGGCAACAACTATGCCGATGCCGCCAACAAGCAGAGCCTGGGGGCCTCGACGACGGTGGATCTGGGGGCGCGCTATGTGATCGAGCGGGCCGAGGCCAGGCCGATCGTGCTGCGGGCGGCGGTGCGCAATGTCTTCGACACGCGCTACTGGACGCTCTACCCGGGTTTTTCCCTGCTGAACCAGAACGAGGCGCGGACCTACGTCGTGTCAGCCACGTTTAGCTTCTGACGCGGCTCCGCCGCGGGGCAGCTTCTGAGAAGTGCCGCCGGGCGCCATCGGCGCCCGGCGACGGGTCGAAAATCAGGAAGAACGACCGCGGCCGCCGGTGCCCTTGCCCAGGCCGATCTGCTTGGCCAGCGAGGACCGCTTGGCGGCATAGTCGGGCGCGACCATGGGGTAGTCGGCCGGCAGGTTCCAGCGCTCGCGATACTGCGCAGGCGTCATGCCATAGGCGGTCTGCAGATGCCGCTTCAGCATCTTCAGCTTCTTGCCGTCTTCCAGGCAGACCAGATATTCCGGCATCACCGACTTCTTGATCGGCACCGCCGGCTGCGGCCGCTCGGCGACCTCGGGGGCGGCCTGCACCGGGGTGGTGCCGAGCCCGGCCAGGCTGCGATAGACCTGCTCGATCAGCACCGGCACGTCGCCCGCCTGCACCGCGTTATGCCCGACATGGGCGGCAACGATCTGGGCGGTCAGGGTCAGCAAATCCGTCTTCGTCGCGTCGTCGGGCATTTCTCGGACACCATCTTTCGGTGGGGGAAACCCGGTGTATAAGGGGCCGCGCCGTATGTAAATCCGGTGTAAATTTTAATCGCGTTCAACTATTGCGACGCCCCCCGCTACCGCCCCCTCAGTCGAGAACGAAAGCCGGCCGCGGCACCAGGTCCAGCTTCACCGCCTTGACCCCCGGAATGCCTTCCGCCAGCACCCGCAGGCCACGGCCGATCTCCTCGCCGCGGCTGAAGCCGTGGAAGGTGACGATGCCGCCGCGCACCTCGACGAAGATCAGGTAGGAATCGGCCCAGGGCTGCGCCGCCATGGCGTCGCGCAGCCGCTGGTGGATCTCGCGGTCGGTCGGGGCGGTCGCCGCCGCCTCGGGCGGGGCCAGCACCGCGCGCATCAGGTCGGCGCGCGACAGGATGCCGACCAGCTGGCCGTCGCGCAGCACCGGCAGCCGCCGCACCTTGGCCGATTCAAGCTGCGCCGCCGCGGCCGAGACCGTGGCATCCTCGGTGGTGCTGACGATCCCGGTCGACATCAGGTCGCGGGCGGTGCGGCCATGGCTGCGGGCGTAATGCTCGGCCTGGGCCGGGGCCGAATCGATCAGCCGGCGGAACCAGCCGCGCGGCGCCTCGCCCTCGGCCGCCAGCTGCCGGATCAGGTCGCCCTCGGTCACCATCCCGAGCAGCTTTCCCGCCGCATCCACCACCGGCACGCCGGAAATGCCGCGCTCGGCGAAGAGCGCGGCCAGGGCGGCGGCCGGGGTCTCCGGCGCCACCGTCATGGCATCCCGCGTCATCACATCCCTCACCAGCATTTTTTGTCCTTTCAGGTCGGTCGGGCGGGGAGGCGGGACGCATCCCACACCCCGTGGCCATCGATACATGAAGGAAAGTTAACCTGAATTGATCTGGATCAAGCGCGGCCGGCTTCACGGCTCCGGCATCAGCGCCAGGGCCTCGGCCAGGCCAGGGCGCCGCGCCACCTCGGGCTGGACGCAGGCCGCCGCCAGCGGGCCGAGGCTGCCGTCGAGCGCCGGGCAGGCGGCCACCAGCTCCTGCAGCAGGATGCCCAGCGCCCGGCTTTCCAGCTTCGCCAGCGCCGCCCCGTCGCGGCCCAGCAGGCTGGCGGCGCCGAAATCGCTGAGCACCGCCTCGCCGCGTGTCCCGTCCCACAGCAGGTTGTGCGCATAGAGGTCGCCATGCAGCAGGCCGCGGCCGTGCAGATGCGCCGCCGCCGCGGCGGCGGCGCGGGCCAGGCGCAGCCCGGCTTCGGCGCCGAGGCGGCGGCCCTCCGGCCAGATGTCGCGCGAGCAGGAGGCCAGGCTCGGCGGCCCGGCCAGCGCCTGCCAGCCGGATGGCAGCCGCGGCATCACCAGCCCGGCCAGCCCGTCGGGATGCGCCTCGATGCGGCCCAGCGCCCCGGGCAGGTGCGGATGTGCCCCCGCGGCCAGGCAGGCGGCCATCTCGCGCTCCGGCAGGCCGTCGCTGGTCATGGCGCCCTTGAACAGCTTCAGCGCCACGCTGCGCGCCCCCGCCCCGGGCTGCTGCCAGCGCGCCGCCACCACCCGGCCGGAGGCGCCCTCGCCCAGCAGCGCGCCGGGCTCCAGCTCCGCCCAGCGGATCGCCGGCGCCGCCGGCACCGGGGAAGCCCCCTCGAAGGGGTTGCCAGCGTAAGCGAGCCAGGCGAGGGCGGGCAGCCGCGCCAGCCAGCCCGGCAGCGCCTGCAGGTCGTTCGCCGCCAGCCGCAGCAGCTCCAGCGCCGGCGCGGCTGCCAGACTGTCGGGCAGCGCGCGCAGCCGGTTCCCCGCCAGCAGCAGCTTTTTCAGGTCCGGCCGCTCGCCGAGAGAAGCGGGCAGAACCGACAGAAAATTGTCGGTCAGGGTGAGCCAGCGCAGGCAGGGCGGCAGCGCCTCGGCCGGCAGCGCCTCCATGCCGCAGCCACGGGCGCCGACCTGGCTGAGCGCGGCGCAATCCCCCAGCACCGGCGGCAGCCGCCGCAGCGGGTTGCCCGAGAGGAACACCGCCGTCAGCCGCGTCAGCCGGGCGAATTCCGCCGGCAGATCCGCAAGCCGATTGTCGCTGAGGTCGAGCACCTCCAGCGTCGGCGCCAGCGCCAGGATCTCCGGCGGCAGGGTGGCCAGGCCCAGCCCGGGCAGCCGCAGCGCCCGCAGCCCCGCCAGCCGGCCGGCACGCAGCGCCGCCAGCCGCGCGGCCGGGGTCATCGAGGCAGCCTCGGCGGTGGCATCCATCGGGCTTTCTTCAGCCCTGGCGGCGACCCTGGCAAGCCTGCCGCGCTGCAGCCTCGGGGCGAACCGGTTCCAGTCTGGCGCCGCCCTTGCATCCGGCGCAGGAAGCGACTTCATTCGGGCCGATTGGCCACCCCCTCATGCCTGCCGCGCGGAGCTTTGCATGGCCCTGGTGAAGACCTCCGACCTGCCGCGCAAGCCCGGCCAGGGCCCTGTCGAGGCCGAGCCGCCGGTGACCCGCCTGCGCGCCCCGCTCGCCGCCCCGGTGGCCAGCCGCCGCGCCCAGGACCGCGCCCGGCTGCGCCGGCAGAAGGCGGCCGAGCGCATCGGCGCCGCCACCGAGGAGCTGGCGGCCGGCGTCGCCCAGGCCGCCGCCGCGTCGCAGCAGCTGCGCCGCGCGCTGCACCAGATCGCCGGCGCCGCCAGCGAGGCCGCCGGCGCCGCGCAGGAAAGCCAGGGCTCGGTCGAGAATGTCAGCGCCGTCTTCCTGCAGGCGCGCGACCGCGCCGAGCTGCTGCGCCGCCGCGCCGACGCGCTGCAGATCCTGCTGCTGGAGACCGGCGGCCAGATCGACGCCGCCGCCGCCGCCGTCGCCGAGAATGCCGCGCGCCAGCGCCGCTCGGTCGCCGTGGTCGAGGGGCTGGAGCGCCAGGCCGCCGAGATCGGCGAGATCACCGTGCTGATCGCCGATATCGCCGACCAGACCAACCTGCTGGCGCTGAACGCCGCGATCGAGGCCAGCCGCGCCGGCGAGGCCGGCCGCGGCTTCGCCGTGGTGGCCGAGGAGGTGCGCGCCTTCGCCGAGGCCAGCGAGGCCTCCGCCGCCGAGGTCGCCCGGCTGGCCGAGAGCGTCGGCGGCGAGGTGCGGACGGTGGCCGGGCGGATCCGCGCCGCTGCCGGCCTGGCCGAATCCGAGGCCACCAATGGCCGCGGCGTGGTCGGCCGGCTGGAGGCGATGCGCGGCGAGATGGTGGCCATGGTCGAGCAGGCCGAGCTGATCCTGGGTGCGGCGCAGGAGGCCGAGCTCGGCATGCAGGAGGCGCAGCGCGGCGCCGCGCTGATCGCCGCGGCGGCCGAGCAGCAGGCCGCGGCGGCCGAGGAATCGCAGCGCGCCGTCGAGCAGCAGGGCCAGGCGCTGGAGCAGAGCCACACCACCGCCCAAACGCTGGCGGTGATCGCCGAGGAGCTGCTGTCCGGCGGCGGCCAGGGCAAGGCCGACCAGGTGGCCGCGGCGGCCGAGCAGCTGTCGGCCAGCGTGCAGGAGCTGTCGGCGGCGGCCGGGCAGATCATGGCCTCGATCGGCCAGATCAGCCGCGGCGCCGAGGCGCAGGCGGCGGCGACCCGGCAATCGGCCGCCGCCATGGCCGGCATCGAGCGCGCGGCGCTGCGCACCCGCGACGGCGCCGCCGCCAGCGCCGGGCGGCTGCAGGGCATGCGGCCGCAGCTGGCCGAGGGGCGCGGCGCGGTGCAGCGGCTGTCCGGCAGCCTGGCGCAGGTCTCGGCCGAGGCGGCGGCGGTGGCCGCGCTGATCGGCTCGCTGCAGCAGATGGCGCGGCGCATCGGCAAGGTGGTGGACGGCATCGCGCTGGTCGCGGCGCAGACCAACATGCTGGCGGTCAGCGGCGCGGTGGAGGCGGCGCGCGCCGGCGAGGCGGGCGGCGGCTTCGCCACCGTCTCGGCCGATATCCGCGCGCTGGCCCGCGATGCCGCCGGCAATGCCGAGCGGATGCAGGATGCGGTGGAGGAGATTCGCGAGCAGATCGGCCTGGTGCGGCGCGACCTGGAGCAGGTCGGGCTGGCCGCCACCGCCGAGATCGGCCGCAACCAGCAGATCGCCGGCAGGCTGGCCGCGGTCGAGGGCGAGGTGGCGGCGCTGGCCGCGGCCACGGCGGAAATCCTCGACGGCACCGGCCTGGCGCTGGGCGCGGTGCGCGAGGTGGTGACCGGCACGCAGCAGATCGCCACCGCCGCCGGGCAGGCCAGCAGCGCCGCGGTGGAATCGGCCGCGGCCGCCCGGCAGCAGGCGCGCGGCGCCGAGGACCTGGCCGCCGCCATCGAGGATATCGCCAGCCTCGCCGACGAATTGCAGATCGCGGAAGGCTGAGCCGATGGCGGGCAGCGGCCTGCAGGTGGAGGAGCGGGCCCCGGAAGCCAGGGCGCCGGAAGACAGGACGCTGGTGTTCCGGGCGGGCGGCGCGCGGCACGGGCTGCCGGCCGGGCTGGTGGCGGAGCTCGCCCGGCCCGGCGCGCTGACCCGGGTGCCGCGCGCGCCGGACAGCCTGCTGGGGCTGATGCACCGGCGCGGCGCGGTGCTGCCGGTGGTCTCGCTGCCGGCGCTGCTGCGCCCGGGCGCGCCGCCGCCCTCGGGCGCCGCGGCGCGGCTGCTGGTGCTGCAGGGCGACACGCCCTGCGCGCTGCTGGTCGAGGCGGTGGAGGGGCTGGCCGCGGCCGATGCGGCGCCGCCGCTCGACCTGCCAGCGCTGCTCGCCCGCGACTTCCTCGCGATGCACCGGCGCGAGGCGGCGGAGGCGGCCGCCCCCGATCCCGTGCCGGCGGCGCCCGCCGCGCCGATGCTGCAGCTGCTGCGCTTCGCGCTGGCCGGCCAGGAATTCTGCCTGCCGCTGCAGGCGGTGCGCGGCGTCGCCCGGCGCCCGGCCGGGCTGGTGCCGCTGCCCGGCGCCGATGCGGCGATGCTGGGCATCATCGCGCTCGAGGATGCGGCGGCGGGCAGCCGGCTGCGGCCGCTGGTGTCGCTGCGGCGGCTGCTGGGGCTGGCCGGCGACCCGGCGGCGGGCGAGCGGGTGATCCTGCTGGCGGTGGCCGGGGCCGAGCTCGCCATGCCGGTCGATGCGCTGCGCGGCGTGCTGCGGCTGCCGGCGGCGGCGCTGGACGCGGTGCCGCCGGTGCTGGCGCGCGCGGTGGCCGAGGCGCGGGTCGCCGGGCTGCTGCGGCTGCCCGACGGGCGGCTGGCCTCGCTGCTCGACCCGGCGCGGCTGCTGGATGCGGCGACGCTGGCCGCGCTGCCGGCGCAGCCCGCCGCGGCGGGCTGCGCCGCCTTGGCCGGCGGCGCGGTGCTGCTGCCCTTCCGCCTCGGCGCCGAGCGCTATGCCCTGCCGGCCGCGGTGGTGCGCGGCGTGCTGCGCCGTCCCGCGCAGCTGGCGCCGCTGCCGCGCGCGCCGGATTTCATCGCCGGCCTGCTGAGCTGGCGCGGCGCCGCCCTGGCGGTGGTCGACCAGCGCCGCCGCTTCGGCCTGCCGCCCGGGCCCGAGGGCCAGCGGCTGCTGGTGCTGGCGGTGAACGGCGTCACCTTCGCCCTCGCCGTGGAGGCGGTGGAGCGGATCGGCGCCTGGCCCGCCGCCGCGCTGCGCCCGGCGCCGCCCGGCCTGCCCGCGCTCTTCGACGGTATCGCGCTGGCCCTGGATGGGCTGGCCGGCGACGCGCCGCTGCTGCTGCTCGACCCCGCCACCCTGCTGGCCGAGGCCGAGCGCGACCTGCTGGCCGCCCTGCCGCGCCAGGCGGCCGCCACGGGGGCTGCCACGGGGGCCGCCGCAGGGGCTGCCACTGGGGCCGCCACGGGGGGCGCCACATGATCCGCCTGCTGGTGGTCGATGATTCGGCGCTGCTGCGCCGGCTGATGCGCCAGGTCTTCGCGGTGGAGGCGGATTTCGAGCTGGCCTTCGCCCGTGATGGGATCGAGGCGCTGGAGCAGCTGCATGCCTTCAAGCCGGATGTGGTCACCCTCGACCTGACCATGCCGCGGATGGACGGGCTCGCCTGCCTGGACCGCATCATGGTCGAGCGGCCGAGCCGGGTGGTGATGCTCTCCTCCCTGACCGCCGCGGGGGCGGAGGAAACCTTGGAAGCCATGGCGCTGGGCGCCGTCGACTTCGTCGCCAAGCCGGCCGGGGCGCTGTCCCTGGCGCTGGCCGAGTTCGGTCCGCTGGTGGTGGAGACGGTGCGGCGCGCCGCGACCGCCCGGCTGCGCGCCAGCGCCCGCCTGGCCGAGCGGCTGCGCAGCCGCGCCGCCCTGCTGCCGCCCGACGCGGCGCCGCCGATGCCGCTGCCGGTGCTGCACGCGGCCGCTTTGGCCGCAGATGTGACCGCCGGGGCGGCGCTGGCCGCGGCCGCCCTGCCGGCCGAGGGGCTGGTGCTGGTCGGCACCTCGACCGGGGGGCCCGCGGCGCTCGACGTGCTGCTGGCCGGGCTGCCGGCGGATTTCCCCTGGCCGGTGGTGATCGCCCAGCACATGCCGGCCAGCTTCACCGGCCCGCTGGCGCGGCGGCTGGACCGGCAATGCGCGCTGCGGGTGACCGAGGTGACCGGGCCGCAGCCGCTGCGCCCCGGCCATGCCTATATCGGCCGCGGCGATGCCGACCTGCTGGTGGGCCGCCGCGCCGGCGGGCTGGTGGCGCTGGCGGCGCCGAGCGATCCGGCGCATCGCTGGCATCCCAGCGTCGACCGGCTGGTCGACAGCGCGCTGGGCGTGCTGCCGCCGCCGGCGCTGATCGGCGTGCTGATGACCGGCATGGGCTATGACGGCGCCGCCGCCATGGGCCGGCTGCATGCCGCGGGCGGTCGCACCATCGCCGAGGCGGAGAGCAGCGCCGTGGTCTGGGGCATGCCCGGCGCGCTGGCGCAGTCGGGCGGCGCCTCGGCCGTCGTCGCGCTGCCGCGCATCGCGCCGCGCCTGCTGGAATGGCTGGCATGAGCGCCGGGGAGGCGGCCTCGTCCGGCCTGCTCTCGGCCGAGGAGCTGCAGCGGCTCTGCGACCTGATCTATCGCCGCACCGGCATCGCCTATGGCGAGCCGAAGCGCGCCTATGTCGAGCGCCGCCTGGCCGAGCGCATGACGGCCACCGGCCAGGGCGGCTTCGCCGGCTACATGGCGCTGCTGCGCACCAGCGCCGCCGAGGTCGAGCAGCTGATCAACAGCCTGACGGTCAACGAGACCTATTTCTACCGCGAGGAGCACCAGCTGGGCTGCCTGGTGCATGACCTGCTGCCGGAGATCGTCCGCCGCCGCGGCGCGGGCGACCTGGTGCGGATCTGGTCGATGCCCTGCTCGACCGGCGAGGAGGCCTATTCGATCGCGCTCTGGCTGCTGGAGAACTGGCCGCTGGTCGATGCCTACCACGTCGAGATCATCGGCTCCGACATCGACAGCCGGGCGCTGGCCGATGCGCTGCGCGCCGATTACGGCGAGCGCGCGCTGGCCCGGCTGCCGCCCTCGGTGCTGACCGATTATTTCGAGCCGGCCCGCGGCGGCACCCGCCGGCTGATCCGCGACCTGCGCGAATCCGTCAGCTTCACCCAGGCCAATCTCATCGAGGCCGAGAGCATGGCGATGCAGGGCCGCTTCGACGTGATCTTCTGCCGCAACGTGCTGATCTATTTCGACGAGGCCTCGCGCCGCCAGGCCGCCGGGCGGCTGTGGGACGCGCTGAACCCCGGCGGCTTCCTGTGCCTGGGCCACAGCGAGAGCATGGCGCGCATCTCCGACCGCTTCGCCATGCGCCGCTTCGCCGAGGCCGTGATCTACCAGCGGCCGCTCGACTGATGGCGGAGGCGGCGATGGACGAGCTGCTGGCGCAGTTCCTGATCGAGGCGCCGGAGCTGGCGCAGCAGCTGGCCGAGGCGCTGCTGGCGCTGGAGCGCGCCCCCGGCCCCGGCCCGGCGCTGGATGCCGCCTTCCGCCATGCGCACACGCTGAAGGGCTCGGTGCAGCTGTTCGACCTGCCGCCGCTGGCCGGGCTGCTGCATGCGGCGGAGGACCTGCTGGGGTCGCTCCGCGCCGGCGACCGCGCCCCCGATGGCGCCGCGCTCGACGCGCTGCTGGCCGCGGCCGGGGCGGTGGAGGGCTGGATCATGGGGCTGGCGGGCGAGGGCGCCGGCATCGGCCTGCCCGCCGGGGCCACCACCGAGGGCGCCCGCCACGAGGCCGCGCTGCGCGCCCTGCTGGACGGCCCCGCGGCGCCGCTGCCGGCCGAGCCGCCGGCCGGCCTCGCCTGGCTGCCCGCCTTGCTGGCCGAGGCCGCCGACCCGCTGGCCGAGGCCCGCGCCGCCAGCCTGCCGGTCACCGCGCTGCAGTATCGGCCGGCCGCCGATTGCTTCTTCCTGGGCGACGATCCCTTCGGCCTGCTGCGCCGGCTGCCCGGGCTGGTCGCGCTGCGGGTCACGCCGCGCGCCGCCTGGAACCTCGGCAACTTCGACCCCTTCGCCTGCAACCTGGATTTCGCGGCGCTGAGCACCGCCTCGCCGGAGGCGCTGCGCCAGCACCTGCGCTTCGTCGCCGACCAGGTGGAATGGGCCCCGGTCGTCTCCGCCGCCGCCGCCGAGGCCGGCGCCACCCCCACCGTCGCCGCCACCCGCGACCCCGGCCAGCGGCTGCTGCGGGTCGAGGCGGGGCGGATCGACGGCATGATGGACATGGTGGCCGAGCTGGTGGTGGCGAAGACCGGCCTGGCCGGGCTGGCGCGCGAGGCCGGCGGTGCCGCGACCCCGCTCGGCCGGGCGCTGGCGGCGCGGCAGGCGGAGCTCGACCGGCTGGTCGCCGGGCTGCACCGCGCCGTGCTGGGGCTGCGCCTGGTGCCGCTGGCCCAGGGCTTCCGCCGGCTGCCGCGGCTGGCGCGGGAGCTGGCGGCGCAGCTCGGCAAGCCGGTCGCGCTGGAGATGGCCGGCGAGGAGATCGAGGCCGACAAATCCGTGGTCGACGCCCTGGCCGAGCCGCTGCTGCACCTGCTGCGCAACGCCATCGACCATGGCATCGAGCCGCCGGCGGCGCGCCAGGCGGCGGGCAAGCCGGCGACCGGCCGCATCACCCTGGCGGCGCGGCGGCTGGGCGACCAGATCCAGGTGACGCTGGCCGATGACGGCGCCGGGCTGGACCCGGCGAAGCTGCGCCGCATCGCGGGCGAGCGCGGCCTACTGCCGGCGGCCGAGCTGGCGGCGCTGGACGAGGCGGCGGCCATGGCGCTGATCTTCCGCCCGGGCTTTTCCACTGCCGCCGCGGTCACCGGCATTTCCGGCCGCGGCGTCGGCATGGATGCGGTGCGCGCTGCCATCGAGGCGCTGGGCGGCCGCGTCGCCGTGGCCAGCCGCCCGGGCCAGGGCAGCAGCTTCCGCCTGACCCTGCCGCGCGCCACGGTGATCACCCGCGTCATCCTGCTGCGGCTGGGCGAGGCGCGCTTCGGCGTGCCGATCGAGGCGGTGGCCGAGACGCTGCGCCTGCCCGAGGCCGCGATCACCCCGCTCGCCGAGGGCGAGGCCTTCGTGCTGCGCGGCCGCGCCCTGCCGCTGCTGCGGCTGTCGGATCTGCTCGGCCTGCCCGCCGCGCCGCGCGGCGCCGAGCGGCGGGTGCTGGTCACCGCCAGCGCCAGCGGCGCCGCCGCCTGCGGCATCGAGGTCGATGGCTTCGCCGAGCGGGTCGACGTCATGCTGCGGCCGATGGGCGGGCTGCTGGCCGGGCTGCCCGGCGCGCTGGGCACGGCGCTGCTGGGCGATGGTGCGGTGCTGGTGGTGCTCGACCTCGACGAGCTCGCCGGCGCCGGCACGGCCGATGCCGCCCTGCCCCAGGGCGCGCCGGCATGACGGTCGGGGTCGAGGACGGCCGGCTGTTTCTGGCCGGCGATTGCGGCGTCGAGGAGGCCGAGACCTTCCTGTCGGCGCTGCAGCAGCATCCCGGTATCGCGGTCGACCTCGCGGCGGTGGGGACGCTGCACACCGCGTTGCTGCAGGTGCTGCTGGCCTTCCGCCCGCCGCTGGCCGCGGCCCCGCGCGACGCGGCCCTGGCGCGGCTGCTGCTGCCGCTGCTCGGCCGCTGACGATGCGCCCGCCGCCGCCCCTTGCGCTGCAACCCTGGCGGGGCTTGCGTATTCCCCGCGGTGATGCGCAAGCCCGCCCAGCGCCCGCGCCTGGTTATTCCCTCGCCTGGCATTCCGCCCACGCCTGACATCCCGCCGGAGCATCCCGACCATGGCGACCACCATCCTGATCGTCGACGACAGCAAGCTGGCCCGCATCGTCGCCGGCAAGGCGGTGGCCGCGCTGCAGCCGGACTGGACGCGGGTCGAGGCCGGCAATGCCGACGAGGCGCTGGCCCGGCTGGCCGAGGGCGGCATCGACCTGGCGCTGCTCGACTTCAACATGCCCGGCCGCGACGGGCTGCAGCTGGCCGGCGAGATCCGCGCGCTGCAGCCGGAGCTGCCGATCGCCATCATCACCGCCAATGTGCAGGACGAGATCATCGCCCGGGCGCGGGCCATCAATGCCAGCTTCGTGCCGAAGCCGGTGACCGAGGAGGCGCTGCGCGGCTTCCTGTCGGGGGCCGCCCTGCGGCTGCGCAGGCGCGGCTGATGGCCGCGACCCTGCCTGCCGCATCGCCCCCCGCCGGCCTCGACCTCGACGAGCTCGAGCGCGACGCGCTGACCGAGCTGGTCAATATCGGCGTCAGCCGCGCCGCCGCGGCGCTGCGCAAGATGGTCGGCCGCCAGGTGCTGCTCTCGGTCCCCTCGGCCGAGGTGATCAGCCGCCGCACCGCCGCGCGGCTGATCGGCCAGCGCGAATCCGAGCCGCTGGTGGCCGTGCGGCAGGATTTCGCCGGCGCCTTCTCCGGCCGCGCGCTGCTGATCTTCCCCGAGGGCCGCGGCCTGGAGCTGGTGCGCGCCGTGGTCGGCGAGGCGCTGGGCGAGGCGGAGATGCGCGGGCTGGAGGACGAGGCGCTGGCCGAGACCGGCAATGTCATCCTCAATGGCTGCCTGGCGACCATGGCCAACATGCTGCGCGAATCGCTGACCATGTCGCTGCCCGAGGTGGTGCGCGGCGATGGCGGCATGCTGTTCGAGCTGGTGCGCGACGAGGATGGCGACGGGCTGGTGCTGTTCCTCTACATCAACTTCGCCGTGCTGGACCGCGACATCCACGGCTATATCGCCATGCTGATGGACCTGCCGTCGCTGGCGGCGCTGAAGCTGCTGGTCGGCGAGTTCATCGCCCGGGTGATGGGCCCCGATGGCGAGGCCGCCGATGCCGGCTGAGCAGGACATGCCCGGCGCCGCGGCGGCCGCGGTCGAGGCGCGGCTGGCCGAGGTGCTGGCCACCTCCGGCGCCGCCGCCTGGGACTGGGAGATCGGCGATGGCGCCATCCAGGGCGGCCTGCTGCGCGGCGATGCCCGCTTCGCCGCGCTGCACGGCATCGGCGCCGCCGAGGCGGCGGCCGGCATCCCCAGCGGCCGCTTCTTCCGCATCATCCACCCGGCCGACCGCGCCCGCATCCGCCTGAGCATCGGCGCCGTGCTGCTGGGCGCCGAGGTCTTCTCCAAGGAATTCCGCATCCTGCCGCCCGGCGGCGCCGCGGCGGGGACGGAGGCGCTGCGCTGGGTGCATGCGCGCGGCCGCTGCCACCTGGATGACGCCGAGCGGCCGCTGCGCTTCACCGGCGTGCTGGTCGACATCACCGAGCAGAAGCGGGTCGAGGAGCAGCTGCGCATCGCCCAGACCGCGGGCGGCGTCGGCACCTTCGAGCATTGGCTGGATTTCGGCACGGCCAGCGTCTCGGCGCAGTTCTGCCGGCTGCTCGGGCTGCATCCGGCGCGCGACCTGGCGGTGCGCGGCATCAACGCCCTGGTGCTGCCCGGCGACCCGCCGATCATCGACCTGGCCGCCGGCACCGCCGGGGCCAGCGGCTTCGCCGAGCTGCGGGTGACCCGCGCCGATGACGGGGCGGTGCGCTGGCTGGCGCGGCGCGGCGAGTATCTGCGCGATGCCGAGACCAGCGCGCTGCGCTTCAGCGGCGTGCTCTACGACATCACCGAGGCCAAGCGCATCGAGGATGAGCTGCGCCGGCTGAACCAGGCGCTGGAGACGCGGGTCGATGCCCGCACCCGCGAGCGCGACCGCATCTGGCAGCAGACGCCCGATTTCTACCTGGTCTTCGATGCCGCCGGCCTGGTGCAGGCCGCCAACCCGGCCTGGCAGGCTGAGCTCGGCCTGGCGCCATCGGCGCTGCGCGACCGGCCGGTGGCCGGGCTGTTCCAGGCGGAGGACCGGGCGGCGCTGGCGGCGGCGCTGGCCAGCCTGGCGCGGGGCGGGCG